>JACOND010000017.1 GCA_014323935.1 Bdellovibrionales bacterium
GATATAATGAAGATATGGGGAGCAACTGAGAAGCTTCTTATAAAAGAAGGGATATTAACAGAAGGAGGGATTATGGAAAATGTGAGAGAATCTATAAAAGAAGAAGGACGACAAGAAGGACGACAAGAAGGACGGCAAGAAGGACGGCAAGAAGGACGACAAGAAGGACAGCAAGAAATCGTTTTAAATATGCTGAAAGAAAAAGTAGAGATAGCTTTTATTTCTAAAATAACAGGTTTTTCTAAAGAAGAAATTGAAAAATTAAAGAAGAATTCTTAAAAAATCTAGTCTTCTAAATTTTAGAGATATTCTCTTATTTTTTAGAAAATCTTTATTCCTTCACAGTTTGGAGAATAACTTTTATAAAAATATTTACTAAAAATATAAAAGATATTTAACAACATTGTTAATGTGTCTTTTCACTGAAATCATTTTTATTAAAAATTATATAAACTCTTTGATTTTTATTAGAAACAAACTCCTTAATTAATTGAGATATTTTGTATAGATTATGAAAATTTTCTTCTTAAAAGACCTTGTATTTATTTGAATTCTTTAAGAAATTATAGATTCTTCTAGAAAAGCTTTCAACCCCTAATTTTATTCTGGGTTATTTGAAGACAAGAGAGCGAATCTTGTTTTATCCCTTTCTTTCAAAGATTTTCCCAAAATAAGATTAAGAATTTTCATTCTTTTAGAACATAAAAGTGCTTATGATAAAAACCTTTATAACCAATTATTAGATTATCAATGTTTATTTCGAAAGTTTTTGTTCAACAAAAGAGCTACATTCAACCTATCGCTTTTTTATCATGGAAAAGAGCCTTTCAAATGGAAAGGCTCTCTTCAAGAAGAAGATTTTAAGTCTTTTTTTTCAAAAATTCCTAGAGAATTAAGAAAGAGTATGTTAAATGAACCAAGGGTAATAAACACGAAGGATTCGGGGATAAGAGAAGGGACAAAGATGGTATGGAGTTATAAAGTTATTAGATGAGATTTAAAGAAGAATATCTCTCCTTTAAAGGTGTTAGAGGCCTGTTCAGGATTTAAAAAAGTAATAAAGGATTTAAGTAAGGAAGCAAGAAGGAGAGTAGAATTAATCATACTAGAGTATTTGAGAGGGAATACGGATATAATGAAGATATGGGGAGCAACTGAGAAGCTTCTTATAAAAGAAGGGATATTAACAGAAGGAGGGATTATGGAAAATGTGAGAGAATCTATAAAAGCAAGAAATCGTTTTAAATATGCTGAAAGAAAAAGTAGAGATGGCTTTTATTTCTAAAATTACAGGTTTTTCTAAAGAAGAAATTGAAAAATTAAAGAAGAATTCTTAGAAAATCTAGTCTTCTAATTTTAGAAATATTCTCTTTTTTTAGAAAATCTTTATTGTTCTAAAGATATAAAAGCTATAATTTAGGAAAATTATTTTCTATTTATATGTATAAAAAAGCTTATTTAATACTGTTTTACTAGAATTTCAATTCAAAACTATATTAAGAGCCAAGCCTTGGGCTTGCTTGTAAGACGAATTTCTTTTTCTATTTAATAAATTTTTCAATAAGCTCTTCTATCCTTATATTTTTTGCACTCACTCCATTAACAAAAAAACTGGGAGTTCCTTGTAAATTTAATTTCTCAACTTCTTCAAGATCTGCAGAAACAACCTTTTTGGCTTCTTCTAAATTTTCTTCAACATCTGATTTATTCAAACCAATTTTTTCTAGAATAGAATCAATAGCTTCATTGATTTCTTTTTCCTCACTGAGTCTAGCATAAAGTGGAAAATTATAAAAAATCTCATCATGAAATTCTCTAGCTTTATCATGACTGATAAGAGCAACAGCTTCAAAATACTCCGCAGTGGGTTTAGCAAAAGGATGTCCTCTCAAGGGAAAATGTCTATAAACCAATCTCAGCTTTCCTTCATGCTTTTTTCTTAAACTAGCCATATTTTTTGCAGCTCTAGCACAATAACCACATTGAAAATCAGAAAATTTTACAATTGTTACAGGAGCATTTTCAGGTCCAAAAACAACACGTCCTTTTGTTTCTATTTGTTTTGGATTTTTCATCTCTTCTGCGAGTTGTTTTTTTTGTCTTTTTTCATCTGCTAACTTAGCTGTTTCTTGAATTGTTGTTAAAAAAAGCAAAGGATCTTCTTTTATAACTTTAGATAAATTTTCTGGTGTAATAGAAACCATATTGATTGTAAATAGAACAGTTATAACAAAAGTCACAATAGAAGAACCTATTACTAAAGCTATAATTTGAAAAGTTTTCATTTTTACCTCCTAGTTAAAAATTAAACCAAATATACCTTATTTTTTAAGAGAGAGCAATTTTTTTCTTTATTTTTTTTATAAAGTTATGTAGAATCTGATTTAGTGAAATTTTTAAAGATTCTTATTTTACTCTATCACCTCCCTTTATTAGCTTCAGGCATTCAGTATAACTCTAAAATGTTATCTGTTAAAGATTATGAAGAAATGAGACAGATTATTCAAAATTCCATTCTAAAATCAAAAGAAGAAATATCTAAAACCAATCCTAATGAGGGAGTAGACGAAGCTGTCGAAAAGCTCAAAGAAACTTTTAAACTCCTTTTACAAAGACCTAACACCGATCAGGTGTTATCTTCTCTCACGTTGATGCTTCAAAATGAAATCACAAATTACCAACCTTTTATAACTGTTTTTAAGGACGTTGTAGAAGAAACACTAAGTGCTATTCCTGCAAGAAATCTGAGCGAGCAAGTCAGCCTTATTTATATCATAGAAAACAGCAACACTCTTTTAAAGGGCATCAATAAACCAGAAAGCACGAAGGCTTTACAGAAAATAGCAGATGCCAATATAGAAATTTCAAGAGAAGTCGCGAATTATTACATTTTAGAAATGCACAGAGGAAAACCAATTTCTCCTTCTCACATAGCTCAAGACATTCTAAAGAATAGAAAACCTGCTCAAGAACAAATTCAATCCTCAAACCCACAAAAGAAAGAAAGAAAACCTACCAATCAAAGAGTAAAAAACAAATCTCAAAACGTTCTATTAAATCTTATAAAAAGATGGTTTGGTGAAAAACAAAAGCCTGAAGAAACTAGTAAGAACCAAGACACTTCTTCTTAAATTGATATTTAAATTTTCCTGTTAAAATGATTGAAAGCTTAGAGAGAAAAAAACAACGTATCAAAAAAATTTTATTTTTATTAAAAAAAAATTATCCTACAGCTCATTGTGCTTTAAATTTTACAAACCCTTTAGAACTCTTAGTAGCAACTCAACTAAGTGCCCAGTGTACAGATAAAAGAGTCAATCAAGTCACACAAAAGCTTTTTAAAAAATACAAAACCGCTAAAGATTATGCCCAATCTAAACTCCCAGAGCTAGAACAAGACATAAAGTCTACGGGTTTTTTCAGAAATAAAGCCCGTCATTTAAAAGAAACAGGATTAAAACTGGAAAAAGAACATAAGGGAATTGTCCCTAAAAATTTTAAACAACTTACAGAGCTTCCTGGAGTAGGAAATAAAACAGCTCATGTTGTGATGGGAAATGCTTTCCATATCCCCTCAGGCGTAGTAGTGGACACTCATGTTAAAAGGCTTTCTCAAAGAATGGCTTTAGTTGAAACAAAAAGCGTTCAACAGATTGAAAAAAAACTAGAAACTCTTATTCCTAAAAAATACTGGATTATATTTTCTCATTGGTTCATAGAACATGGCCGTAAAATCTGCACTGCACGAAAAACTCACTGTTCGATTTGTTTTTTACATAAAAATTGTCCTTATCCTAAATCCTTAAATAGAAATTAAAATTTTTTATAAAAATAAGATAAAAACCTCATTTTTTTTAAGAAGGATAATGGGAAAGTATCTCTTTAGATAAAAACTTTGTTTTTTCAAATAAATTTTTAACTTGCTTTACATTTTGAGTTTCTTCTTGATTTTGAGAAGAAAAACTTAATTTTTCTAAATCCGTAAAAAGCTGTTCAAACTCTCTGGTATATCTTTTATCTAGGCTAGAGGGTATATCTAGCAAAATTTGCCTCCAATGAGAGGAATTCTCCTTAACCTGAAAAGAAGATAAAATAAAAACATTCCACTGTATCATTTCAATACAAGCAGACTTCCAATCTTTTTTATTTAAAAGCTTTTCTATATCTTTTAATTTGATATAAAACTTTTTTTTAATACTTTGTTTTTTGTTTTTAAAAGATTGTTTTATTTTAATAAAAATCAAAATCAAACAACAAACAAGAAAGTATTTTATAAAAAAATAACGGAGATTTTTATAATTTATAAAGGAAGGCCAATTGAAACGAGATAAATTTAAAAGATTCTCTGATGTGTTATCAGACTCATTTAGTTTAAAAAAAGTTTGAGAGTTACTTTGAGAGCTGAACTGAGAATCTCTTTTAACTAGGACTTCAAACTTTGGAGATTTATGCCTAATATATTGTTCTTTTTGTGGATCAAAAGTACTCAGTGTAAAATAAGGGAATTTAAAAGAACCTTCTTTTTTAGGAACTAAAACAATTTCAAATTCCTTACTTCCTATTCCTTGATCTGTGAAATTTGACTTTTGAATAGGATCATAAGCTTGCAAATAGGTAGGAAAAGACAAAGAAGGAAGCTGAATAAAACGAGGGTGTCCTGAACCTTTAAAACGGATTTTAAAAGAAAAAGGTTGATTTAAAATCAAATCTTTTTTTTCCAAAATAAAATCAACTTTAAACTGACCGACAGCTCCCGTGAAAGTAGAATCTTTTCCCTCTAAAGGCAATTCTTTCACTCGAATGGTTTTTCTTTTTGCTGATAAAGTTTGACTTTGAAAGGAAAGGCCTGAAAACAATTGAATAGAATAAGGGTCTATCTTTAAAGTTCCTGTTTTTAAAGGAAAAAGCCAAAGACTATGAATAGACTGCTTTCTGTAAAGAGTATTGCCTATGACTTTTTCCCCTACAATAGCTTTACTATTAGCTACTTTTTCTTTCCAAAATCCCTGAAGAGGAAGAGAGGGATTTAACTCATAACGAGGCATTTTTGAAGTAAAAAGTAAAAACCAATCCGCTCTGACCAATTCCGATTTATACACTTTATTTTTACTCAACTCTAAATTTAATTTAAAATCCCCTTCCTTAAGAGAATCTGGAAAATCGAAGGGATTAAAAGGCTGTGAAAAGCCAGGAAATGAAAAAAAATTGTTAGGAGCTTTAGGGCTAGGTTTTTTATCAGCTAAAACTTTAATCTTAAAAGTTTGAGTTCGAAAAGTTTGTCCATCCACATTCACTTTAAGAGAGGGTATTTGAAAATCCCCTAAAGCTTTTGCTTGAAGACGATATTTTTTTATAACTGATCTCATCTGATTCCTTTGACCATTGATAATTGAAATAGAACTTTGCTTAGAAAGAGACTCATTTAAAAAATGAAAGTCTTTTAAATGAAACACCTTAGGAGCTGAGATATCACGAGGAAAATTTTTATCCGTTTGAATTTCTAAAACCAAATTAAAAGTTTCATTCAAACCAATTTCAGTTTTATCTACAAAAGATTTAAATTCTAAAGCTTGAACATAAAAAGAAATAAAAAAAAATAAAAAAAAATGCATCTTACCAACTCTTATCTGTCTTACTTCCAAAAGATTCTTTTTGTTTATAAAATTCAGATCTTACTTTATTTTCTTGTTTTTGAATCTCCTCTAAAATAGCTTTTTCTTCTAAACTTTTCCCTTCCTGGCTTTTATAAGAATTTTGATCTTTTGACAAGTTTTCAGAAGGACTTTTTTGATTCTTTTGAGCGTCTTTTTTCCCTTGTTCCATAACTTCATTTTCTTCTATTTTTTCCTCTCCCTCTTGTTTTTTTCCTTCCTGATTCTTTTTAGACAATTCCTGTTTTTGATTTAAATCGTCTTGTTTTTTTTCTTCTTCATTCTTGTTTGAAGAGTCCTTTTGATTATTTGATTTCTTAAAAAGCCATTCTATGTTTTTTTTAATCACTTCGGATTTATAATTCAACTCAAGAGCTTTTTGATAAAATTTAAGAGCTTGATCAAGTTCAGCTCCTAAACGAGAATAAAATTCAGCTCTGTTAAAATAAACATAAAAAATATTAGGATTTTTAAGAAATGATTTTGAAGAGGCGACTTCATAAATTTCTTCTGCTTTATTAATCTGTTTTAAGAAATCATAACTCAGAGCTAAATTCAAATAATGAAAAAGATAAGTGGGTTCTTTTTTAATAGATTCATTTAAATATTTCTGAGCTAACTCAAATTGCTTATTTTCAAAAGCCTGATGAGTTTTAAAATTTAAATCTTCTCGGTTTAAATACAACATGGTTACAGATAAAATAAAAAAAACAAATAAAAACAGATATTCAAAAATGGAAAAAACTTTATATCTTTTCATTTTTTATATCCTTTTTTCTTTTTATACTCTGTTAAAATTAACTCTATTAAAGCAACAAGAAAGGCTACTCCCAAAAACCATTGATAGAATTCTGTTTTTTTAACATCTTCATAAGAATCAAAAATCTGTTTTTCTAATAAATTTAAATCCTTTTTTAATTTTTCAATCGCTAAAGTTCCATAATCAAGATTATAGTAAGCCCCTTTTCCCCATTTTGATAAATTCTTTAAAAACTCAGGATTAAGCTTGCTAATAACTAAATTCCCACTCCGATCTTTTTTATATTCTCTCACTTTTTGTGTGTAATCTCTAAGAGGTATAATCCCTCCTTTTTTTGTTCCAACAGACAAAGTAAAAACACGAATGTTTTGATCTTTCAATAAAGCTTTCACCTCTTTTTCTATTTGAGAAGAATGATCTTCTCCATCGGAAACAATAACAACAACCTTAACCTTGATATCTCTTTGTTTTTTGAAGAAACGACCAACAAATTGAAAAAGTTTTCTAAAGTCTGTGCCTTGATGACTGAGATATTCTGGAGAAATATCTTCTAAATAAGACTTAACAGCAGAGAGGTCAGAAGTAAAAGGGCTAATTAACACAGCAGAATTTGCAAAAACTCCTAAAGCTATCTGTTCTCCCCAAGACAATTCAATCCAACGAGACAGTTCTTTTTTTGCAAAATCTAAACGACTTGGAGGGATATCTTCAGCCAACATACTATGAGAGACATCTAACATAAGAAGAAGGGAACTTTGTCTCTTAGAGATTTCTATTTTTTCTCCTTCCCCTTGGAATCGAGCTAAAGCTAAAATAAGAAAAGATAAAACGATCAATTCTAAAATAAACTTTAAAAAACGTTTAAAGTCACTCACAGAAGATTTCAAAAAAAGACTTTGTTTCCCTAACCATTTTTGAACTTGTTTTTTTCTTCTGGAAAAACGAAAAATTGCTAAAAATATAAAAAAAACTAAAACTATAAAATAGTAAAAAAACTCAGGATGCTTAAATAGCATATCTACACTCCTCTAAAAAGTAAAGTCAGGGATAAAAAAACAGACATTATATAAAGAAAAAAAGCTGACCACAAAAAAGATTCAAAATATTCATGATATAAATTAAAACTATCTATTTTAATTTCATAAGTTTCTAATTTATCAATTTGCTCAAAAATCCTTTCTAAAGATTTTAAGCTACTTGCCATAAAAAATTTCCCGCCAGTTTCTTTAGATATTTTTTCCATAAGCGGTTTATTTATACGACTTACAACTCTACTTTTTATAGGAATAGACCTTCCTAAAGGATCTCTACCTGGATAATTGATAATAAAGGTCCCACTTCTTTTTCCTAAACCAACAGTGTAAATTTTAATCTTGTTTTGCTTAGCTAGATCTAAAGCTGTTTCAGGATCAATAAATCCTGTATTATTTTCCCCATCAGTTAAAAAAATAATGATTCGACTTTTTTCTGGGGAAGATTTTAAGCGAGCGACCGCATTAGCTAAAGCAACTCCAATAGCTGTCCCCTGCTTTATAGAAAAAATAACATCTAATTTTTCTAAATTTTCTTTAAGCAAGCCATGATCATAAGTTAAAGGAACTTTTGTAAAGGATTCTCCTGAAAAAACAATCAATCCCATACGATCTAAAATTCGTCCCTGTATAAATTTTTTAACCACACTTTTAGAAACCGATAAACGTGTAATAGAAGGTCCCATATCTTCTATTAACATACTTAAAGAAATATCCATAACAATCATAATATCTAAACCTTCTTGATCTTGCCGAGACACTGATTCTATCGTTTGAGGTCTAGCTAAAGCCAATATTATAAAAACAAGGGATAAAATTTTTAAAATCAAAGGGAGAAGGAGGAGTTGTTCACGAAAAGAACCTGCTCGCCGTGAAAAGACTTTTAAATCACTGTAAAGTAAAGAGGCTTTCTTTTTTCTAAATAAAATAAATAAACAAACTAAAGTCAGAGGTAAAAATAAAATAAAGACCCATGGGCTATACCAATGAAAAGAAAACATCATATTTTATCCTCAAGAGAAAACACTAAATTTTGACATATTTTCTTAAGTTTAAGATAAGACTTATAATCTAAATTGCTTTTATCCATCAAAGCAAATTCATTTAAAACTTGTTTTATAGAAAATTTTGATTCTTTATAAACAAAAGGATGGTACCTTTTTAAAAGCTTTAGGATTTTCTTATCTTTTTGATGAGATACTGGAATCAAAAAACGATCTTCTAAAAAAGTCTTAAATCCTTCTTCTAAATTTTCAAAGAGATCTTTTAAACTGTCAGAATCTTTTCTTAATTTTAAAACAAAAGCTTTAGACGGATTTAAATAACTTTTTCGTTTAAATATCTTTTTTACAAATCTAGTTCTTTTAAAAAAACGATAAAAGAAAACAGAAAGTCCTGATATAAAACAAAGTATAAAAAATATAAAAAATATCATGTAAGAGGAATAACTTAAAAAAGGCCCAAAAGGTCCCTGAGCCTGCTTGTCCTTATCTGTTAAAAGAGACTGCACCTCAAAAGATACATTTTCCACTTTAACAGATTCCTTTCCATCACTTATATAAAAGGTTTTTTGAAACAAGCCTGTTTGATACGACGTAACTTTTAAACTTAAAAAACCTTCTTCTTGTTTCAAAACATCTAAAAGGACTAAGGAGTATTTTTCTTCTGGATTTAAAAATTCAATCTGCAAGCTTTCTTGATTAAAAGATTTTTTTAAGGACCCCTCACAATTCAAAAATAGTATGTCTCCCACTGTCAGGGATTTTGGAAGCTGTTGAAATTGACAAAACCAAGTATTCTCCATAAATTTTTATGAATTAAAAAGAGATCTTTTTTTAAAAAAAGAAATCAAAGGTCTATAAATATCATCTTGACATTTTATAAGAACTCTTTCTGATTGGCTTTTTTTAAATTGTTTTTCTCTTAGTTCTCTACTTTCTTTTAAATCAGAATTAATAGATTTACTTCTAAAAGAAAAATCTAAAGTCTTTAGCTCTCCTGTTTCTAGATCTTCTAGATCAACTAAACCTAGAGAAGGAATAGATTCTTCAAATAAATCATAAATAACAAAATTCACTATTTCATGTTTTCTTTCTAAATTTCTTAAAGCCCTTTCAAAGGGAGAAGAATTTAAAAAATCACTAAAGATAAAGATCTGAGTCCTCTTATTTAAAACTTTATATAAAAAACTAAGAGCTTTGTTAAGATCTGTAAAATGAGATTTGTTTTTTTGAAATCCACAGATTTGCCTAACGACATGAAAAATATGAGTTTTACCTTTTTTAGGAGGAAGATAAAGATCTATATCAGAAGAAAAAAGTAACAAACCTAAAAGATCTTTGTTTTTTAAAGCACAAAAAGCTAAAAGAGAACTTAGATTTTCAAGAACTGACCTTTTATTACTTTGTCCTACACCAAAATCCATAGAAGAGCTAATATCTAAAACAAGAAGTATTTGACTGTGCTTATCTTCTTCAAAAAGCTTGACATAAGGTTTTGACATTTTTGCAGTCAGATTCCATGCCATAGAACGGATATCATCACCAGGAACATACTCTCTTACGTGAGAAAAAACCATACCCTGTCCCTTAATGGAAGAGCGGTAAGCCCCTGAAAACAAAGAATGAACTTTTCGCCTTAAACGAATATCAATTTGTTTCACTTTTTTCATCAATTCTTTATCCAATTTGAACCTCTAAATCTTTCAAAAGTTTATGAATCACTTTTTCTTCTGTGATCTCTTCAGCTTGAGCTTCATAAGACAAAATCAAACGATGTCTTAAAATAGAAGGAGCTAATCTTTTCACATCATCAATAGAAACAAAATTTCTTCCTTCTAGGTAAGCTAAAGCCTTCGTTGCTTTAGGAAAATTGACAGTCGCTCTAGGAGAAGCACCAATAGCAATTAAAGATTCTAATTCGGGAAAACCATAATTTTTCGGAAATCGAGTAGCTAAAACTAAATCCACAATATATTTTTGAACTCTTTTATCTAAATGAACTTTTTTTATATCATTTTTGATATTAAATATATCTATAGGACTAAAAACAGAATCCACTTCTTTTTGATTCGACTCCTGAAGACTTAATTGAAGAATAGATATTTCTTCCTCTTCTTTAGGATAATCTACTTTTATTTTAAATAAAAAACGGTCTCTTTGAGCTTCTGGTAAAGGAAAAGTTCCCTCTTGTTCAATAGGATTTTGTGTTGCTAAGACTAAGAAAGGAGACGGAAGAGCATAACTTTTTTCTCCAATGGTTACCTGTTTTTCTTCCATAGCTTCTAACAAAGCACTTTGCACTTTAGAAGGAGCTCGGTTAATTTCATCAGCTAATAAAATATTTGTAAAAATAGGACCTTGCTTGGTCATAAACTCTGCCTGTCCGGAATGAAAAATCATAGTTCCAATAATATCAGAGGGAAGGAGATCAGGGGTGAATTGGATTCTTTGAAAATTTAAAGAAACAGCTTGAGCCATAGTGGAGACAGACAAGGTCTTAGCTAGTCCTGGAAGTCCTTCTATTAAAACATGTCCCTCTGTAAAAAGACCAATTAAAAGGCCTTGAATCATCTCATCTTGACCTATAATTACTTTTTTAATTTCTTTGAAAAGCAGAGGTAATTTTTTTTGGTATTCCTGCACAACTTTCTCCTGTTAAAATTATCTTTAATTTTTCTTTTAATACTATTTTTTAAATGTTATATTCTTATTTGTAAAGCCTTAATTTCTAGGAATTTATCTAAAATGTTAAAGAATTGGATGTCTTTTAAACCACAGCCTGTTGTTGGAGTTGATGAAGTCGGTCGGGGGTGTTTGGCAGGACCTGTCGTTGCAGGAGCTGTTATTTTAAAATTTCCAGAAGATTTTAAAGATTCAAAATCTTTGACAGCAAAACAAAGAGAAAAAGCAACTCTGCAAATTAAGAAAAATCACTTTTATGCGATTGGAATCAGTAGTGCAAAAGAAATTGAAAGATTCAATATTCATAAAGCCTCCCTTTTAGCTATGAAAAGAGCTGTAAATAAACTCAAAATAAAATCAGGACATCTTTTAATTGATGGCTCTTTTAAAATTCCAGGCTTAACTCAATTTACACAAAGTTGTTTTGTTAAAGGAGATCAAATCTATAGCCCTATTTCAGCAGCTAGCATCTTAGCGAAAACAAACAGAGATCAAATTTTATCTAACTATAATAAGATTTATCCATATTATGGATTCAATAAACATAAAGGTTATCCTGTTCCTTCACATAAATCAGCCCTTAAAAAATATGGTCCTTGTCCTATACACAGAAAAACTTTTTCAGGAGTTAAAGAGTACTCTCATCTCTTACAAACGAAAGCTACACGGTCATAAGTTAGAGAATCTTTTAAAATTTCATAAGAAATATTTTTTTGAGTCTTTAAAAAATCTCTCACGAGTTGAGACTGATTCCAACCGAATTCAAAAGCATAATAAGCTCCTGACTTTAAAAAATCTAGGGCTTGATAAAACCAAGAATAAATATGCCCCATCCCTTTTTGATCTGAAAACAAAGCCACACAAGGCTCAAACCAATAAACCTGAGAATGAAGTTTTTCATCTTTTGGATCTATATAAGGAGGGTTAGCTACAATCAAATCTACAGATTTTATAAAATTTTCTTTTTTAAGATGAGAGACATCTTCTTTCAAAATAAAGACTCTATCTTTAAATCCAAAAAGATCTTTATTTTTTTTTAAACAGTCTAAAGATTTTTCATGAATATCAACGACAAAACATTCTGATTTAAAAAAATAAGCAAGTAAAGAAAGAGCAATTGTTCCTACTCCTGCTCCCCAATCCATGATTTTTAAAGCTTGATTTTGAGGATATTGTTTAAAAATTTTTGTAACTAAAACTTCTGTTTCTTTCCTTGGAATAAAAACTCCCGGTTGAATATAAAAACTATGATTTAAAAAATGTTTCCTTTCTAATAAATAATCTAAGGGATAATTATTTTTTCTTCTTTGAATTTTATCCCAAAAAATCTGTTCTTGTTTCTCTGTGATTTTAATTTGACCTAAATAAATTTTTTGAAGAATTTCATTTTCATGACTAAAACTCTTTTTTTCATTTAAGAGATGAGATAAAAGCCATAAACTTTCTTGATAAGGTTGAGAAGATACTTTCATCAATTCCCTTTTAGCTTTTTGAAGAAGATATTCTGCTTGCATCTTATGAAAGCTCTTTTTTTAACCGATTTGTTTAAGAGCTAAATTTTGATAGTGTAAATTTATAGAAGAAAATAAATCTTCAAAATCTCCTTCCATAATTTGAGAAAGATTTTTTTTAGTAATAGGAATACGGTGATCTGTTAAACGAGATTGAGGAAAGTTATAAGTCCTGATTCTTTGAGAACGATTCCCTGTTCCCATTTGATCTTGTCTTTTTTGAGACTCTTCTTGTCTTTTCTTTTGAGTTTGAAAATCAAATAAACGAGCATAAAGAATTTTAAAAGCTCTTTCTTTATTAGCATGTTGTGATTTTTCCTGCTGACAATAAACTGTAATTTTTGTAGGTAAATGCACCAATCTTACAGCGGAATCGGTTGTGTTGACATGCTGTCCTCCCGCTCCACTTGAACGACATACATCCATTCTAATTTCCGAAGGATCTATTTTTATAAGAACAGGATCTACCTCTGGTAACACAACAACTGTAATTGTAGAAGTATGAATGCGACCTTGAGATTCTGTTTTAGGAACTCTTTGGACTCGATGAACTCCTGACTCATATTTTAAAAAACTATAAACCCTAAAGCCACTTACATTTACTATAATTTCTTTATAGCCACCTAAATTACCTTTAGAAGCTGAAATAAGCTCAAATTTCCAAGAGCGAGATTCTGCATAAGCACTATAAGCTAAAAACAAATCTTGCACAAAAAGAGAGGCTTCATCACCTCCCGCTCCGGCTCTTATTTCTAAAATAACATTTTTTTTATCATTGGGGTCTTCAGGTAAAAACTTCCTTTTTAACTCCTGCTCTTTTTGTTCCAATTCTTTTATAAGATTTTGATTTTCTTCCTTAGCTAACAATATTAACTCTTCTTCGGATTCTTCTTTAAGAAGTTTTTTATTACTTTGAATCTGATTTTTTATCTTTTCATATTCTTCAATCAAAAAATAGGTTTTTTCTAATTTGTGAAACTCCTGACTTAAAAGAGAAAAGTCTTGGATTTTTTTAAATTGGCTGGGATCATTTAATTTTTCTTTGAGTTTATAATACTCTTTTTTAATTTCAAAGAAACGATTTATCATATTTTATTTTTAATAACATTCAATCCTTAAAGATCATTGACTCATACTTTCTAAAAAATCTTTATTTGTCTTTGTTGTTTTCATTTTATCAATTAAAAATTCTAAACTATCTACAACATTCATAGGTGCTAAAACTTTTCTTAAGATAAATAAACGATCCAGTTCTTTTTTTACAATTAAAAGATCTTCTTTTCTAGTTCCTGATTTATTAATGTCCATGCAAGGAAAAATTCGTTTTTCCATAGGTTTTCTATCCAGTTGAATTTCTGAATTTCCTGTTCCCTTAAATTCCTCAAAAATAACTTCATCCATTCTAGAGCCTGTATCTACTAAAGCTGTAGCAACAATTGTTAAACTTCCCCCTTCTTCAATGTTCCGAGCGGCTCCAAAAAACCTTTTAGGTTTATGAAGAGCATTTGAATCCACTCCTCCTGTTAAAATTTTACCTGAAGGAGGTATCACTGTATTATAAGCTCTTGCTAATCTGGTAATGGAATCTAAAAGTATAACGACATCATATTTATTTTCAACTAACCTTTTTGCTTTCTCAATAACCATTTCTGCAACTTGAACATGACGATGAGGAGGTTCATCAAAAGTAGAAGAGACAACTTCTCCCTTAACATTACGAGACATATCTGTGACTTCCTCCGGTCTTTCATCAATAAGTAAAACTATCAAAATCACTTCAGGATGATTTGTTGAAATAGCATTTGCTATATTTTGCAAAAGCATTGTTTTACCTGTTCTAGGAGGAGCTACAATCAAAGCTCTTTGCCCCTTTCCTAAAGGAGCCATGAGATCAACAATACGAGTTGTAAAATCTGTAGGTTTCCACTCTAAAGAAAAACGTTCTTGAGGATAAAGAGGTGTTAAGTTATCAAAAAGATTTTTATCACGAATTTTTTCAGGAGCTTTGAAATTCACTTGATCAATCTTTAAAAGGGCAAAATATCTTTCCCCTTCATTAGGAGAACGAATGGTTCCACTAATTGTATCTCCACTTTTCAGACCCCATCTTTTAACTTGAGAAGGACTGACATAAATATCATCAATAGCTGGAAAGTAATTATAATCAGGAGATCGAAGAAAACCATAACCATCAGAGAGAACTTCTAACACACCACTTCCTAAAATATCACCCAGTTGTCCCGCTCTTTTTAAAATCTCAAAGACAATATCCTGACGAGTCATGCTACCTGGATTTTCTATTTTTAACTTTTTAGCTAACTTACTTAGAGAATGAATATCCTTAGATCTTAAATTCTTTAAATCTAATTCTTTTTTTTCTTCTTCCGTCAGAGTAATATTTGAAAGATCAACAGGAGCTGTATTTTCCCTTGAAATAGCTTCATTGGAAGCATTAAATTTATTTGGATTAGATCTAGAATTATTATTTCTATAATTTTTAGACTTTTTCCCATTTCCAAACTTATAAGAATGGTTTTTATCACGCTTTAAAGCTGAAAAACCTGCCCTAGAAGACTTATCTTTTTCTATATCAGACATACTTTTATGAGTTTTCTTAATTGATAAATAAACTATAAAGACCTAATAATTAACATTATCTTTTTTTAAGAGAGTTGTCAAATTTTTATTTATGAAATGTAAAAATTTTGGGAATTATATATTTGACACCGCAGAATAAAGTTTTAAAAGAGCCGTATGAATAGGAATTTATCGCTTTTCCTATAACTCAAATAAAACTCAAAGCAAAAAAGGCTAAGAAAAATACCTATAAGAAGTCTTAAAGCTTGCTCTTTAAAACTTGCCAGCTCATTTGAAAGCTGTAAGCTTAAACTCCCTATTTATAGAATATATAATAAGTCTAAATTAATATAAAAAGTTTGAAATGCGTTTTACACTCTGTTAATTATCAAGTATTAAAGTTTAAATTGATGTAAAAAAACAAATCCCTAAAATCAGGAGATTAAAATAAAACAACAAAAAAACTATGTCCGGATGACAAGAGATGTCGTCTTTAAAAAATTCTTTGTAGACAAACCAGAGATCTTAAAACGTGTTTTAAACCATTTTCTAAACATTTCTGAATTTAGAAATTAAAAACCCTAACATCCAAGACGTTAGAGGAAAAAACTCAAAAGAAACAAAGTCTTGAATTTTTAGACAGCAATCTTCCAATAGAAAATCTAGGTGAGAAAAAAGTTTCCTTAGATTTGAGAGTGAAACTCTTCTATCAGGAAAGGATATCAACAAACCTGCCCTAAGCCAAGCTTTCTAAAGAGACATATGAATAAGGAATTTACCATTTTCTTTAAAAGAATACTTTCTATAACCCAAACAAAAAGAAAAGGAAAAATCGAAGAAAACAGTCTAAGAAAAATCCAGGTAAAAAGTCTTGAAATCTTGCTCTTTAAAATTTGAAATAAATATCATATAAGCACTATAGGAGATTGCTCAAATACTGTTCCTGTTTGAACGAAAATTCTTTACTACAATCTTTACATTGATAAACGCCCTACGGCTTTTTTTAGATGTCTTTTTAAAAAATTTAACAACCTTTCAAGCAACTCATAGGAACTAAAACTTTGTCTTTTTTCTGTCTTTAATAAGTTTCCAAAATTCTTATACTTAAAGGTTGATATAAGATTTGTGCGGTGTCAAATATATAATTTTCCAAAATTTTAAAAAACATCTTTTATTACACTGTTGTATAATCAAAATCTCTTTGTTTTTTCTTTTTTAAAATTAATCGAAAAATCAATCCCATCAAAATTATAAAAATAATAGCACCTAAAATTACCTTATTAGTAAATATTTTTAGAAGAAATGCTCTTTTATTTTTTTGATCATTTGGTAAATCTTTTTCGTTATTATCTTTTTCTGTAGACTCTTCTAAAAAAGTGGTCTTTTCTTCTTCCTCCCAAAAGTCCCTTTCATTTTTTTCTTCCTTTTTTTCTTCTTCTGTTTGAGGTTTTAATTCTTGTGTTCTTTTATTATAATCTGAGACAGTAGCTACATTTTCATCTTCTGTCCAATAAGAAATGGTAAAACTATCTGCAATTTCTCCTTTAGATTCCAGTTCTAAATTAGTAGCCCAAATCTCTTTCCAACTGTTAGGGTGTCCTAAAAGCTTATAGGCAACATCTCTAATATTTTCTCCCGATGAAATTTGATGATAAGAAGGAGAAATATTAATATCTTCGTAATAAAATAATAATCTTTTGTTATCATTAGGGCGATTTGGAGAGTTATAGTATATTTTATCTCCTACAACTAAGGAACGATTTTTTAAGTGAGCATTAATAACAAGAAGTTCAGAAGTTTTATCTTGCTTATAAATTTTTTTGGAAATACTTTTTAAATCTTCATTTTCCCTTGCAATATAAACTGCATTTACTAAAAAACCCTCCTTTTTATAAGGATATTTTAATATTTTATTGAGCGACTTTTTTTGATTGACTTGATTTGAAGTCTTAGTTGATACATCTGAGGAAGTCTTAGTTGATACATCTGAGGAAGTCTTAGTTGATGCATCTGAGGAAGTCTTAGTTGATGCATCTGAGGAGATCTCAGACGATACATTTGAGGAAACCTCAGGTGATACACTTGAAGCATCAGATGATAAGTAAGTTTGATCGCTTTCATTTGTGCTTAAATCTTGGGTCTCATTACTTTGAAAAAAATCTTCTTCTGATGTGTCATCACTATCTATGTCATCCATGACATCTTCTTCATCCTCTGATTTTTTAGAAGAAGAAAATAACCAAGAAAAAAGTCCTTTATTTTCATCTGTTTCATCTCTATCTTCCTCTTCAAAAAAATCTTCTTCATCTGTATAGGAAAAATCTTCACCTTCACTTTCTGTATCTACACCCGTCAAACTTCCATCTTCTACTAAAAATTCATCAGATTCCTCGTCACTATAATCTTCTTCTCCTAACACATCTTCTGATTCATCTTCTCCGCCTCTTAAAAAATTACAAGAGGATAAAGAAAAAACAAATAACGAAATATAAAAAAAGAGGATAATTTTTTTCATGTTTGAAAGTACCAGTTGTTTTATAACTTTAACTAAAATCAAAATCTAAAAGAAAGTAAAAAATTATATTGATAGACTATAGTCTTGTTTATCTAAATTCCCTAAAATTCAAAGTTTGAATTAATAATTTTAAAATTCCTGTCATTATAAATTTTATTTTTTAGACCTTTGCTCTCGCTTTAGGGGTTATAACTTTAGCTTTAAATTTTGTTGAGGAATTTTTTTAACAAGAAGGAATAGAGAAAATTAATAAATGAAACCATTTCTCTATAAATGAAAAGTTAAACAGTCATCAATTTATCATATAAAAAGAACCTTCTATTTGTAATTTTATTTTTATCTTGAACCCTAAGCTTCACTGATGTTAAAAAGCTTTATTAATAATTTTTAATATTCTAAAAGAACTTAAGGGAAATGTATGGAAACTTTTTTTACTAGTGAATCTGTTTCAGAGGGACATCCAGATAAATTAGCTGATCAAATCAGTGATGCCATTTTAGATGCTTTTTTAAAAAAAGATTCTTACAGCCATGTCGCTTGTGAAGTTCTTGTAACACATAAAAAAGTCTTTATTTGTGGAGAAATAAACAGTCAAGTTGAGATAGATGTTATAAAAATAGCTAGAAATACAATTAAAAAAGTAGGATATGATTCCATCATTAAAGGTTTGGATTATGATAAATGCTCTATAGAAAATCTTTTGCACTCTCAAAGTCCTGATATAAAAAAGAAAGTAGGTTCTGGAGAAAATCAAGGAGCGGGTGATCAGGGTATTATGTTTGGTTATGCTACAGATGAAACAGAAGTGGCTATGCCTTTAAGCATTCATTTAGCTCACAAACTTATGGAAAATTTATCTTATCTTCGAAAAAAAAGACAAGATATATGGCCTGATTCAAAAAGCCAAGTCACAGTCAGATACAAAGACAATCAACCTAAAGATGTTTCCACTATTCTTATATCTACGCAACATGACCCTCAGTTTAATTTAAAAAATTTACAGGAATTTATCCATGAAGAATTAATAAAAACGACTATTCCACAAAAATACTTAACAAATAAAACAAAAATTATTGTTAATTCAGGAGGTCAATTTGTTATAGGAGGTCCTAAAGGAGACTGTGGTTTAACGGGGCGAAAAATCATCGTAGATACTTATGGAGGACATGGATCTCATGGAGGAGGAGCTTTTTCTGGTAAGGATCCTTCTAAAGTAGACCGTTCTGCTGCTTATTCGGCTCGTCATATTGCTAAAAATTTTGTAAAAGCAGGTTTGGTTAAAAAATGTTTGGTTCAAATATCGTATGCCATAGGCACTCCTGAACCTATTAGTATTTACTTTCATGATTTTAATAGCTCTCAAATAAAAAATCAAAATCAACTTGATTTGATTTCTAAACACTGGAACTTAAAACCAAGCTTTATAATTAAAGACTTAGATCTTTTAAATCGTAATTATGAAAAAACAGCTGTTTATGGTCATTTTGGTAGAAAAGGAGATAATTTCACATGGGAAAAATTAGACAAGGTCAATCAACTTAAGGAATATGTACACTAAAAGAAGTCTAGTTTTTAAAAAATAAAGTTTATTTTTTTTTATAAAATATTTATAAAAAAAATTATGAAAGAAATATCCACTCATTTGAAAAAAAGATCAAAACTCATCGAGGAATTAGCAAAAAAAAATAATATCAAAACTAAAGTTGCCTCGTTATATGTCAATACTATTATAGAAGAAATGACAAAGGCTCTTAAGGAAGATAAAAGAATCGAATTAAGAGGATTTGGAACTTTTGGTGTAAAAAAACTAAAATCCTATATAGGAAAAAATCCTAAAAACCAACAACAAATTACAGTTCCTGCTAAAAAAAAAATCTGGTTTAAATCCCACCTCTTTAAATAAGAATTTATAGCTTTGATTCTTTTTTAGAATAAGGATAACATAGGATTTACTATTTTCTTGTCGTTTTGAAAAAAAAATTAAACCAAAACTTTAAAAAACCGATTATAAAACCATGAAAGCATGGTTTTATTTTTTTATTCAAAGTTTCTTTATTTCTTTCCTTACTTTTTCTTTTTTTATGGTCAATTTCTAATTTGAAAAAAATAAGAACACAAACAATTTACAAAAGATTTTTATACATTAATTTTTAAATTCTATTCAATTTTATTTTTTTACTTTAATTTCTATTTTTTTAGAAAGAATTTTTAAAATACGATTCAATAACTCTGGATTGATATTTGGTACTTTATATTTCTTACACTCTTTGAAAGAAAACCATTTTAGATCTGTATGACAGTTTTTCTTTATCTCTCCTTCCCATTTTGTGACATAAAAAAGAACTATAATACGACTTTTATATTTATAATAACAAAAAGAATTAGCTAGTTCATACTCTTTAATTTGAATGTCCAGCTCCTCTTGAAATTCCCTGATCAGAGTTTCCTCAGGTTGCTCTCCTTTTTTTACACTGCCTCCTGGAAATTCCCAAACCTCCTCAAATTTCCTAAGACCTAATAAAACTTTATGATCTTTTATTAAAATTCCTACAGATACAGCTTGAAACACAACTGACTGATTATCACATAATTAAAAAAAAACAATAGAAAAATCTAATTATCCCACTCGGGAGCAAAAGGAGGATTAATGACTCTTTGATTATTTTTATTTAAGCGAAAGAGTTTTTCTTGATCTTCTTTTTCTAATTCAAAATCAAAGATATCCTTATTTTTATCTATATGATCTTTGTTACTTGACTTAAAAATAACAACAACATTTTTTTGATCTATTAACCATTTCAAAGCAACTTGACTAGGGGTTTTATTGTATTTTTCAGCTATCTTTACAACCTGCTGAATCTGATTTATTTTTCCTCGGATTAAAGGACTATAAGCGGTTAAAAATATATCTGAAAATTCACTTTCTATCAGAGTTAATAATTTTCTTTGAGATAAAAGAGGATGATATTCTACTTGATTGGTTATTATTTGAGGAGCTATTTTTTTTGCCTCTTTTAAAAGGTCACAAGTAAAATTACTCACACCTATATGATGTACCTTTTTCTCTTTTTGTAGCTGACTTAAAGTTGTTAAAGTCTCTTTCAAATCTACCTTAGGATTATACCAATGAATTAAAAGAAGATCTATATAGTTTGTTTTAAGTTTTTTTAAACTGCTTTGTAAACTTTTTACAACTCCCTTTTCTTCAAGGCAATCTAACCACAGTTTAGTTGTAATAAAAATCTCTTTTCTAGAAATAGGAGACTTTTGAATAGCGAGTCCTATCTCTTCCTCATTTTCATAGATAGTAGCTGTATCAATATGCCTGAAACCTCTTTTCAAAGCATGTTGAACAGCAGAAATAGCAATTTCTCCTTTTAAACAGTAAGTTCCAAAGCCTAATTTAGGGATTTGAATTTTACTATGAGACCAATATTTCATTTTTAATTATTTTTTAAAATTCAAACTTCTTGAAAAAATTCTATTTTAAGCAACTCCCAGCTCTTGTCTTTCAAGACGGTTCAACAACTTATATCTTAATCTACTAATAGCTTGAGCATGTAATTGAGAGACACGGCTTTCTGTGACCTTCAAAATATCCCCTATTTTTTTCAAATTAAACTCTTCATAATAATAAAGCGATAAAACAATTCTTTGTCTTTCTGGTAATTCCCTAATAGCTTCTGTAATAATTTTGTGAACATTCTTTTTATCAATCTGATTTAAAGAAGAATCCCTATCCTCTAAAATATTTAACATAGAAAATTTATCGTTACTACTAAAAACATAAGATTCATCAATAGATATAATATTAATTTCTTTCGTTTGATCCAACATATTATGATATTCTTCTAAACTCACTTCTAAAGCATCTGCAATTTCTCGTTTAGAAGGTTGCCTTGAAAGTTTCTGTTCTAATTCTTTACTTACCTTATCTATTTTTTTAGCTTTATCTCTAATAGATCTTGGAGCCCAATCTTGAGATCTTAAAGCATCTAAAATAGCTCCTCTCACACGAAATTCAGCATAAGTTTTAAATTTATTATTTCTACTAGGGTCATACTTTGTAATAGCATCCATAAGCCCAATAACAGCACTAGAAATTAAGTCACAATATTGTATATTAGCAGGTAATCGAGAGGAAATTCGTTTTGTTATAGATTCAATTAAAGGAATATAGTTTTCAATAATTTTATTTCTTTCCTGAACAGTTAAGTCTTTCTTTAAAATAAGTCTTCTTTCTATTTTTTCTTCCTTAATTCGTTTTAAATTTAAAATCTTAGCTTTTTTAGAAGGATTTATAGATTTCGTTATCTTTTTTTCCTTTAAAGAAACCACTTTTTCTATTTGTTGATCTAAAGCTTTTTTTGATTGAACTTGTAAGACTTTCTTAAAAGTTTGAGTTATCTTCTTTTTTTTCAAAGAAATGATTTTTCCTGTTTTTTTCTTTAAAGTTTGACTTATTTCTTTTATCTGAATCTTTAATACTTTCTTAGAATTTTTAGCTCCCTTTTTGTTTTCTAAAGAAACAACTTTTCCTGTTTTTTTCTTTAAAGTTTGTTTTATTTTTTTAACTTTTCTTTTTTTTAATTGAGACTTCATATTTACTCCTTAACTTTAATTCAATATTTCTGTTTGAATTTTGAGTTCATTAATAATTTGATCTGTTAAAAAAATATTAAGCTGATTTTGGATTTGATTTTGAAATTCTTTATGATTCAAACTACTGACAGATTGACCTGATAATAAAAATAAAAGTTTGTTTTCTAATTTGTGTTTTTCAAAAGATTCTTGAGACAAACCTTCTTTAGAGTTTAAACTCATAAAAACAAAAACTTTGGCTATCTGAGGTCCTTCCTGACCTTTTAAATTAACCCAAAGCGGGACAATATGATCTTCAACCTCTTGACTTTTAGGAGGAACTTTTAAAGAAAGCTTTGTAACTGGAAGAAAATAAACAAATTTCACGCTAAAAAAAACAACACTTAAAAAAAAAAATAAAAAAAGAGAGAGTTTCTTTATTGAAAAAAAAGATCTTCTTTTAAAAGGAGAATAAAAAGAATCTTGATTATGAAATTGAAGTCTAAATTGCCCCATATATAAAGAGTCCCTACAATAGAAGTTCCAGTATAGACTTTAGTGCAGTATAATAGACTTTAAAACCACTGAAATAAATAAAAACTAAAAAAGTGTCAAAAAATTTACACAAAAAACTATCTACAGTTTCTTTTTTGACAGAAGATCATTAAAAAGCTTTTTTGAAACTTAATTTTAAAAAATTATATTTTTTAAATAGATTTATCTTTTTAATTCAATAGAAATTAAATGCTTTTAACTTTTGAAAAGAGCTTAAAATTTCTATCAAATGAATACTAAGAAATCAAGCAGAAAAACTAAAAGCAGGTGATAAAGAACCATTTAAAAATTCTTCTTCCCACTTTTGTTCTAATTTTAAAACTTGTAAATTTTTAGGATTGAAATCCAAACATTTTTTAAGACAAGCTTTAGCTAATTCTCTGTCTCCTAAATTTTTTCTTGCTACAGCTAGACCTAACCAAGCTTTACTAGATTGAATATGAGACTCTAAATAAGCCTGAAAATACTTTTCAGCTTCTTTATAATTTTTATCCTTTAAAAAAAGAAAAGCTCTAGCAAATAATAAACTTTTACACTTTGGATTAATAGTACTTGCTTTATTGTAAAATTCTTCTGCCTGAGACAAGTTATTGTTTAAAAGATAAATCTCACCTAAAGCTTTATAAACAATAAATAATAAGGAACAAGGTTTCTTAATTTTATCAAGACATTCTAAGTAACATTCTTCGGCTTCTTTCAACTTCTCTTGCATCCTTAAGCTTTTAGCTAAACCAACTAAATCTAAAACTTTTTGTCTTCTTTCTAAAAGTAAAATAAAAATCTTTTCTGCAACAGGCCATTCTTTGTTTTCTAAAGCTAATATACCCGCCCATTCTAATAAACGGTCATTGAGTGAAACATGGTCTATAG
The DNA here is from genome assembly GCA_014323935.1 of Bdellovibrionales bacterium. Lineage (GTDB taxonomy): Bacteria > Bdellovibrionota > Bdellovibrionia > Bdellovibrionales > UBA1609 > JACOND01. Next base: position 23,735 of record JACOND010000017.1, read on the forward strand.
ATGCAAACAAATCATCTAAACTATACTGAGAGGATATATTTTCCATAATTTGCGTTTTAATTTTGTTTTATTACCACAATCTTTTAATTCTTTTAACACGCAAAAAAACTTCCTAATAGGACAAAAGTTTAGGGATTTTAATAAAATGAAGAGTAAAAAAATACAATCTATCTAATTAAATAATCTCTTTATCTTGTGTTTTCCCTTTTTTTAACTCATTTACTAAAGAAAGGATTGTTAAATCTTGGTCTAAAATAGACATAACCATTTTTCTTTTCAAATTCAAAATACTTACAAGTCTCTTTTTTTGTTTTTTATTTACATCTAAATTTTCAATTTTATTTTTTGAAATCTTAGTATCTACTTTAGAAATAGCATCCAACAACAATTCCCTAGAGTAATAAAAATCTTCTAAATTCTCAACACGCCTCTTTGCTAATCTGTCTAATTCATTGACGTTAAGTTTGTGATATTCTAGAAGATAAGAATTCTTTTGTTCTAAAAGATTAAAAAGTGAAACTGCTTCCATAGACCCTCCTTGGTTTATTTTTTTAAAATCATTTTGACACAAAAGAATCAAAAATATCATGTCAATAATTTATCCTTGTCTAAGAGACAGGAAATGAAAAAAGCTTTGTTTTTATAAAGGTTTAAAAATGAATGTCACTTTTTTGATAGTCATTTAGTTACATTTTTGATAAGAATTTCGTTTCAAAAAAAAAATTAAAAAAAAGACCATGTTTCAAAATGAAACACTCTTTAAAGTTATTTCTATACAAAAATGATTCTTACTTGACAATCGATTTTTTTTATGTTTTTAAGGAGTTTAGAATCTGCTGTTGTTTAACACTTACAAAAATTTTAAGTTATTTTTCATCTCACTTAAATATTTAGAATTTGTTTAAGCATTCCATAAATTTAGGTATTCTTTCCATGTTTTTTTTGTTTCTAGGTTACTAGGTTGAATTTCGATTAAAGTATAAGCTTGATTTTTTTTTAAGAGAAAAGGATCTTTATAGAGTTTATAAGAAATCGACCACATTTTAGCTAAGGCTTCAAAAGATATGTTATGAGAATTTAGGAAATCTGAATTCTTATAAAGTCTTGAGAAAATTTGTCCTCCAAAATTATTAATAACAAAAACCGTCCAAGGAGGATAGCTTTTAGATTTCCAAAATCCAGACATATCATAGAGAAGACTTAAATCTCCTAAAAAGGCAACATTAGGATTTTTTTCTTCACATTGTCCTAAAAACCGAGAAAGCAATCCATCAATTCCATTGACTCCATTTTGACCTTGAATTTTTAAGCTCTTTTTTTGACAAAAGACAATTTGATCCCAAAAACGAATAGGAGAACTGTTTCCTAAAAAAACCTTTGAATGAGGTTTTAAAGACTTTTTAAGAGTTAAAAACCAAGCTTGTTCACTTTTAGGGTACTGTTTTAAAATCTTTTGATACTTTTTAGATTGAATTTGATCGAAAGTTTTTAAATCTTTTCCAAAATCTTTCAAATTGAAAAGTCGATCTTTTAAAATTTGTTCGTCTTGTTCTAAAAGATGGTGATTATAAGTAAAACGAGACAATCCTTCATAATAAGGAGCCGAAGATAAATTCAAAACAGGTAGATAATCTTTTTCTAAATCCCTCCAAAATCTAGAACGAGGCACTCCCCCTATTCTTAAGACAGAATCAATGTGTCTGTTTTTTAAAGCGTAACTTAGAATTTTTTCCCCTGAAAGTAAACTTGGAAAAACTCCTTGCAACTGAGATAAAGCTTCTAAGTAAATAGGATTGTTATAAGATTTTAATATATTTTTAACCATAGGAACTTCATAATCTTTCAACTCCCCTATTAAAATTAAAGGTTTTTTAGAACACTTAAAAAATTTATTTAATTCTTGAGTTGATCTTTTTTGAAAATTTCGAAAAGGTTTTAATAGCTTGATTTTTTTTGTTTTTTTCTTTGAAAAATCAAGAGAATCCACTTTTTCATCAATCAAAGGTTCCTCAAAACAAATATTCAAATGAAGAGAACTTGATAGATTCCAGTTTTCTAAATTAAAATCTTGAAGTCGTGAAATATTTTGAGACAACTTGCAATAATCTTTAAAAAGAGAACTTGCCTTCTTTAAAGTTTGAGGACAACCTTTTTGACCAAATTTTAAAGGACGATCACAGGTCATTAAAACCAAAGGAACTTTGCTATAATCCGCTTCAATCACGCAAGGAAGTAATTCGGCAACGGCAGTCCCTGAAGTTGTGATAACAGCTACGGGATTTTTATCTCTTTGAGAACGACCTAAAGCAAAAAAACCAGCTGATCTTTCTTCAAAAAAATAAAAAAGAGACAAGCCCTTACTTTGAGATAACAACTCTATAAAAGGTGCAGATCTCCCTCCTGGACATATACAAAAACTAAAAACACCTCTTTCCACTAACTGCTTAAGAATATTTTTTGCTAAAGTGATGTTCATTTTTTTACTATTTATTTTTATAAAATTTAAAGATTCTCTTAATCTTACAGTTTCTCTCAACTTGTCTTTTCTTTTTAAATTCTTTTATGAGAATCCAAAAAAAAATTTAACTTGTTTTCTTTTTAGATTCAATTCATGCCATTCCTTTTGTAGACAACTTTCTACAATCCAACCTGAACCTGAAAAAATAGAAATTTCTTTTTGATTCCATTGTAAATTTCTTAAAGCAACTAAACAAAAAGCTTTTTGAGAACTTTCAAAAAAACCAAAAGGAATTGAAAAAAATCCTCTGGCTTTTTGAGATTTATGTTGTTTTAACCAATCCAAAGCTCTTTTTTTAGGATAACCCCCTACAGCAGAAGTAGGATGTAAAATCTTACATATTTTTTCAAAATCTAAAGATTTCTTTAAAATTCCTTTTAAATCCGTTTTTAAATGTTTTAAAGGAGGAAAGACTATTTCTGAAGTTTTTTGAGGAGTTTTCAAGAAAACAAAATCACTTAACTTCTCTTTTAAATCTTTTACTACAAAGTTATGTTCTTTTAATTGCTTTTTATCTTTTAATAAAGAGGGAGAGTTTTTCAAATCAGTCCCTGCTAAAGCCATAGTAGAAAAAGATTTTTGATTTAAATGAAATAAAAATTCAGGAGTAAATCCTAAAAAACCAGATTGTTTATCCCAAAAGCCATATAAAAAACCTTTTAAGAAACGAGTCTTTAAAAACAGTCTTTGAAGAAAATCTAAAAGAGGTATTTTTTTTAAAAATACTTCAGAAAAAGTGGGAACTATCTTTTGAAATTTATTTTCACACAGAGCCTTCTTTGCTTGAATAAAACATTGTTGATACGAAATAAAATTGGGTTTTTGTGAATGAGAAAAAAAATTTTTAATTAAATCTTTTTGAAACATTTTATTTTCTGTTTTTTTTTCAAATAAAAAATCATACATCTGTTTTCTATTTAATATAAAAAGTTTTCTAGGATAAAACCAAGGCTGTTTATGTTCTAAAAAAAAATCAGGACGATAAACTGATAAAGGATACGGATAGCCTCCTTGAGTGAAAGGTCCTTGTCCTAAAACATAGGTGTTATTTGCCTTTTGAATAATAAAACCATGTTCTAAAAATTCTTTTTTACTAATAAGATTCATCCCTCTTTAATTTTAACAAAAAAACTCTCTCTTATCACTACAAAAAAATAAGAATTTCTCACTTTGAAAAAAATGATATATTCTTTCTTAAAAACTCAAAAATCCTAAAAAAATGACTTGAATAATTAGGAAAGCAATGATAAAGTTAACTTTATGAGCAAAGGTTTTTCTTTAGTAGAAGTTCTTATTGCTTCAGTGGTCATGCTGTGCAGAAATACTTTACTCCAAGGTAAAAGAGCTTTACATCAAGGAAATGAGCTTGTTTTTAAAGAAATCAAAGATAAATCAAATCAGACTAAAATTAACCTAGATGCTTCTGCTTCTTCTAATGACCTAGATAGCTATAAAAAGCTCTATGGGATTGAAGGATATGTTGAATTTAAGCTGAAGTGCAGTGATTCATCAAAAAATTGTAATTGTTCCTCAAAGACCGATTGTTCTAAAAGATGGTCTTTATATTTAGTTTATCAAACTCAAGTTATGGGAACCTTTGTTTTGAATCAAAAGCCCATACAATCCATCAATGTAACGTATACAGGATTAAGAGATGAAGATTTCACCTGTGAGGATGAGATCAAAAGTCAGCAGTTTTGTCAGCAAGGTCAAAGTGTCATAGGCTTTGATAAAGATGGAAGTATGATTTGTGGAAGTGCTGTAGAAAGTAAAACTTGTCAGGCAGGTTATGTTGTTACAGGTATTGATAGTAGAGGAAATGTGAATTGTGGAAAGGATTTAGATACTAGAGTAAACAGTAGAACCTGCTCAACAGGTTATGTTGTTTCAGGTATTGATAGTAGAGGAAATGTGATTTGTAGAAAGGATTTAGATACTAGAGTAAACAG
>JACOND010000018.1 GCA_014323935.1 Bdellovibrionales bacterium
AGATATGGGGAGCAACTGAAAAGCTTCTTATAGAAGAAGGGATATTAACAAGAGGAGGACTTATGCAAGATGTAATAGGAGTTATAAAAGAGGAAGGACTTCAAGAAGGAATACAAAGAGGAATGCAAAGAGGCATGGAAAAAGGCATGCAAAAAGGACGTCAAGAAGGACGGAAAGAAATTGTTTTAAATATGCTGAAAGAAAAAGTAGAGATAGCTTTTATTTCTAAAATTACAGGTTTTTCTAAAAAAGAGATTGAAAAAATAAAGAAGAACTCTTAAAAAATCTAATCTTCTACTTTATGGAGTCATAAGGTTTTTAATTTGGATAGAAGAAGGTATAGAGCAAGACAAGCAGAAAAAAAGGAACAGGTTTTTAAGTTACTGGAGTTAGGTGTTGACAATTATAAAAGTAACAGGTCTTTCAAAAGATAAGATACTTAAACTAAAAAGGAAATAAAAGGCTCGATAGAACAGCGTTTTCTTAAATGACTGTTGATCAAGTAAAAAATAATTCTACATTATTTCTTCCCATCTGGATAGACACTTTGTAATTCAAGAATTTAAAGAAGCTGTTTAAAAGTGCATTTTTTACCCTATAGAAAAGTCTTTTGGCTTTTTATAAAGGCACCAACTTAAAAGAGCCTTATGAATAAGGAATTTACCGCTTTACTTTCCATAAAAAGAAAGCGAAAATCAAAAAAAACAGGCTAAGAACAATTTCAATAAGAAGTCTTGAAAGCTTGCCTCTAAATTTTGAAAGCTAAAAGTTTGAAACTCGTTTTGCGAGCTGTTTGAAATAAATAGCATATTAAGTACTTTCTTAAGGAGATAGGAAGCTATTTGAGATCAAACAAATCAGTGATAAAAAATTCAATGAAAGATAAAAAAAATTATAGAATATTCTTAATGAACATTATCAAAAGAAATAGATCAATATAAAAAATGGCGACTCCTTTTAAAAAGAATAGATAAAGTAAAAATGAAATATTAAATAAAAAAAGAAAATTGTCAGAAAGTCCTATATTTGAATCTAAAAGTTGATTCAAATTTAAATAATTATAGTCAAAAAAACAGAAAAAAACTTCTTATTTAAATGAGTATTTACAATTATGGGCAGAATATAAACTTGAAAATAAAGAAGAATATAAACAAAAAGTTTATTTAAAATATAAAAATGATTCAAACTTAGTCATTAGAGAAACAAAAAAAATAATAAAACAATTCAAACTGGAGAAATAAGAATATAAGATATTTGTAAAAGATATTGTTCCCACAAAATTTTATTTAACAGCTCTTTAAAAAACATTTCGCTAAATTTATTTTTTATTTGTTTTGAGAATCTTCAAGAAAAATCATGATAAAGATTTGTATTTGTAAGTGTAAAAAATTATTAAATTCAAAAATAGTTAAGTTATAAAATGGCGTTCCCTACGGGATTCGAACCCGTGTTTTCACCGTGAAAGGGTGGTGTCCTAGGCCAACTAGACGAAGGGAACCTATGGTGACCTGCCTAGGACTCGAACCTAGGACCCTCTCCTTAAAAGGGAGATGCTCTACCACCTGAGCTAGCAGGTCTCTACTTCTAGGATATTTTTCATTTATTGACTTTTTTGTCAAACAAAAGATTAGGAAAATTAAAGATAATTAAGTAAAAATATAAATTGAAATACAAAACGATTCAGTTAAAAATATAAATGAAATAGAAAGAATTTAAAATTTTTATAATGTCAATTTGTAGATTTTTAAGTAAAAGATAGACTTTTAGTAAGGGATAGCTGAAATTGAAACTTTAAAAGTAAGATGTTTTAATACCTTGACTTTTAAGAGACAAGGTTCTAATAAAAATAAAAATTATTAAGATATAAATAGAAAAATACAAGGAGTTTAACTTTGTCTAAAAAATGGGATGTTTCAAAGGTCCGGAATATAGGAATTTCTGCTCATATTGATTCAGGAAAAACAACTTTAACAGAAAGAATTTTGTTTTATACAGGACGTATTCATGCCATCCACGACGTGAAAGGAAAAGACGGCGTAGGAGCTAAAATGGATTCCATGGAACTTGAAAGGGAAAGAGGAATTACTATTAAATCAGCGGCAACAAATGTTTCTTGGAAAAATATAGATATTAATATTATAGATACTCCGGGACATGTTGATTTTACCATTGAAGTAGAAAGAGCTTTACGGGTCTTAGATGGAGCAGTGTTAGTTTTATGTGGAGTCGCAGGGGTTCAATCTCAATCTATCACAGTCGATAGACAGATGCGTCGTTACAGTGTTCCTCGTATAGCCTTTATTAATAAATTAGATCGAGCGGGAGCAAATCCTTTTCGTGTCTCTGAGATGTTAAAGGAAAAATTAAGGTTGAATGCTATTTTAACTCAAATCCCTATCGGTTTAGAAGATCGTCATGAAGGAGTTGTGGATTTATTTTCTAGGAAAGCTTTTTATTTTGAAGGAGATAAAGGTGAAAAAGTTGTAGAAAAAGAGATTCCAGAGGATTTAAAATCTCAAGCTGAGGAGTACCGTCAAAAAATGATAGAAGCTTTAGCGGACTTTGATGACAGTTTAGCTGAAAAGTTTTTAAACGAAGAAGAAATTTCAAAAGAAGAACTTTATAAAGTGGCTCGTAAAGCCACCTTAGATTTATCCATCACTTTAGTTTTTATGGGTTCTGCTTACAAAAACAAAGGAATCCAGTGCTTATTAGATGCGGTCGAAGCTTTTCTACCTAATCCTACAGAAGTTACCAATACGGCTTTAGACTTAGATAAAGATGAAAAACAGATGGAAATCGATCCCTGTCCGGATAAAAACTTATTAGCTTTAGCTTTTAAATTAGAAGACACTCGTTTTGGTCAGTTAACTTATATGAGAATCTATCAAGGGGTTTTAAAAAAAGGGGATTTTATTATTAACACTCGAACAACTAAGAAATTAAAAGTTCCTCGTTTGGTCTATATGCATTCAGATGACATGGAAGATATTGAAAGGGCTTCAGCGGGTGATATTGTAGCTATTTTTGGTGTAGATTGTGCTTCAGGAGATACTTTTACAGATGGAAAGATAAATTATGCTATGAGTTCTATGTTTGTTCCTGATCCTGTGATGTCTCTAGCCATTGCTCCAAAGGAGCAGAGTTCTTCAGGTAATTTTACAAAAGCTCTTCAAAAATTTCGTAAAGAAGATCCAACTTTCTTTATTAAAAGAGATGAAGAATCAGGACAAACTGTTATATCTGGAATGGGAGAACTGCATCTTAATATTTATGTAGAACGAATGAAAAGAGAGTTTAACTGTGAAGTTGAAGTAGGGAAGCCTCAAGTGGCTTACAGGGAAACTATTTCTCAGCTCACAGCTTATGATTACACTCATAAAAAGCAAACCGGAGGAGCAGGACAATTTGCAAAAGTGGTTGGTCAATTAGAAACTTTAGGAGAAAATCCTAAAACAAACTATGAATTCGTCAGTAAAATTGTAAGTGGTCGTATTCCAAGAGAGTATATCCCTGCGGTTGACAAAGGTTTTCAGGAACAAATGACAAAAGGTCCTTTAATTGGCTTTCCTATTGTCAGTATTAAAGCAACTCTTTTAGATGGGGCTTATCACGACGTGGATTCAAGTGAAATGGCTTTTAGAATCTGTGCTATGGCTGCTTTTAGGGAGGCTTATATGAAAGGTCGTCCTATTGCCTTAGAGCCTATTATGAAATTAGAAGTATCTTGTCCTGAGGAATTTCAAGGTCAAGTCGTGGGTCAAATCAATCAAAGACGAGGGCTTATTAAAGGAACAGAAAACAGTGAAGCTTTTACAACTGTGGAGGCAGAAGTTCCTCTTGCAGAAATGTTTGAATACTCTACAGAACTAAGGTCTGCTACACAAGGTAAGGGTGAATTTACAATGGAATTTTCTCGTTATGCAAAAGTTCCTGTTAATATTCAAGAACAGTTAGTTAAAGACTATCAAGCAAAACGTGTAGAAGCTACAAAATAAGTTGAATGAAATATGATTTTATCTGATAGAACTATAAAAAGCTTATTAAAAGAGAAAAAACTTTTCATTAAAGCTTTATCTCCTCAGGCTATTCAGCCAAGTTCTATTGATTTAACTTTAGATTCAGATGCATTAATTTTAAAACATTGGAATACAAAGGGAGTTTTAGATTTAAATTCCAAGGTAGAGTATCAAAAGATTATTTCAAAAAATGAAATTATCATACCCGCTCATTCTTTTGTATTAGCTACAACAAAGGAGTTTATTGAGCTTCCCTCAGATGTTTCTGGTTTTGTAGAGGGGAGAAGCTCTATAGGCCGTATGGGCTTGTTTATTCAAAATGCCTCTGTTGTAGGACCAGGTTTTAAAGGAAAATTAACTTTAGAGCTTTATAATGCTAATATTTTACCTATTAGCCTTAAGCCAGGAAGAAGAATTTGCCAGTTGATTTTATTTCAAATGGATCAGCCGGCAGAAAGATCTTATAAAGGAAAATACCAAGGTCAAAACAAAACAACACCTACAAAAGCTTTTTTAGATAATGAGAGTAAAAAGAAAGATTTAAAAAGAAAAGTTAAAAAAAGAGTTTAAAAAGAAATAAATCCCCCTGTTATTTCTAAAACAGAACCATTGATATAGCCTGCTTCTTGAGAGCATAAAAACAAACAAGCTTGAGAAATATCTTTAACGACACCCATACGTTTTACAGGAATTTTTTTAATTAAATTTTCTATAGTTTCCTGGGGCATATTTTTTAAAATATCTGTTTCAATAAATCCAGGAGCTAAAGCATTCACAGTCCAACCTTTTTTTCCCAGCTCTTTAGCCCAAACTTTTGTAAGTCCAATCACACCGGCTTTAGCTGCTACATAGTTACTTTGACCAAAATTTCCATAAAGAGCGACAACGCTAGAGAGATTGACAATTCGTTTAAAAGAATTAGGATTGAAATGATTTAAAAGAGATTTTGTGACAAAAAAGACCCCATTTAAATTCGTTTGAATCACAGAAGAATACTCTTTTTTGTTCATTTTTGAAAAAGTACGATCTCTTAAAATACCTGCATTATTTATTAAAAAATCAATAGGTTTTGTAAGAGATTGAACTTCTTTTTCACAGTCTTCTAAAAAGGAGATATCTACTTGATGGAGGGAGAGTTGTTTTTTAGGAAGATCTTTTTTAAGTTTAGCTATATTTTCTGAAGATTTTTCCCAAATGATAACTTGAGCGGAACTGTCTATAAAATCCTTAGCAATTTGCAAGCCAATTCCTTGTCCAGCTCCTGTAATTAAAACTCGTTTTCCCGAAAAGTTGAATTTCAAATTTCCCATAAACTAAACCCATTTTTCAAGGTCTTTTGTGATATTTTTTTCTAAAGCTTCATTGGTACCGCCTCCAATTTCTAAAAGCTTAGAATCTCTCCACAATCTTTCCACTTTATACTCTCCTACATAGCCATAGCCACCTAAAACTTGTATTGCTCTATCTGCAATGTCTTTTGCTAACTTTCCAGCAAGTAATTTTACAGCATCGCAGTCTAAACGGTAATTTTCAGAGCCGTCTTCCTTAATTTGTCTGGCTAAGTTGTAAATATAAGATCTCAAGGATTGGTATTCCGCATAGCTTTGAGCTAAGTATTTTTGAATCTGACCAAAAGAACGAAGGCTTTTGTTAAAAGATTTTCTTTGTAAAGAGTATTTGTTCATCTCTTTAAAACATCTTTTAGCAATTCCTAAAGACATAGCAGCTAGAGCAAGTCTTTCTACCTCTAAATTTTTCATCATATGTTTAAGGGCTTCTCCTTCTCTGCCAAGAAGATGTGTTTTAGGAATGATACAGTTATCAAAAACCAATTCAGCCGTGTTTGAAGCTCTCATTCCTAGTTTATCTTTAATTTTTTGTCCTACAAAAAAGCCGGGAAAGGATTTTTCAACCACAAAGCTAGATATTTGATTTTGAATTTTAACATAGACCAACACAAAGTCACAAGGGGTTTTATTATCGTTGAGACATCCATTGGTGATCCACATTTTTCGCCCATTTAAAATATAATGGTCTTTATTTCTAACTGCTGTACTTTCCATAGCTAGAACGTCTGTTCCGCAGTTAGGCTCAGACATAGCCATGGCTCCTAAAGTGTCTCCTGAACATAAGGCCGGGAGCCATAATTTTTTTTGCTCTTCATTAGCATTTCTATAAATATTATAGACACATAAAACACTGTGAGCTAAATAAGTTAAGCAAAAACCAGGATCTGAAAAACTTAGCTCTTCATGGACAGCTATCATGGCGGTAGCATCCATTTTTGAACCTCCTAGGTTTTCTTCAAGCATTAATCCTAAAAGACCTAAATTCCCTAATCTTTGAAATAACTTTTGATTAAACTGTTCTTTTTGATCATACTCTAAGGCTTGAGGTTCTAACTCTTTTTGAGCAAATTCACAGACCATAGCTCTAAGAGCTTTATGTTCAGGAGTAGGGTCAAATAAAGAAAAATCTTTAAATTCCATAAAATAGAAAATTTAAATAGAAAAAAAGCATTTTACAAGTCTTAATTTGAGTATTTTAAGTATAAAAAAGAATTTTTCATGAAACAAAGCTCTTTTAAGAAAATTTATTCTTAAAAAAATTAAAGAAATTTAAGGTTTAAACCGATATATCTTTGAAGTTAATAAGGAGTAAGAAGTATGTTTTTAGGTCGTTATTTAGGTTTTATTTTTTTTATCACAATTCTAAGTGTATTTTCCTTAGCTGAAGAAGCTCAAAATGTTCAAGAAGTGATTGAACAGTGTGAAGACTCTATTAAATCCGCAGAAAAAAAAACAACAGGGATGGATATGGAAAGTTATGCCCTCATGCAACAAACCGTCAATCAGGTTGGTCAGATCGGAGGAAAAGAGGGTAAGTCTGCGAAGATAGCCCATATGAGCAGTGCTACTATTAATGGGGCTATGGGTGCTATAGCCACAAAGAAATGCTCGAACTGCACTCTTGCTGTCAAAAAATGTTACAGCGACTGTGATTCAGAGGAAAAGTGTGATTCAACTCAAGAGTGCATGCAACAAATAGAAAATAATCAAATTCAAGAATGTACAAGATGCAAGGGGCAGTTAAATGATGAGGAATGTAGTGAATTTGAAAATCTTTGCATACAAATTTGTTTACAAGCAGGTTTGTCACTTGCAGGGGCTACAGCAAATGTATTAGCAGCCCGGCAATTAGAGGGCTGTGAAGGGAAGGAATGTGAGGATCTTTCTAAGTTAAAAGGAAGAGAACAGGAACCTGATTTGCCCCAGCTACCTAACTCTTTAGCTCAGGGAGATATTTCAGAAACGAGACCTGTTTCAAATGGTACAAGCAAAACTGATAGTTTTGCTGGTCTTAGACCCTCTACAAATTCGAACAGTGATTCTGAAAAAGGAAAATCTCAAGATTTTGACAGTCAAGCAGGAGGTTTTACAAATCTAGGGCAAGGAAAGGAATCTCATATAGCTAAAAATCCAAATAATCTATCTAAAAACCCGAGTCAGTTTTCTTATAGTCATGGGGGAGCGGGCAATTCTTTAGGTTCCCTAGGAGGAAATGTCTCAAAAAAAGGAAAAAAAAATAAACATGATTTTAAAACCTCCGATGAATCTCTTGAAAAGGAATTCAATCAAGGCTTTCCTAAATCAAATCAAGGACAGACCGGAGTACAAGCTTATTCAAATAATTACGGAAATCTAAAAAAAGGATGGAATAAAGATAAGAAAAAAGAAAAGAGAGACCTATCAAGTCAATCAGAGGAATTAAAAAACACAAAATCTCTTGAAAATATTTTCAATAAAATGAGTCATTTTATTGAAAATGTCTGTAACGGAGGGCAAAGATGTTAAAAAAGAAATTTAAAAATGAGTTTATATGCTTTATAAAAATATAAAAACATTTCTCTTTTTATCTCTTTTTTTTTTAGGACCTTTATCTTTAAAAGCTTTGGGAGATAAGAAATTACAAAAAGCTTTAGAAAATAAGAAAGTACAAAAAACATTAGAGAGTCATCTTAGCAAGAGGCAAAAAACTTTGGAAGAGGTTGAAGATAAGAAAGAGCCTGAAAAGGAAGTACTTCAATCCTCTCAAGAGGCAAGCATTAACAAAGTACGTAGGACTAAAAAGAAGATGAATATATCAGCTTACATAGCTGCAGGAACCACCGCTTTTTTAACGACTAAGGCTGCTATATGTTTTTCTCAATGTCCAAAGGGTTGCTGTCCTCAAGGACCTATGTACGCTACATTAGCAAGTATGGCAGCTATGCAAACAGCTAAGATGTTTGATCAAAGGGACAAGCTAAATAATACGTGTCAAGACATCTCATCAGATGGAATTTGTAACTCTTTTTTTGATAAGTCTAATGAATTGGTAGAAGTCGCACCTAATCCTCTTCCTCCTGGCTGTGAACTGAACCCTGATCTTTGTAATCCTGCAACTTACAGAGAAAAGATAGTCTGTCTTCCAGGAGATGTTAATTGTGATGATTCTAATACAAAAAAATCCTATATAAATAATAGCGAAGATATTGTTAAAAAACTAGCTGAAAAAGCAAAAGCTCCTGAAGGGGGCTGGGATAAAATTGGTGGAAACCCTTTTCTTAAAAAAGAATTTGATTATGATAATTTAGCACCAGAACAAAGAGAAAAATTAGCAAACAAACTGGCAAGTGGTATGTCAGGTGGTATGAAAGATTTTAATCAAAGAAAGCAGGATTATATGAATAGCTCAGGACTTTTCGATGAGCCAGAAAATGACAAAAAAGGAAAGAAACTTGCGGGAAGTGGTAAAAACCTTGATTATGATGAAGAGGACTTATCTTCACAGTACTTTCCTTCAAGTGGAAAGGAAAATTCTATTCAATCACTCACTGGTTTTGATGGAAAAAATAAAAAAGGTAGAAAAGCTATGAATTCCGCAGATAAACTAAAGGAAATGTTTAGAAAACTATCAAGTTCTGATCCTGATTCATCTGATTTGGAGTCCTCTGCTTTAAGTAAAATGTCTGTTTCCATTGGAAATGATAATGTAGGTGTCAGAGAGGACAATATTTTTCTTATGGTTCATCGAATGAATAGAAAACTTGATGAAAGAGATAATCGTTTTATAAGAGATTTTTAAAAAGTTTAACAAGGTCTTTTTTTAAATGAATCTATTTTTAATAAATAGTTTTTCCTTATATCTTTATACTTTATTTCCCTTAAATTTATAGGAATTGTTAAAAAAATTAAAGCTTTGTATCTAAAGAGCCGATTTTACTTATACTTTGAGATTCGTAAATTTTTTTTATCTCTTTTATTTTAGTTTAGTTCTTTCTTGTTCTAATTCTATAAATACTATAAAAGATTATACTTTTACTCGATTGGCTTCTGAAAATGTGGAACAAAATCTCTCAGAGGAAGATCAAGTTTCTCTTAAAAATGTATTTTATGAAATAGAGAGGCAAGAAAGCTGTTATCACATTCAAAAGATAGTGGAAGAAAATTCTGCTTTAATAAGACTTGAAAGAAGATATGATTTACCAAAAGGTTTTTTATTTCCTATTTTTTTAGGGACAAATTATGAAAAACTTGCCTTAGGTAATAATTTAGAAAACTTTAGAAGAATAGCAAAACTCATAGCTAATGTTTGGAAAACAGAGGTTTCAGTCGAGCGGATTGATACTTTAATAGATGTGCTAAATGATTGTTATCCATACTAAATTATACACTTACAACTTCTTTAATTTCTGGAACAAATTGTCTTAACCTAGCTTCAATTCCCTCTTTTAAAGTGATTGTAGAACTTGGACACCCCGAGCAAGCTCCTTGCAGGCTTAAGTAGACAATTCCTTTTTCATAAGAGACAAATTCAATATAACCTCCATCCATAGCTACAGCGGGTTGAATGTCTTTTTTTAAAATGTCTTTTATTTTTTTTACATCTTCTGTTTCGTTTGTTTTTGTAAGATTTCTGTCTTCTTTTTTTTCTAAAAGAGCTTTTTCCCCTTGATTGAAATGCTCTTGAATCAAATCTAAAAGAGGCTCTTGAATCGTCTCCCAGTCTAACCAATCTTCTTTTGTTATGGTTACAAAATTTTCACCTAAAAAAACTGATTTTGCCCAAGGGAAGCCTAAAATCTTTAGAGCCAAAGGGGATCTTAAAGCCGATTGATGGTCTTTAAATTCTATAATTTCATCAGATATTTTTTTGTTTAAAATAAATTTAAGAGATTGAGGATTAGGGGTTGTTTCATATCTCACTTCAAACATAATAATTAAATATATCTCTTTTTTTTTAAAAGTCATTAAAATTTTACTTTTTTAGAGGATTTTAGTAAATAATAGCTTTTTAATTTTATATTAAGTCCATTCATGATTTGATTTTATATAAAATGACAGTTATAACTTTTTTGATTGTTACTGAAAATTAAAGGACGTTTAAAATCATGACTGAGAAAGTAAAAAATATACTTAAAAATTATGGGGGAGATAACCCTGGCACTTTGTCCAATTTAGCTAGAATATTAAATCATGGAGAGTTGAAGGGAACGGGAAAACTTGTTATTTATCCTGTAGATCAAGGATTTGAGCATGGCCCAGATGCTAGTTTTTTAAAAAATCCCCCTTCTTATGATCCTTTTTACCATTGTCAATTGGCCAGAGATGCCGCTTGCAGTGCTTATGCTGCTCCTTTTGGTTTTATTGACTCGGTAGCAAGAGAATTTTCTTCTGAGATTCCTTTAATTTTAAAAGTGAATAACTCTGAAAGTCTTTATAAAAATCCAAAAAGTCCTTTACCTTCTATCACTTCAGGTGTTGAAGAAGCTTTAAGGCTCGGTTGCTGTGCCATTGGTTTTACTATTTATCCAGGAAGTGAAGACAGTTTATCTATGTATGAAGATCTTGTGAAATTAGCTCGCTCGGCTAGAAAGGTTGGTCTTCCCACAGTTGTATGGTCTTATCCTAGAGGAGGATCTTTATCAAAACAGGGGGAGCAGGCTTTAGATATAGTTGCTTATGCCACTCATATTGCATGTCAATTAGGAGCTCATATTGTGAAAGTAAAACCCCCGGCTGATTTTTTTGAAAGGCAAAAATTAACTGTGTCTTCAACAGATTTAGATCAAAGAGTCTCTCATGTCATGAGATCCGCTTTTAAAGCTCGAAGGATAGTTATTTTTAGTGGAGGACCTTCTAAAGATACCGAAGAACTTTTAGAGGAAGTTAGACTGTTAGCTAAAGGAGGAGCCTTTGGAAGTATCGTAGGACGTAACGTGTTTCAAAGGTCAAGAGAATCCTCTTTAGAGCTTTTAAAAAAAATTATGGCAATTTATAAAGAATTTTCTTAAAGTTGTTTAAAAAGACTAAAGCTAAAGACATTATGAAAGATTATAACCCTATTCGATTGGAAAAACTAAGAAAGCTTCAAATTCTTAAAGATAATAACATCAATCCTTATCCTCATACATGGTTTAAAAAATCTTGGAAAAAAAATAAACTTAGTAAAATCAAGGTATTAAAAGAAAAAGCTCAAAATCTTTCTCAGGGAGATGTTTTAGAAAAATCTTTTTATTTAGCGGGTCGTTTGATGAGAAAAAGACCTATGGGAAAAACTAGCTTTTTTACTCTTCAAGCTGAATCTGAGCAGTTTCAATGTTATATTCGTAAGGACAGTTTTATCAGTTCATCTGAAATTTTAACAAAAAAATCTGCTCCTGAAAATTCTTTAAACCCTTGGGAAATTTGGAAATTGTGTGATATAGGAGATATTCTTTCTGTTCAAGGAAAGCTTTTTAAAACAAATAAAGGAGAGCCTTCTTTAAAAGTTCAGAGCTTAAAAATTTTATGTAAAAGTATAGAGCCTTTACCTGAAAAATATCATGGCTTAGAGGATATAGAAATGAAATATCGTTTTCGTCATTTAGATTTAATTATGAATCAAGAGTCTCGAAAGGTTTTTGAAATTCGTTCTAAAATTATTCAAGAAATCAGAAACTTCATGAGCCAGAAAAAATTTATAGAGGTTGAAACTCCTGTTCTTCAAAGTAAGTATGGAGGAGCGGTTGCACAGCCTTTTGAAACTCATTTTAGACGTTTAGGAAAGCAAAAGATGTATTTAAAAATATCTCCTGAAATATATCTTAAAAAACTCCTTGTAGGAGGTTTTGAAAAAGTTTATGAAATTGGAAAGAATTTTAGAAATGAAGGGATAGACCGTACTCATAACCCTGAATTTACAATGATGGAATATTATCAAGCTTACACTGATTATATAGATCAAATGAAATTTTTTAAATCTCTTGTGAATAGAGTAGTAAAAAAAATCAAAGGGGGTTTGATTTTTGAATATCAAGGGAAAAAATTAGATTTTAGTAAGTGGGAAAAACTGAGTTTGAAAGAGGCTATAAAAAAATATAGCAGTCAAGAAAAACTTTATGAAAACTATCAACATGTGGTAGGAAAAGAAACTCATGGAACAGCTGAAAAATTTAAGTTAAACGTAGACAAATTGTCCTTTGAAAAACTTTTAGCTTTAATGAAAAAGCAGTTTCAAGAAGAAAACTATAGTTTTTTTGAGAACTCTCAATCTTTTACAAAAAAACAAAAGAATAATTTAAAAGATGAATTGATAGTTATGCTTTTTGAACTCCTTGTTGAAAAGCATCTTTGGAATCCTACTTTTATTACAGATTTCCCTCTTTTTGTTTCTCCTTTGACAAAAGAACATAGAAAACATAAAAAGCTTGTAGAAAGATTTGAACCTTATATAGCAGGTATGGAATTAGGAAATGCTTATACGGAGTTAAATAATCCCCTCGATCAAAAAGAGAGACTTCAAAATCAAGAGAGATGGTCTGATTCTAAAGATACAAATTTTAAGGAAGCACAAATAGATGAAAATTTCATTCATGCTTTAGAAGTGGGCATGCCTCCTACAGGAGGTGTTGGTTTAGGAATTGAACGTTTGGTTATGATTTTAACGAATCAAAAAAGTGTAAGAGATTGTATCTTATTTCCTGCTCAAAGGAATTTTTAAACATGTCTGTCATTTTATCTCATATTGTAGCAACTTCTCTAAATAATGTGATTGGCTTTAAGGGAAAGCTTCCTTGGCATATTCCAAAAGACTTAAAATATTTTTTTACTAAAACTAAGAACAAAGTTTTAATTATGGGTCGAAAAAGTTTTGATTCTTTAGAATCTAAACCTTTACCAAATCGTTTGAATCTTGTTTTAACTCATAGGAAATCTTTTTTAGAAAAATCTTTTTTAGATAAAAATCTCCTTTTTTTTTCTCATTTTAAAAAGGCTTTAAAGTATGCTCAGCAACCTGAAATTTTAGAAAAATATGGAAATGAAATTTTTATTGCAGGAGGGGGAGAGATCTATAAACAAACCCTTTTACAAATGGATAGACTTTATGTCACTAGAATCTATAAAGAGTATAAAGGAGATGCTTTTTATCCAGAGATTCCAGAAAAATATTTTAAACTTACAAAGCAAGAAGATCATAAGGGGTTTTCTTTTTTAGTGTATGAAAAAAATTAAAATTAAATCTTGACAGAATTCCTAAAAAACATCTAAATATATTGCTAATGATTAAAGTTCACTCCTTAAGTAAAAGCTATGGTTCCCGCCAAGCTATTTCCGATGTAAGTTTCGAAATAAATAAAGGAGAAGTTGTTGGTTTTTTAGGTCCCAATGGGGCTGGTAAAACAACAACTATGAAGATTCTTACAGGTTATATGGTTCCTCATAAAGGTTCGGTTCAACTCGATGGAATAGATATTTTAAAAGAACCTCTTTTAGCAAAAAAAAAGCTTGGTTATTTACCAGAATTCCCTCCTATTTATACGGATATGTATGTAGAAAATTATCTTCAGTATGTAGCAAAATTGAAGCTTTGTCCTAAAAAGGAGATTCCTAAAAGAGTTGATTTGACTCTTGAAAAAGTAGGACTTAAAGAGGTGAGAAAAAGGTTGATTAAAAATCTATCAAAAGGTTTTAAACAAAGAGTCGGTTTAGCACAAGCTTTAGTGAGTCAACCAGAGATTTTAATTTTAGATGAACCCACAGTAGGTTTAGACCCCAAACAAGTCAAAGATATCAGGAACACTTTGATTCAATTAAAAGGGCAACATACGATTATTTTATCCACCCATATTTTATCAGAAGTACAAATCAGCTGTGACCGCGTAATTGTTATAAATAAAGGAAAAATTGTAATGCAAGACAGTTTAACAGGTTTAAGTCAAAAGATGAGAGCGAAAAGACAAATTGTTTTAACTGTTCGCAAAGTTTCTGATGATCTGCTCCTAAAGCTTAAAAAAGTTCAAGGTGTCATTTCTGTCACTCAAGAGGATAGATCTTTTGTTTTAGATGTAGAAAAAGAAAATTCTATCAATGAAGATTTAGCTCGTTTTGTTGTAAATAATTCTTATGGTTTAATTGAGTTAAAGGAAAAATCCTTTAACTTAGAAGATGTTTTTATTCGTTTAACAGAGCAAAGTAAAAAATAGTTATGATGAAAAGTCTTTTACAAGAAATGAAATTCTTTTTTAAACAGATGTTTTTAGTTGCACAAAAGGATTTTAAATCTATGCTTTTTAGTCCTTTATTTTTTGTATGGTCAGGTATTTCTTTTATCTTTTTAAGTTATATTTTTCCTAGAGATTTATTTCGTTTTGCTATGTCTTATGCAATGCCTGTAATGGGAGGAGATCCGAATCAAGGAGGAAATATCCATTTTAATGTTTTTGTAGCTCATATTTCTTATATCAATTTGATATTGCTTTTTTCTATTCCTGTTTTAGGAATGAAACTTTTAGCTGAAGAGAAGCAAAATCATACTTTTGATCTTTTAATGACCGCTCCTCTTTCTTCTTTTCAAATGATTTTAGGTAAGTACTTTGCTTTAATTTCTTTGCTTTTAGTTTTCTTATTGTGTTCTCTTTTTTATCCTCTCTCTACAGGTTTATTTGTTGAAATTCCTTTAGGTCCTCTTTTTAGTTCTTATTTAGGTTTATTTTGTCTAGTTGTTTTATATTCTTCTGTTGCACTTTTTGCTTCTTCCTTGAGTTCTTCTCTTTTTTTAAGTGCTTTTATTGGAATGATTTTTAATATTAGTTTATGGTTTATTTCTCAACAAGGGGTAGGAGATTCAGGACTGATATCAAGTGTGATGTCTTATATTTCAATAGCCTCTCATCTTACAAATTTTATAAAAGGTTCTATAGTTATAAGTTCTATTGTATTTTTCTTGAGTTCCGCTTGTTTTTTTCTCTTTTTAGTTTTTAAATCTGTTGAATTTGTAAGATGGAGAGCTTAGATGAATCCTTTAAGTAAACTCAGTCTTTTAATAGGAGCTTTTTGTTTAATTGTTTTATCAGCAACTCGTTTTCTTTTAGGAGCTTGGCATCCTTTTCTCTATGTTATTTTAGTTTTATTTCTCTTAAGCCTTGTTTTAAGTGTTGTTCTAGATTATAGATTGTATCTTGATTTTTTGTCTGTAAAAACAGCTCAAAAGGGTTTGAGTTTAGGCTGGTCTCTTTTGTTGCTTTTTATTTTTTTGATAGCGATATCCTATTTAAGTATCTATTTTGATAAAAGTTTTGATTTAACCTCAGAAAAACTTAACTCCGTATCTGAACAAACTCAAACTGCTCTTAAAAAATTAGATTCTCCTTTAACTTTTTATATTTTTTATAAGGGAGATAAAGTTTCCAATCAGATTAAAGCTCTAAAACAAAATTTAAAAATGGATTTGTCTCTTTATAGAGAAGAAAATTCAAAAGTTAAAATTCAGTTTATAGATACTTATAAGAATCCTGTAAAAGCTGAAGAGTATCTTGCTTTTCTTCCCGATAAATCGCAACAAGATATTTTTGTTTTTGTAAATTATAAGGATAAAAAAATAAGGGTAGAACTTCCTTTTGATGAAGAGCAGTTGACTTCAGCGGTTATTAAGTCTCAAAAAAGGGAATTTAAAGAGATTTTGTTTTTGATAGGACATGGAGAAAGAGATTTAAATAGCTCTGATCCTGCAGGTCTACAAATTCTAAATCAAGCCTTAAAAGATTCAGGTTTTAAAATGAAAGAATGGAATTTTATTACAGAAGGAGTTCCTCAAACAAATCCTGTTTTAATTGCAGTTATATCTCCAAGTAAAACTTTTTCCTTAGAAGAAAAAAACTGGTTAAAAGAATATCTTTCTAAAGGAGGACGTTTGATTTTAGCTTTAGATCCTAAGCAAGAGCATGGCTTGGAAGATTTTTTAAAAGAATTTGCTTTGGTTTATGAAGATAATTATGTTGTGAGTCAATTGAGTGCTATCTTTGGAGCAAATGTTCTTACAGCTTTTGGTTCTATTTTTTCTAAATCTCACCCGATCACCCAAAAAATAAATAGAGATGATATTGTTTTTTTTGAAAAAGCAAGTTCTTTAAGTGTTTTAGAAGAAAAAAAAGATTCTTTTGAATTTTCTAATTTGGTTCAATCTCACCCGAAAAGTGCTGTTTTTTCAAGTTTGTTTGATCCACGAAAAATGTTACAAAGTGTTTTTTCAAAGCCTGAAAAGTTAAAATCTTTTAATATTGTGACTTCAGTTCGTCCTAAATCAGAAGATAAAAAAGAATTTGAGTTAATTCTTATGGGGGATAGTGACTTTTTAAGCAATCGTTATATTCACTCAGGTTCTAATAAAGATTTTATTTTAAATACTTTTGTTAGTTTGTCAGGAGAAGAAGATTTAGTAAGTATTCGTCCTAAACAACCTAAAGGGACAAAAATCACTTTAAACCGTATGGAACAGGTGAGTTTAGTTTTAGCTTATATAGTTTTTCCATTGATTTTTCTCATAACAGGTTTATTGATATGGTTTCGTAAAAGAAGTGCTTAAATTGTTGTTATGAAAGCAAAGTTTTTTTTTCAGATCATTTCTTCTGTTTTGATTTTAACTCTAGGAGCTTTTGCTCTTTATAAATATCAAAAGACTCTCAACCAAAAAGAAAAAGAATCTTTACTTTTTCCACAAATTAAACTGGAAGATCTAAAGGCTCTTCGTTTATTTAAAACAAAAGAGGAATTTGTCTCAATTGTTAGAAAAGGAGAATCTTGGTTTTTATTAAAACCTTTAAAAGATCTAGCAAGTTTAACAGAATTATCTCGCTGGTTTGATGAGGTGAGCCGGCAAAGGGTGAAAGAGTTAGAAGAAGATGTCAATTGGCAAACTTATTCTTTCAAAAAATATCCTTTTGTAGAGTTAGATTTAAAATCAGGGGAAACTCTTTCTTTTTCTGTGAGTTCTAAGAGGTCTTTTGATGATCGTTGGTTTGTTAAAAAAGGAAATCAGTTGTTCATTGCTGAAAGTTCTTTAGCTAATGAAATTAATAATAAGAATTTAGAGGATTTTAGAAGTAAAAAGATTTTACCTTCCTTAAACCATGTCACTCGAATCGAATTTAAAGGAATTGAGAACTTTGTTGTGGATTGGAAAAATCAAAGTTGGTTTTTAGAAAAAAGGAATTTGCCTTTAAATCAAGATCTTTTAGATGATTTTTGGAATGATTTGAGCAGTTTAAAAGCAGATTCTATAGCTGATACTGTTCAAAAGCAAGACCAATTAGATAAAGTATTTTTGACTTTGAAACTCTTTTATGGAGAAAAAGAATTTCTTTTAAAAATGAGTCCTATAAAAGATACTAAAGTTTATATCTCTATATCTCATAGAGATTATATTTTTGAAGTTTCAAAGGATAAACTAAATAAAATTTTAGTTTCTAAAAAAGATATTTATGACTATAGTTTTCCTTTTAATTATGATGTGAGCTTAGCCAATTTTATAGAAATAAAAACAAAACAAGAGAAAATAAAAATTCAAAAAGAAAAGGGGAAATGGAATCTACTAGAAGGTTCAAATCAAGATTTAAAAAATCAAGTTGAATCAAAAGACAAAAAATCTTCTGAGAATCTAGATTCTGATAAAAAAGAAGATTTTAATTCTAAAATTGATGATTTTTTAAATCAAATCAAACAACTCAAAGTAAAAGATTATCAAAATGTAAAAGATTCAAAAGTTTTAAGATCGGTTGTAATTAAGGATGCTAAAAATAAGCTTCTGTTTAAATTAGAAGAACTCGATCAAATTAAAAATATATCTTTTTTAAAAACGAATCTATGGAAAGAGGGATTTGCTCTTTCAAAAGAAGAAACTGATAAGATTTTTCATTTTTTTAATTAGGGAATTTTGTTAAACTTCCTTTTTTGTTTCAGGATTATCTTGATCCTTTTTTCTTTCTTTTTTTCCCTTTCTTTCCTTTTTTTTCCTTTTCTGTTTTTTCTTTGCTATCCGTCTCTTGAGGGCAATACTTATTCGTTGTTTCACTATCACAGTTACAAGAGATTTTTAAGCTTTCTTTTTTCTGTTCATATTCTATGCTATAAGTGGCAGCTTTTGTATAAGTATCTTTACTCTCTTCGTCTTCAACAACTCCTTTTGTTTTTAGGAGATTTTTTAAATGTTGCTCTCTAACAAGAGCTCCTTGTAAATTTTGTAATTCTGTGGATTTAAATTTTAAAAAAGAGTTCAGAGAGCTAATTTCTTTACCTCTAGAAGCTATTTGACTTTGTTTTGATTTGTTGTAGTTAGATAAATTATGTTCATAGGATTTCTCAAAATTATTTATTGCTAAAGAGACATTTTGTGCATAACTTGAAACAGCTTTACTTTCTTCTTTGTTAGCGACTGCCATCAAAGAGGCTAAATTTCTTTTCATGATCTCAACTTTTTGCTTATATTGCTCTTTTTGCTGTTCAATTTGCCGGAGGGTTTGACGGTACAGTGTTTCTGCAGTTTTAAAGTCTTCTTGTTTATTTTTTAAGCAGGATTTTTTATAATATTTTAACATCTCTTGTTCTTCTTCATAAAAACTAAGTCTTTTACTGCTCCAAATACTAGAAAAACTCATTTTATAAGCTCCTGATAAAACAGCTTTTTGTCTTCTTTTTTTAAAATTACTTAGTTGCATTAAAGCTTCTTCAAAACAAGCTTTATTTATATTTTGTACATTTGATTTGTAAGTGCTGTAAGCTGTTGTTATAGCATTTTCAAATTCATGGTTTACTTTTAAAGAGCTGTCTATAGCTTTTTGAACTGCTTGAATATTTTCATTTAAATGAGCTTTAATTGTAGCTTTTTGTTCATCTAAATTGTCTTTTAAACTCTGCTTTGCATTTTCTGTTTCATTTTTAAGATCATAAACGTTTTGATTGAAATCTTCTTCTAAAGTCATAAGTTCTGTTTGTAAATCATTTTCTTTTTCTGTTAAGTCTTTTTGTAATTCTTCAATTTCCTCTTTTAAGTTTTTTACCTTTTCTTCATAATCTTTTATGTTTTCTCTAGCTTCTTTTAAATCAGGACCAGAAAGCTCTTTGCACTTTGAGACATTATAAGTTTTAATGCAATCGTACTCTAGAGATGATTCATCTTTTGAGGGACATACAGAACAAGCCTTAAGAATCTCTTCACAATCTCCGCTCGTAAATTCAAAGCAACTTTTGTTGTAATTAGATCGAACCTCTTCTAATTCTTTACTGGCTTCTTTACATTGTTCCTCTTCCTCTTCTTTTGTTTTTTGTAAGTTGTTACATTTTTTTTTGTTATTAGAAATAACACTGTAGTTGTTTTCATTTGGTTTTTTAATTTGATTTAATATGTCTTGGTCTTCATTTGTTAAACTCCCTCTTAATTCTTTATTTTCAAAGCGATCCCATAAGGTTATTTTATCTTCAATGGTGTCTAAGTCGTCTACCTCCTCACAAACGTGTTGTTGTATTAATTGATCTTGAAGGCTCAGGACTTGATTGGTGTTTTGTGAAGGGGTTTGCTGGCTTGTTTGAGTTGTGGTTTGTTGAGAAGCTGCTTGTGAAGGTAGTTGTTGGTTTGTTTGACGTGGGACTTGATTTGTAGTTTGCTGAGAAGGTGCTTGTGGAGGAGATTGCTGGTTTGTTTGACGTGGGGTTTGCCGAGGTATTTGTGGAGGAGATTGTTGGTTTGTTTGACGTGGGACTTGATTTATAGTTTGTTGTTTTTCTTTTAGAAAGTTTTGACATTTGGCCTTAAGATCTCTTTTCATTAGAGGGGGCGTTGTATTAAGTTTTTCTATTTTTTCAGTTAATTGATCTATACTATCAGATTGATTACAAGCGAGACTAGCTTGTGCTGAGTTGAAAGATAACTTTAAAAAGCTGAAATTAAAGCTATGAGGTATAGGGGTTTTTACAAGACTAAAAAATGAAAAGATTAGAATTTGGAAAAAAAGATTTTTAGAATTTGAGTTTTTTTTCATATTGCTCCTAGATTTTTATACATCGTTTGTATCGGTTATTTTTTGAAAAAACTTTAAAAAATTAATTTTAAAAAAAATACAAAGGCTATTATCAAAGTAAATAATTTAGAAACTTGTATTCTCTTTTCTGCTATGTTATAGGTTTTGAGGTGTTTTTTTTAAATTCAAATGTTTTTTTACTTAAATTCTTCAAAATTAGTTTAGGAGAAATGCTCGCTTTATTTTTTCAAAGTGTTTATTTTTTTAATTCTTTAGATTTTGGTTATTATAGAGGTATAACGACTCTTGTTATAGGATTTGTTGTTTTAGCTATTGTACTTTTTCTGATTTATATTACAGTAAAAACTATTTTGATGAAAAAAAATATGTCTATGATGTCAACAGTTTTAAATGAAGAAGGTGAAATTATTGAAATTTTAGATGATTTAGGAAAAAAGGGTTGGGTTTTAATTTATGGAGAAAATTGGAGATTTATAAGTGAAAAACCTGTTAAAATTGGAGATACTGTAAAAGTTCTAAAAAATAAAAAAATGTATCTTTTTGTTGAAAAAATAGATCCTTTTTAAAAAACTTGGAATATTTGATTTTTTTCTAGATAGAGTTTTTTTAAATGTTAAATCCTATTATTTTTAAAATTTACTCTTGTATAGTATTTAAAATTTTGATAAGTAAATCTTTATAATTTAGGGAGGTGTTTTTATGTCATTTTTATACTTATTAGGATTTGTTGCTGTTATTCTTTTCAGTGCTTTTAAAGTTTTACCCGAATGGGAAAGGGGAGTTGTACTTAGATTTGGTCGTTGTATTGGTGTAAGAGGACCCGGTTTAATAATTATTATACCCGCCATAGAAAAGGTTCTCCGGGTGGATACTCGGACTGTTACAATGGATATAAAACCTCAAGATGTGATTACTTATGATAATGTAAGTATGAAAGTAAATGCTGTTATTTACTTTAGAGTTTTGAATCCTGAAAAAGCCGTCACTCAAGTTGAAGATTTCTTTTTTGCAACCAGTCAGTTAGCACAGACAACTTTGCGTTCTGTTTTAGGACAATATCAAATGGATGATTTGTTATCTAGTCGTGAAAAAATTAATCACACTCTTCAGGAAATATTAGATAAGGCAACTGAGCCTTGGGGTATTAAAGTATCTGTTGTTGAAGTGAAACACATTGATTTACCAAAAGAAATGCAACGAGCTATGGCAAAGCAAGCCGAAGCGGAAAGAGAAAGAAGAGCTAAAGTTATAAATGCAGAAGGAGAATTTCAAAGAGCTGAAAAGTTAAAACAGGCTTCTGAAATTATATCTAAAAGTCCCTCTGCTCTTCAACTTGCTTATCTACAGGCTTTACAGGAAGTGACAGGAGAAGGAAAGCAAACCATCATTCTTCCTATTCCTATAGATCTATTTAAGCCTTTTATGGAAGTCTTAGATAAGAGCAAAAGTTAAGTTTGCTTTTTATCGAAAGCTCTTTTAAGATTTAGACTTTTTATAACTAATAAAAATATGAAAAATCAAAGTCTTATGACAAAACTTCTAGCTCTTTGTAGAGCAAGGGGTTTTTTATTTCCTAGCAGTGAAATTTATGGCGGTCTTAATTCATGTTGGGATTATGGTCCTTTAGGGGTTCAGCTCAAAAACAACTTGAAAAGGGCTTGGTGGACTGACATGACAAAAAGACGCAATATTACAGGTTTAGATTCTAGTATCATTATGCATCCTAAAACATGGGAGGCTTCTGGGCATTTAGAAGGTTTTACAGATCCTCTGTCTGATTGTAAGGATTGTAAAAATCGATTTCGTTTAGAAGATTCTTGTTGTCCTCATTGTGGTTCTTCAAATATCACAAAATCTCGTAACTTTAATTTAATGTTTAAAACCTTCATGGGTCCTGTAGAAGAAGACAGTTCTCTTGTTTATCTTCGACCTGAAACAGCACAAGGTATTTTTGTGAATTTTTTAAACGTTCAAAAAAGTATGAGATTAAAAATTCCTTTTGGTATTGCTCAAATTGGAAAAGCTTTTAGAAATGAAATCACTCCTTCTCATTCTATATTTAGAACAAGAGAATTTGGGCAGATGGAAATGCAGTTTTTTACTCCTCCTGAGGAGTCGGATAAGTGGTTTGAGTACTGGAGAGAAGAGAGAGAAAAACAGCTTTTAAGTTTAGGTTTGACTTTCCGTTGGAAAGATCACAGTTCAAAAGACTTAGCTCATTACTCTAAGAAAGCAGGAGATATTCAATTTGAGTTTCCTTGGGACTGGGATGAATTAGAAGGGATACATCACAGGGGAGATTATGATCTTTCTCGTCATCAAAAATTTTCAGGTAAAAAACTTCAGTATTTTTGTCCTGAGAAAAAGATCTCTTATACTCCTTATGTCATTGAAACCTCTATTGGAACAGGACGTTTGTTTTTAGCTCTTTTATGTTCAGCTTACAAGCAAGAGGAAGAAAGAGTTGTTTTAAAACTCTCACCTCACATAGCCCCTGTTCAGATTGCTATTCTTGCTCTTTCTAAAAAAACAGATCTCATTGATTTATCTCAAAAGATAAGAGTTGATTTAGAAAAAAAATACT
Organism: Bdellovibrionales bacterium; assembly: GCA_014323935.1. GTDB lineage: Bacteria > Bdellovibrionota > Bdellovibrionia > Bdellovibrionales > UBA1609 > JACOND01. Next base: position 22,937 of record JACOND010000018.1, read on the forward strand.
TTGTAGACTATGATGATTCAGGGAGCATTGGAAAAAGATATAGACGTCAAGATGAAATAGGGACTCCTTTTTGCGTGACGATTGATTTTGAAAGCTTAGAAGATAAAAAAGTCACTGTGAGAGATAGAGATACGATGAAGCAAGAGAGAATTTCAATAGATTCTCTTCCATCTTTTTTTCTAAAATCTTTTTAACTTTTATTTTAAATTATTAAATAAAGACTTCTATTGCTTTTTATTTTTAAAGGGCTTAATTTAAAAGAAATGATTTTTAAAAATGTAACAGCAAAAGAAAAAAGAAAAAAACTCAAAGAAAGCTTAGAGTCCTCTTGTCTTCGTTTTATAGGTAGTTTTTCTCCCTTAGTTTCCCGTATGATTGAAGAGAAAAACTTTGATGGCATTTATGTTTCAGGAGCTATTGTTTCTAGTTTTAAAGGCTGGCCAGATGTTGGTTTGACGACTTTAATGGAAGTGGCTGAGAAGGCAGAAGAACTGACAAAGCAGTCTAAATTACCTTCCATTGTAGATGTCGATACGGGATTTGGAGATATTGTAAATGTAGCAAGAACTGTTTATGAATTTGAGAGCAAAGGCTTATCGGCCTGTCACATGGAAGATCAAGTTTTTCCTAAAAGGTGTGGTCATTTAGATAAAAAAAATCTCATTTCAACAAAAGAAATGATTTTAAAAATTCAAACAGCTGTTAAAGCTCGAAAAGATAAGAATTTTTTAATTATAGCTAGAACAGATGCAAGAGCTATAGAGGGCTTGGAAGAGGCTGTAAAAAGAGCTAAAAGTTATGTCTTAGCCGGGGCCGATATGATATTTCCTGAAGCTTTACAGTCTGTAGAGGAATTTGAATTTTTTAGATCAAATCTTTCCGTTCCTCTTATGGCAAATATGACGGAGTTTGGGAAAACGGATATCATAAGTTATAAAACTTTTAAAGAACTTAAATACAATGTTGTTATTTATCCTGTTAGTACTTGGCGTTTAGCTCTTAAAGCTGTCGATCAAGGTTTAGATCTTTTATTTCAAGATCAACAAAGAAATCTCCTTTCTAAAATGCAAACCCGAAAAGAACTTTATGAATTACTCAAATATGAAGATTATAAACTTTTTGATAAAGAACTATATAACTTTTCTCTGAATAATAAAAAGTAATTAAGCATGAAGAAAAAAATTGGTGTTTTACAATTTCCAGGAAGTAACTGTGATCAAGATGTTTTTAAAGCAGTCAGAGCTTATCAAGCCGAATTTCTTGTTAGTTTTGAATCTATTGAAATTCAAAACTACAAAGCTTTTATTATTCCAGGGGGATTTTCTTATGGAGATTACTTAAGAGCTGGAGCTTTAGCTTCTTTTTCTCTTGCTATGAAAGATATTATTAAAGCCGGGAAAAAAGGTTGGCCTCTTTTAGGAATTTGTAATGGTTTTCAAATTCTATGTGAATCTGGTTTATTAGAAGGAGCTTTACTTCCTAACCAGCAAGATCAATTTGTTGATGAGTGGTCTAACTTAAAAGTTGAAAATGAAAGTTCTTTTTGGAAAACAAAAAAAGATATCTCTCTTCCTATAGCTCATGGAGGAGGTTGTTATTACGCAGGAAAAGATTTATTAAAAAAATTACAAGATAAAAGGCAAATATGGATGAGCTATAAAAACAATCCTAATGGCTCTGTAGAAAACATTGCAGGTCTTTTGAATCAAAAGGGAAATATAGCAGGTTTAATGCCTCATCCAGAAAGAGCTGTTGCTGACTGGATGGGAGGAACAGATGGTCTTTCTTTTTTTGAAAATCTTGGCTAAGCTTTGCTAAAATTTTTTATTTTTTAAGAAAATTAAAAGACTTACTTATGAAAAACTTATTAGATAAAATCAGCCTTTATAGCTTTTCCAATCTTTTTAGTCAATAAGATAGGAACGGCATTGCCCACCATTTTATAGCCATTATTTGTTTATAAATAAATTCAAAATTATCAGGAAAGGTTTGAATTCTGGCACACTCCCTTACTGATAATCTTC
>JACOND010000019.1 GCA_014323935.1 Bdellovibrionales bacterium
AGATATGGGGAGCAACTGAAAAGCTTCTTATAGAAGAAGGGATATTAACAAGAGGAGGACTTATGCAAGATGTAATAGGAGTTATAAAAGAGGAAGGACGTCAAGAAGGCATGCAAAAAACTGCCTTAAATCTGTTGAAAGAAAAAGTAGAGATTGCTTTTATTTCTAAGATTACAGGTTTTTCTAAAGAAGAAATTGAAAAATTAAAAAAGAATTCTTAAAAAATCTAATCTTCTACTTTATGGAACCATAAGGTTTTTAATTTGGATAGAAGAAGGTATAAAGCAAGACAAGCAGAAAAAAGGGAACAGGTTTTTAAGTTACTGGAGTTAGGTGTTGACAATTATAAAAGTAACAGGTTTCTCAAAAATTAAGATTCTTAAACTAAAAAAGAAATAAAAGGCTCGATAGAACAGCGTTTTCTTAAATGACTGTTGATCAAGTAAAAAATAATTCTACATTACTTCTTCCCACCTGGATAGACACTTTGTAATTCAAGAATTTAAAGGGGGATGTTTAAAAGTGGGTTTTTCAGAATCCTAATGTGAAAGACATTATCCTTATGTTTTTATCAAAATATTTGAAAAAAGAAAGTAAGCTAGTGTTGAAGCCCTACAATTTGAAGAAGACTATAAAAAGACTAGAAGAGGCTGAAGAAAATTATGAAGATGCTAAAATGGAAAAGTAATTATAAAAAGGCAAATAAAGAATAGGAATAGATTCGATTTAGATGATGCCTAACTATGAAGAGGTAGAAAAGGATTTTAAAGATAATCTAAAAGAATATAAAGATTTTTTTGAAATTTAGAAAGTAATTAAATTATAATAAAAAGAGTAGACTCACCAAGCTTGTCTTAATAAACTAAGATTATGTTAACTCGAATTCACATCTCATTTTATTAAAATTATGTCTTAAATACTTATGTCCTCTTTTAAAAATAAAAACGAAATTAAAAAGATTTATTTTAAACCTCTAATAGATTTAGTAGAACAGTCTCACAGTATTCATAAAAAACACTTTAAAACTCATCTTATTCAAGCTAGTAAACTTTTATCTATTAAAACCGGAGCTTGTCCAGAGGACTGTGCCTATTGCTCTCAGTCTTCAAGATATGAAACTAAAATTCAAAAAGAAAAACTCCTGGATTTACAAACTGTGATTTTTAAAGCCAAAAAAGCTAAGGAAGAAGGAGCGACTCGTTTTTGTTTAGGTGCAAGTTGGCGGGAAGTTAAAGACAACCGTCCCTTTGAGAATGTCTTAGAAATGGTAAAGGAGATTAAAAAGCTTCATATGGAGGTGTGTTGCACTTTAGGGATGTTGAGTTTAAATCAAGCAAAAAAACTTAAAAAAGCAGGATTAGACGCTTATAACCATAATTTAGATACCTCTCCAGAATTTTATCCTAAAATTATAAGTACCCGGTCATACCAAGATCGTTTAAATACTTTAAAAAACGTCCGGCAAGCAGGTTTAACGATCTGCACAGGGGGTATTTTAGGCTTAGGAGAAAGCCATGAAGACCGCTGTTCTTTTATTCAACAGCTCTGTTTCATTAATCCTCCCCCAGAAAGTATCACCATTAACACTTTAATTCCCATAAAAGGAACTCCTCTTGAAAATCAAAAAGCTATTTCCGTTTTAGACGTCGTAAGAGTGATTGCAGTTTGTAGAATACTTATGCCTCATTCTATGATTCGCTTAAGTGCAGGACGAAGTCAACAAAGTCTCACCGAGCAGTTTATGTGTTTTTATGCAGGGGCTAACTCCCTATTTATTGGAAATAAACTCTTAACAGCTGATAATCCTGAGCTAAGTACAGATCATAACATGTTAGAAAGTTTGGGCTTAAAAATGAAAGCTCAAAAAGAAAGCTTGAAGGTTTAGCTTTTTTTATGAAATTGAAAGCTCTTTGAGTAAAACTTGTAAAAGCTCTTGAATTCCTTTTTTTGTTTTATTTGATATAAAAAATATTTTTTTATTTTTTATAGTCTTGATTTTTTGAATCTCTGATTTTCTTTGCTTAAATTGTCTTTTATCATCTACTTTAGTTATAATGTAAAAAATTTTTTTACTTTTTAATTTGTCAAAATAATTTTCTGGATATGTTTTATCAAAAATTGTTATTTCTTTTTCTATATCTTTTAAATCCTCTAAAAGAGAGTCTGAATGACTGTCTAAAAAGTGAAGTAAAATCTGAGCTCTTTGTAAACTTCTTAAAAAAGCTAAACCTTTGAAAATACTTTTACAAGCTCCTTGTTCTAGACCAGGTATATCCATAATAAAACAACTTTCAGATGTTAGATTTAACTGTCCTATATGAGGAACTAAAGTCGTATAAGGATAAGAGGCGACTTTAGATTTAGCTCTTGTAACCAAATTAAAAAAAGAAGATTTCCCTGTATTCACTTTTCCTATAATAGCTATATCAATTAAAGGCTTTTCTTCTAAAATGACAGTTTGACTTTTTCCTTTTTGTCCCTTCTGAAAATGCCTAGGAGCTTGATTTAAACTGTTTTTAAAAAAAGCATTCCCTCGTCCCCCTTTAGCTCCCGTCAAAAACACTTCTTGTTTAACTTTATTAAAATCTATCAATATTTGATTTTCAATGTTTTTAACAGTTGTTCCCATAGGAACTGTAATAATAAGATCTTTTCCTTTTTTTCCTTGTTTGAGTTGTTTACCTCCCTCTTTTCCTGATTCCGCTTTATATTTTTTCTTTTTTCTCAAATGTTCAAAACCTCTTAAGTTCAAAGAAGATTGAAAAATAATAGACCCACCTTGTCCTCCATCTCCTCCATCAGGTCCTCCTCTTGGATTTTTCCTCGTTCGATGAAAACTTAACATTCCCTTTCCTCCTGAACCACTTACACATTGTAAAATAATTTGATCCTTATATTTAAACATTGTTTCTCCTGAAATAAAGATTCTTTTTTTATATCATAAGAATATCTCATGGAAAATCAAAACTTTGTCATTCCCTCCTTTTTTATCCTTAATCTCAAAATAAAAAAAGGACTTATTCTTAATTCTAAGATCTGATTTTTATTCATCTTTCAAAACTTAAACTTATTTCCATTCTTCTATAAAGATGTGAATTCTTTTCAAATATGATTTTTGATAGATCAACTGTATTTTAAAGGGCATCCTGAATTAAAGAATTTAAAAAACCAAGGGAGCTTATTTAACTCCCTAAAAGTAAATAAAAAATCTTTAATCCGAGCTATTATAAAAAACATTCTTACATTAAAAATTAGGAGAACTTTTTGATAAACAAAAGAAATAGAAGACATTTTTTCTAGTTAATAGAAAATTCGACAGATTTAGTAGATCAGACCTTAAAAGAACTAAGAGATCAGAAGCTTTAAAATAAGATTACAAAGCTTCAATTTGAGAGATGTTCTTATAACTTTATATTAATTCTATTTTAAATTTCATAATTTCTATGTCTTTTTAAGACTCTAATAAGAGAGTCTGAGTGACTGTCTAAAAAGTGAAGTAAAATCTGAACTCTTTGTAAACTTCTTAAAAAAACGAAAGTTTTATATTTTCACAAGCTCTCCTTTTTCTAAACTAGGTGCTAATCAGAGCTTACTTTATTTCTAAGATATGAGGAACTTTTTTGAGGAGCTGAGTTTTATTCATCTTCAAATTCTCCAACTGAAAATAATAGATTTTTTCTAAAGCTTTAGAAAAGTTTTTCTTTTTTATAGAAATTTTCATTTTCAATAAATCTTTTCCTGTAACTAAAGAAGGAGGAAGTTTCCCTTGAGTTATCCTTTTTTTAAACTCTTTGAGATAAATTGGCAGAGTTTTTTTCTTTTCTATTTTTAAAGACTCTTCCATCTCTTTTGAATTTAAGACAATTTGAGTCAGTTCATAAACTTCCTGATGCTTCTCATTAAAAGCAAGAATTTTACTTCCTAAAGATTGTTTTTCATCTAGTAAAATTTTAACAGATTTAAAATATTTTAAGCTCTCTTTTTGTTGAGAAGCAGAAAGATATTTTTTTAAAAAGATTGAAAACTTTTTTTCCTCTCCATACAAATGAGATAATAAAATAGACCAATAAAAAGCTATGTTTTCAGGACCTAAAAGACTTTGTTGATAGTTTAAAAGAATTCTTTTTATCTGATTAAAGTTTAATTCTGGAAAAAGGAGTTCAAATAAACCATATTCTTTTAAATAATTAAGACTTTCTTTTATTGGTTTATGAGAAAACATTTTATTTAATTCTTTTTTTATTCTCTCTTGAGAAATGTTTTTTATATTATCTCTCAGTTCAAAAATAGCTGGTTTTATACTACTATCTAAATCAAAATTCAATTGACAAGCCAGTCTTAAAGCTCTTAAGATTCTTAGGTAATCTTCTTTAAATCGATCTTTAGCCTTTCCTATAGTTATTATTTTTTTTGCTTTCAAATCTCTAAGTCCCTTAACAAGATCAATCAATTTATCTTGATTGAGATCATAGTATAAAGCATTGATTGTAAAATCTCTTCTTTTAGAATCTTCTTCTAAATTACTGTATTCAATAAACTGAGGTCTTCGTCCATCACTCAAAGAAGAGTCTTTTCTAAGAGTTACAATTTCTAAGGAGCTTTTATTTTTTAAAGGAATAGTAATCACTCCATATTTTTTAAAAGTATCTATGGCATAAGGAAATAATTTCATAATCTCATCTGGAGAGGCTGAAGAGCTTAAATCAATTTCATAAATGGGCCTATTTAACAAAGCCTCTCTAATAGCTCCTCCTACTATAAAGACTTGAAAGTTGTTTTGAGAAATTTTTTGAATCACATTTTTCACTTCGGACCAATGAGAATTTTTTTCTAAGTGTCTTTTAATAGTAAGTGTCATTCTAAAGTTAGAATACTTTTTTTTTGAAAGGAATCAAATTTTATGTCCTTTCGTTTTTTTAAATAATTCTTATTTTAAAAGCATTTGATTTCCTAAAAGCCTTATGCTAAGGCTAAAAAATGCTTCTTTTAGATGGAAAAAAGTTAAGCGAAAAGATACTTCAAGATATTCATAACGAGTTACAAAGCTATAAAAAGGACTTGATTCCCTGCTTAGCGGTTTGTCTCATAGGAGAAGATTTAGCAAGTCACATTTATGTAGAAAATAAAATAAAAGCCTGTCAGAAAGCAGGTTTAAAATCTGTTTTAAAAAAATTTCCTTCCGATTGCTCCAAACAGGAGCTTAAAAAGGAAATTTTAAGTTTGAATCAAGATCCAAAGATACATGGCATTTTAGTACAACTTCCTTTACCTCCAAATTTTTCTAAACAAGAAATTTTATCTTGGTTAGAACCTAAAAAAGATGTCGATGGATTAACTTTAGAAAACAAAGCTCTTTTATGGTCAGGAAACCCTCGAGTGATTCCTTGTACTCCTAAAGGGATTCTTACCCTTTTAAAAGCTTATAATGTTGCTATAAAAGGTCAATATGCTGTTGTCATTGGACGAAGTGAAATTGTAGGCTTACCTCTATTTCAACAACTTATATCCCATCATTCAACGGTCACATTGTGTCACTCTTATACTAAAAATCTTTCTGTTTTCTGTCAAAAAGCAGATCTTGTATTTGTTTGTTCTGGACAAAGACATTTACTATCTCAAAAAGATTTTAAAAAAGGAGCTGTTGTTGTAGATGTAGGCATTCACCGGAGAGATAAGAAATTATATGGAGACGTTGATCCGAGAGGACTTGAAAATCATTTGTCAGCTTTTACTCCTGTTCCAGGAGGGGTAGGACCTATGACAATAGCAAGTCTTCTTGAAAATACAGTTCAATTAGCAAAAAAATTATAAATGATTATGATTTATAAAAACTTTTTGAAATGGCAAACTTCTGTTCAGGTTTTTTTATCTCGCAGTTTAATTTATAAAGCAAATTTTCTTGCAATCTTGATAATTCCTGTCTTTGTTTTTTTTGCCATCCAATACAGTCTTTGGCATTCTATTTATTCCTCAAATCCAGAAAAAGAGATTCAAGGTTATACTTTATCCCGTATGATAGAATACCAATTTTGGGTTTTTATTTTTAATCTCTTTGTAAGATCTTACTTTTTTAGTGAGAATATTTCCTCTCATATTCGTTTAGGAAAAATATCTTCTTTTTTACTTTATCCTTTCCATTTTATTGCTTATCAATTCAGTTCTTTTATATCGGATAAAATCATACAATTTACAATAGCTTCTTTTTGTTTTTTGATAATAGTTTCTATGGGCTTAGTACAAACACCTTCAATTCTTGATATTTTAAAGTTTTTATCCTTTATTTTTTTAATTACTTTATATTGGTTTTTTGCTCAAATAATATTGGGCTTTTTTTCTTTTTGGTTAGAGGAAACTTGGAGTTTAAATACTGCTGTTAGATTTATTTCAGCCTTTTTATCTGGCTCTATATTACCTTTAGAATTTTTTCCAAAATTTTTAACAGATTTGCTACTTTGGACTCCTTTCCCTTATCTTGCTTATTTTCCAGTTCAAATTTTAACAGGTCAAGGGGGTGATTTTTTTAACTCTTTATTCATCTTATTATTTTGGGTGATTTTTCTATTTTTTCTTTCTATAAAAATATGGAAAAAAGGATTAAATCTTTATACGGGAACAGGAATGTAAAAAGAATTTCATGAGACAGTATCTTCAAATCTATAAAGAATTTTTTTTAATAAGTTTAGCAGAAGAGCTTAGTTTCCGTTTGAATTTTTTACTTCAATCTCTTATGAATATTTCTTTTTTAGGAGTTTACTTTTTAAGTTCTTTTTTTATTTTTGATCATGTTAGTCTTATTGGTTTATGGACAAAAGAACAATTTTTATTTTTTTTATCTTTTGCTTTAGTGATAGATCAAATTCATTATCTTTTATTTAGTTTTAATTTTTGGGTTTTTAGTGAAAATATAAGAACTGGTTATTTTGATTTTATTTTATTAAAACCAGTCTCTAGTTTTTTCATTGTTTTTTTCAAGGAAGTAGCAATAACTGGTATTTTAACTGTCATTCTCACTCTTCCTATTCTCATTCATTTTGGTTTAAAGTTAGAGCTTAGTTTTTGGATATGGCTTTCTTTACCTGTTTGTCTTTTTTTTGCACTGGCTCTTCTCCTTGGTCTTGAAGTGATAATTTCTTTATTAAATTTTCTAACAGTAGAAGGAATGGGAGTAAATCAAATGCGTCTTCAAATCCAACAGTTAACTCGTTGGCCTGATTTTATCTATAAAAAAAATATAAAATGGTTTTTATTTCCTTTTTTAGCAATCACTTCAATCCCTGTTCATTCCATGTTAGATAGGAGCTATTGGTTTTATTTTATAGGAATGATGCTTGGAGTTTTCATCCTTTGGACTCTCATTCTTTTTTGGCTTTGGCCGAAAGGAACTAGATACTATGAATCCGCTTCGAGTTAATTTAATAGTCCTAAAAACTTCTTTTAGATGGTTAGACTTATTTTAAAAAACAACTTAAGGGAAGACGAACAATAGCTTTGACTCCTTTTTTTCCAGGGTTAGAAATCAATTCAATCTCTCCTTGATTCGCTACAACAATAGATTGAACTAAATTTAAGCCCTCTCCTAATTGAGATTTTGTAGAGTGATACATCTGAAAAGCTTTTTCAGTATCTTCTAACCCTATCCCATAATCTTTTATCATTAATACAAGAAAGTTTTTTTCTTTTTTAACAGAAATGTCAATTTTTTGCTTTTCTCTTGTCCCCATGGATTCAATAGCATTTAAAAGAAGTTCATTGATTATAGTTTTAAAAAATCTTTTAAATCCAAAGAGTTTAACATCTGTTTGAAAATCTTCTTTAATCACTAATTTAGGATAACGAGATTTAAATTTTTTTATTTCTTTTTTTAAAAACTCTTGAAGACGGGACTCTTTTTCTTCTTCAAGGTTTTCTTTTTTTGACAACTCATTTAAAAGTTCCTCTCGGTTTCTGTAAAAAAAAAGAAGAGGATTTTTAGACGGAGATTTTGGAAAACGGTTGAATTCAGAAAAAGAAATAAAGGCTGTTTTTAAAAAAGAATAGGCTTGAACAATAAAAGAGAATTTTGAGTAAAAAAGAAAAAGGGAAGAAAATAAAAAAGCTAAAAGAAAAAAGAAAAGAACATAATATTGTTTTCCTGATATAAAAAGAAATTCAAAAAAATTAAAAGAAATCTCTTTTTTAATCACAAACAAAAGGTTCGTTCCTTCCCACTCTTGTAAATAATAAAAAATCTGTTTTTTTTGTCTCTTAGACTTAAGAGTAATATGTTTAGAAGAAGATTCTTTAAGAAAAAAATCTATAAATTTAGAGATATTTTTCTTACTTAAATCTTGTGGTTTCATAGTATAAAAAAATTTATCTTGGTTCTTATTAAAAGTAGAAAAAGATATATTTTGTTTTTTTTGTTGTAAATTTTTAAAAAAAGAAGGATTTAAAAAAGTAAGGATTATTTGAGATTCCTCTTTTTTTATAAGAATGACGTGTGTTTTATTTTTCCACTTTATTTTTTCAAAATAAAAGATCTTTGGAGATAAAAATAACTTTTTGTCATTTATATTTAAAATTTCTAAAAGATCTTGATCCTCTTCCTCTTGAGGATAAACTTTTGAATTTAATTTTGTATCATATACAAGAATTTTAGAGATATCCGTAGAGAGCTGTTGTTGCTTTAAACTAGAGTTCATATCATCTTCTAAAAAAACTAGCTTTTTATTAAGAAAATTAATATGAATCAAAGCTTCTAATTTAATACTATTTTTAAAAGCTTTTCGTTTTTCTTTAACTTGATTGATTTGAGCTATGCCAAAACCTATAATAAAAAGAATAAAAAATGAAGTTAAAAGACTAAATAAAATATTAAAATAAAATTTAAAACCCATACGAATTATGACTTGATTGAAATTAGAAAAATCTATTTCAACTCCTTTTTATATCTATTAAAATAAAATTTAATCAAGTTTTATTTTTAAAAACTTATTTAAAAATTTTGAAAGAAGTGAGGTTTTGACATTTTGTGTAAATTGAAAAAAAATAGAATTTTTCTATTGAGGGGAAGGCTCTGTTAGATTTTTTATCTATTGACACAAATATCTTATAAAGTAACACTTTAAAAAATGCGTTATTTTATAAAAAAAGTAATCAATAAAGTTAAGGATTTACAGATTTTTAAAAAAAAATCTTTTGTTTTTCTCTATAAGAGTGTTATTTATAACATGACTTTTGTTGGTAGTTTAATTTTTTTTAATCAAAGCTTAGAAAGCTTTTTTCAAAAAAATCCTTTATCTACTTCTAGTTTCCTCGGTTTTTCAATACAAGAACCTATTAAAAACACGGGGTTTATTTTTGGTTTTCAGCTCAAAGAGATGTCTTTATTTCTTCACATGATTTTAGTCGCTATTTGTTTATTATTTTCCTTTTATTATTTTATTTTTATTCTATTTAGCTCTCGTAAAGAAAAAACTCTTTTACAAATTTCAATAAGTTTTTTATTTGCCGGTTGGTTAAGCAATTTTCTAAACAAACTCTCACAACTCTATGTTTTAGACTACATAAAATGGGAGATATTTAGATCTATTACAATTTACTTTAATTTAGCTGATATGTTTCAAACTGTTGGCTGGTTCCTTTTAATTTTACAAATTATTTATTTTAGAAAACAAATTTGGAGAGAGTATGAAAGAAGAAAAAAATTATTGGTTTTAAAAAAACTGCAGTATCAATTTTTAGCTTATTGCTCTTTCATTTTCGTATTGTTATCTGTATTTTTCATTTTATTGATTCAAAAAATATTGACTGTTCTTGAACTGTCTAACAATCCTTTAATTAAAGAAATATCTCACTCTTTTTTAGTTGCTTACTTTTTTTCTTTATTTTTTCTTTATTTCTTCTTCGGTTTATTTTTTATCTACATATCTAATAAAATTTATGGTCCTATTTACGCCTTTGAAAGATATATAAGAGAAATACTTGAAGGGAAAAATACTGAAAAAGATTTTCATTTAAGAAAGGGAGATCAATTTAAACATTTAGAAAAATTAGCTAAAGATATAAAAAAGAAACTCAGCAGTTCATCTTAGAAAGGTTTAGCTTTACTAGTGTTTTATGTGTTTATTGACATTTAAAAATATCTCTAAACGAAATCTAAAATAAAAGATTTTTTCTTTAAATATGAAATATAAGAAAAACTTTAGTATTTTTTACAGCTCCTCAGCAGGTGTAACTGTGAAAAGAGATACTTCATCTTTTGAATGAGAAAGTTGAATGTTATTTACACCCTTTTTTAAGGGAAAGTAAACAGCTATTAAATACTGATTTTCTTCTAAACAAGACAGTGCATAATCCTTTCCAGGAATAGCTTTTCTGTTTAATATAATCTCCGTCTTTTTCAACATTGACTTTTACAAAAGCTTTATTTGTTCCGGTATAACCATATTTATCCAGCTCCTCTTTTGACCAAACTACAGGAACTAAGGGTTCTGAGGAATTTAAAGACAGGGATAAAACTTGATTAATATTATAAACCGAATTTTGATCTGCAACAATAGGGCTTTCTTTAGTAGGGTGTTCTCTCCAATCGCAATTTAACTGCTTATAATCACTTTCATTAGAATCACTTTCTTTAGATTTATTACAACTTAAAATATTAAAAGCGATGAATAAAAAAACAAGCTGTTTCATAAATACTCCCCTCTTTGTAATTGAATTCAACTTATTATTTAAAAAAATGAGCTTGTCAAATAAAAAATCAAAATTATTTAAAAAATTAAGAGCTGATATTTTTCAAACTTTTTCTTGGTTCCTTTTAATTTCACAAATTATTTATTTTAGAAAACAAAATTTTTCAAACTTTTTCTTGGTTCCTTTTAATTTCACAAATTATTTATTTTAGAAAACAAAATTTGGAGATAATAGAAGAAAGAATTTAATCACTGTAAGATAAAAAACTTATTAAGTAAGTATTTTTTTTACAGCTCCTCAGCAGGTGTAACTGTGAAAAGAGATACTTCATCTTTTGAATGAGAAAGTTGAATATTGTTTACACCCTTTTTTAAAGGAAAGTAAACAGCTCTTAAATACTGACTTTCTTCTAAACAAGACTGTGGTGTGTAATTTTTTGCAGGAATAGGTTTTTCGTTTGCAAATTGAAAGGGAGTTATAAAAGCTTTAGCAGTAATCCAAATAATATAATCTCCTTCTTTTTCAATATTAACTTTTACAAAACCTTTATTGGTCCCGGTGTAACCAGATTCATCCAGCTCTTCTTTTGACCAAGCTACAGGAACGAGAGCTTCTGAAGAATTTAAAGACAGGGATAAAACTTGATTAATATTATAAACCGAATTTTGATCTATATTAATAGGGCTTTCTTTACTTGGGTGTTCTCTCCAATCGCAATTTAACTCCTCATAATCACTTGCCTTAGATTTATTAAAACTTAAAATATTAAAAACGATAAATAAAAAAATAAGAATGAGCTGTTTCATAAACACCCTCTAAATTTTTAATTGAATTTAGCTTATATTAAAAAAATTTAGCTTGTCAAATAAAACATCAAAATTATTAAAAAATTAAGAGCTGATATTTTTCAAACTTTTGTTTGGTTCCTTTTAATTTCACAAATTATTTATTTTAGAAAACAAATTTGGAGAGAATAGAAGATAAGAATTTATTGGTTTTTAAAAAAAACTTCAATATCAATTTTTAGCTTATTGCTCTCTCATTTTCATATTGTTATACGCTTTTAAAAGATATTGTAAGAAATACTTGAAGGGAAAAAGAATTTCATTTAAGAAAAGGGAATCAATTTAATCCTTTAGAAAAATTAACTAAAGATATAAAAAAGAAACTCCCAATTCATCTTAAAAACGTTTAGCTTTAGGATTTTTTTATGTGTTTTTCTATTTTTTTTTCCAAACAGCTATAAAAACATCTCTAAAATAATATAACATAAAAAATTTTCTTATAGCGTTATTCATGAAATATAACTTAAGATAAAAAACTTATTTAAGTAAGTGTTTTTTTTACAGCTCCTCAGCAGGTGTAACTGTTAAAAGAGATACTTCATCTTTTGAATGAGAAAGTTGAATCATATTTAACCCCTTTTTTAAGGTAAAGGAAACAGCTTTTAAATACTGATTTTCTTCTAAACAAAACTGTTTTGTGTAATTTTTTGAAGGAATAGGTTTTTCGTTTGCAAATTGAAAGGGAGTTATAAAAGCTTGAGAAGTAAGCCAAATAATATAATCTCCGTCTTTTTCAATATTAATTTTTACAAAACCTTTATTGGTCCCGGTGTAACCAGATTCATCCAGCTCTTCTTTTGACCAAGCTACAGGAGCGAGAGCTTCTGAAGAATTTAAAGACAGGGATAAAACTTCATTAATATTATAAACCGAATTTTGATCTATATTAATAGGGTTTTCTTTACTAGGGTGTTCTCTCCAATCGCAATTTAACTCCTTATCATCACTTACCTTAGATTTGTTACAACTTAAAATATTAAAAGCGATAAATAAAAAAACAAGCTGTTTCATAAATACCTCCATTTTGCAATTTAGCTTATATTAAAAAAAATTTAGCTTGTCAAATAAAACATCAAAATTATTAAAAAATTAAGATTTTTATGAAAGCAAGGGCTTTATACAAAAAGCTAAGACTATGATTCTTGCCTAAAATATTGAGTTAAAGGAAACTTTCATAATTTCTTACTTAATAGGAAGGACCTTTAAGTGATAAGGGTATTTATTTAAAGTTTTTTCTCTGTAAAAATTTGCAAGAGACATATCTCCTAACTTATAACTGTTAAAAGAAACTCCTGCTAAAGCTGAAAGATGATTTCGATCAATTTGTAATAACTTTTTCCAAATAGATAAAGCAGGTTCCCAATACCCTTCTTGTTCTAAAAAGCGAGCTTTTAATATAAAAGGTAAAACCGTTTCTTTTGTAAGTATATCATAATTGATAACAGAAAAAGAGATTTCTATCTTTTGAGGATTTGTTTGCTGACTCATAAGAAAATAAGTATAAAGAGAATTATAGAAATTATTCTGAGGTTCTTGTGTTTTAATTGTCTCAATATGGGACTTAGCTTCTTTAAACCGATCTGTTTTTATAAGACAGATTCCATATAAAGAATTGATAAGATATCTGTTTTCTGTTTGCAACTTAAGAAAATCCTTACAGTAAGGATAAAAGATTTTCCAATTCAGTTTGTCTTTAGCAATAAAAAGACTGTAGCTATATTCTTTAATAAAAAAAGGATCTTGATTTAAAATTTTTTTTATAACTGATTCCATATCTTGTATTTTGTTTTGTATCATATAGGTATAAGCTAATAAAAAATAGAATTCCTGTTTAAATTCTCTAATAAAAGCGTCATTCATTAAAGAAAGTTCATTAACTAAGTAGTTTTCTAGTCCCACGAAATCTTTTTGTGATAATAAATTCAAAGCTTTTAAATACCAAAGAACATCTCTTTCAAAATTTCTTTTAAAAAGCTCACCAATTTGTTTTATAGATTCTTTATAGTTTCCCGTTTCCCAGTTTAATATAACCAAATTGACTAAAGCCTCATGGACAATATTCTTATCTTTACTTTTTGAGACGAGAGTTTGGAATTGTTTTTCTGCTTCAAAGTATTTTTTATAATAAAAGCTAATAAAAGCTTTTAATAAAAAAAACTTATCATTTGCTAAATTGATTTCTTCCTTGATTTGATTGGCTTTTTCTTTTTCCCCTTTTTTAATTAAAAGGCTAGCAAATAAAATTTTGTCATTTTCATCAAGGTAAGCTTGAGCTTTTTTAAAAAAAGGAAAAGCTTGATTAAAGTCTCCGTATTCATAAAATAATTTTCCTTCTTTATTTAAATTTGTTAGCAATTCGCGTTTTTTCTTTATAGGAGTATAAAAAAGTTGATATAAAACAAAAACTATTAAAAAAAAACTGATAAGTACAAGAAGTTTCCAACTCAAACTGACAAGAAAACCAATTTTCTTTTGCCTTTTATCCTCTTTAGTTTTTTCTTTAAAAATAGGAGAGGATTTGTGTTCTTCCTTAAAAGATGGTTCTAAAGATGAGGAAGCTTTTTTTAAAGACGTCTTTGTTAAAAGATTAAAACTAACTTCATCCGTTTTATCCTTTTGATTTAAGCTAGAAGTGTTAGTTAAGGTTTTATCCTTTGTTGGGTTGTTTTTAGAAATAGAAATTTTACTACTCACTTGAGTTAAAAAATTAGTTATGCGAGTTTGTATATTTAAAGATTGGACCGTCTTTTTAAAATCCTTATGATTTTCTAAAGCTATCCAAATTTTATAGGGTTCTGTGACTTCATCAAAAGCAGAAATTTTACCGGTTTTAATAAGTGTAATAACCTCTTCTTTATTATAAGGACCTAAAATTTCACTCGAGGAGCGAATAAGAAATTTTTTTTTCAATTCCATAGTTTAGGATTTTAGTGTTTAAAGTGACGTTGTTTTGTTAAAACCATATTTAAACCTAACTCTCTAGCTTTTTTTAAAATGTCTTTATCTTTAATAGATCCTCCGGGCTGTATAATCCAAGAAACCCCGCCTTTTTTAGCCCATTCTATACTATCTACAAAAGGAAAAAAAGCCTCACTTGCTAAAATTAAGCTTTTTTCTTTCCCAGGATGAAATTGCTTAATTCGACTCAAAGCTATTTTAACTGAATCTATACGGTTTACCTGTCCCATTCCCAAGCCTAAAGTCTGTCTATTTTTAACTATAGCTATAGCATTGCTTTTTAAATGAGAACAGATTTTCCAAGAAAAAACAAGATCTTGTTTTACATTTTCAGTGAGATTTTCATCACTAAAAATTTCCCAATTCTTATCAAAATTTTTTGTGACTTGATCTCTATTTTGTATTAAAAAACCTCCTGAGACTTCTTTAATAGAATTTTGACCTAAAAAAGGAGATAACATTTCAGGCCACTGTAAAACTCTTAAATTTCTTTTTTTTATAGCAAGCTCTGCTAAGGCCTCAGAAGTGAAAGAAGGAGCAATTAATCCTTCTAAAAAGATACCCTCGATAAAATCAATACATTTTTTATCTACTTTTTGATTCAAAGCTATAACTCCTCCAAAAACACTTAAAGGATCGGCTGAAAGAGCTTTTTTAAGAGCTGAGGAGATATCTTTAGATATTCCCACTCCACAAGGATTGCTGTGTTTAACTGCGACAACGCAAGGGGATTTAAAATCTTTTATAACTTGAACACTCGTATCAAAATCTAGGATATTATTATAAGAAAGTGGCTTTCCTTGAATCACTTTAGCACAGTGAATTCCTTTTGAAGAACTGTAAAACCAATTTGCACTTTGATGAGGATTTTCTCCGTATCTTAGTTTTTTAAAAAATTTCCCTTTAAAAGAAAAAGAAGTCGATTCTGTTTCTAAGTTTTTAGCTATATCAAGATTGTATTTTGCAAGCTTTTCAAAAACCTTTACAGCCATTTGTTTTCTTAATTTAAGATCATTGTTTTTTTGAACTTTAGAATAATCCGATATTTCACAAACTGTCATAACTTGAAAATAATTTTTAGCCCCAGCTCTTAATAAACTAGCTCCTCCAATATCAACCCATTCCATTTTCTCTCTCTCTGGTTTATTTAAAGCCTTCTTTTCAAAAGGATAGAGATTAACGACAAGTAAATCAAAAGCTTTGAGAGATGTTCTTTTCAATACGTTTTGATCTTCCTTCACCCAATGACGAGCTAAAATAGGAATAAAAATATGAGGATGAAGAGTTTTAACTCTTCCAGATAAGACTTCAGGATAAGCTGTTATATCTTTTACTTTTTCCAATTTGAAACCAGATGATTTTAAAAAATCAGCAGTTCCTCCTGTAGAAACAATGTCCAGTCCTTTTTCCACCAGAGGCTTTAAAAAATCGACTAAACCAGTTTTGTCATAAACACTAACTAAAGCTCTTTTATACATTTTACCACTGTTAAATAATTTTAATAAATGGATTTTAAAAATTCATTTCCTTTACTCATATTATAAAAGTCTTTGTTTTTCAAGGATAGAAAACTTATAAAATCAACTTTATAAAATTTTAAAATTATAGTTTTATTTATAAATCCTTTTTACTCTTGAACTTAAAGAGCAAAACAACTCATAAGAAATCGTATCTATATTTTCAGCCTGTTCTTCAGGAGATAAGCTTTGAGAATCAAAAATAATAACCTCTTCTCCTAATTGAACCTCTTGATCTTCTTTTTGAAGAGCTATCATAAAAAAATCCATACATATTGTTCCAACGATAGGTCTTTTTTTTCCTCTAAATAAAACCTTTCTTTTTTTTCCAAAACTCCTCATCAAACCATCAGCATAACCTAAAGAAACTGTAGCTATTGTTGTATCTTGCTCGGCTTTCCAATAGGCTCCATAAGAAACAGAATCTCCTTTTGAAAGAGTTCTTAAAGCGACAATTTGACTTTTGAGACAAGATGACAAAGTAAGAGCTAAATTATCCCATTTAGATAAAGCTTTGGAATCTTTTATCAAAACTTTAGGTTTAATTCCATAAAGAGTGATACCAGGACGAACACCAAGCTTAAAGTTTAATTCATTGACATATTGGCTAATGATTCCAGAGCTGTTTAAAATATGGTATTTAATGTTTGGAATTTTTTCTTTTAATTCTAAAAAGAGTTGGATTTGTTTAAAGCTTTGACTTTCTTTATCAGATAACTCTTCTCCA
Organism: Bdellovibrionales bacterium; assembly: GCA_014323935.1. GTDB lineage: Bacteria > Bdellovibrionota > Bdellovibrionia > Bdellovibrionales > UBA1609 > JACOND01. The sequence continues at coordinate 16,722 of JACOND010000019.1, forward strand.
GCTATTAAATGAGAAGCGATTCCTTCTAATTTAATATGAGGATGATCTTTTAAAAAAGCTAATAATTTAGGAAAGTCTTTAGGGGAAAAACCTAACCTTGAAAAACCTGTATCAAATTTAAGATGGATTCTTATTTTTTTTTTAAGCTCAGCTAAAAGTTTTAGTTCTTTCCAACTACAACAAACTAAGATCACATTTTCCTGAAGAGCTTCTAGCAAATCATTTTTATTAAAGAGAGGAGCAAAAATTAAGATATCTATTTTAGAATAGTTTTTACGTATCAAACAGGCCTCATCTAGACTGACAACACCGACTTGTTTAATTCCTTCTTCTATAAGAAGCTTTGTCATAGCAAGCATGCCATGTCCATAAGCATCTGCTTTGACCATAGGACATAAGAATTCTCCCTGAGCCATTTTTTTTAAAAAAGATATATTTTGTTTGATTGCAGATAAATTGACTTCTAAAACAGCCCGGGCTTTCATTTGAAGTTGATTCCATATTAAATATTATAGAATTTCAATTCTTTTTTTTAAAAAACTCTTAGAGAGGGATTGTATAAAAAAACAAATTCTTTCAAAATGAAATTCCATTCACACACGAATTGACATCATAGACTACAAGCTACAAAATCAAAGAGCTATGAAATTTAATTTCTTTAAAGTTTTGATCTTTTTCTTTATCCTCAGTTTATTTGGATTCTTTTTTTATTTTGATTTAGATAGTTATATCCAATTTGACACTCTTGTTAAAGAAAAAAATAGATTCTTAAAGCTTTATGATTCCTATCCTTTTTATTTTGTTTTAAGCTTTTTGTTTTTTTATATTTTTTATACAACTTTTAGCCTTCCTGGAACTTTTCTTCTAACACTCTTATCGGGTTTCCTTTTTAAATTTGTCTTAGGAAGCCTTATTGTTATTTTAGGAAGTCTAACGGGAGCCACTTTTTCTTTTTTGATATCTCGTTATATTCTTAAAGATTATGTACAAAACAAGTTCAGTTCTCATTTTCTTTCTATAAACAAAGGATTTAAAAAAAATGGTTTGTTTTATTTACTATCTTTAAGATTGATACCGGCTATTCCTTTTTTTTTAGTTAATATCCTCATGGCAATGACGTCTATTTCTTTAAAACATTATATTCTTGGAAGTTTTTTAGGAATGCTTCCTGCTATTTTTCTTTATGTGAATGTAGGTCAAAAACTTGCAAACTTAGAATCTGTTTCTGATATTTTATCTTTTCCGATTCTCCTCTCTTTTCTGTTACTCGCTTTTGTTCCTTGGCTTATGAAATATATTTTGACTCGAGCTTCTAAAACATTAGGAAAATAAAAGAAATTCCTTTAAAACCTATTTAAAAAATATCTATAAAATCACAAATTTTCTTAAACAATTTATTTAACAAAGCTTTGAAAATCAACTTGACAAGAGCTTTGTTTTTTGCGAAGTTTCTTCTTCTGAAAGGGTATTTATGTTTGCTATTGTTAAATTAGGAAATCAACAATTTAAAGTAAAGGTCGGTGATTTCATCCGTGTGCCTTTTCAAAAAGCTTCGAAAGGAGAACAGATAGAAATTCCTGTTCTCGGATTTGGAGACGACAGTCATTTTATTTTTGAGAAATCTCAGTTAAAAAAATCTAAAGTTACAGCTGTTTTATTAAGACAGTCTCTAGCTAAAAAGGTTCTTGTTTTTAAAAAGAAAAGACGAAAAGGTTATAGAAGAACAAAAGGATATAGACAAAAAGTATCTGAGTTAAAAATTATAGAGCTTTCTTCCCCGGAGGGAAAGGTTTCTAAGTCGCCCCTTAAAAAAGATAAATCTACTAAAAGTGGTACCGTTCAAAAGCAAAAGCCTTCAAAAAAAGAAAATAAAAAAACTTTAGAAAATAACAAAAAAAAGTTACAAACTAAATCTAACAAAAAAACTAAAAAAGGAGAATAATCATGGCCTCTAAAAAAGCTTCAGGAAGTACAAGAAACGGAAGAGATAGTCAGAGTAAACGTCTAGGAGTTAAGCTTTTTGCTGGACAAAAAGCAAAACCTGGAGCCATCATTGTTCGTCAAAGAGGAACTGTTTTTATGCAAGGTAAAAATGTTGGTATGGGACGAGATTTTAGTATCTTTTCTAAAATTGAAGGTTACGTTAAATTTGAAAGATTTAATCGAAATAAAAGTAAAATCAGTGTTTATGAATCTCTTCAGTAATTCATAATCTGTAAAATTCTTTAAATCAAGATGGGCAGAAGGTGTAACTTGTCCAAATTATTTCAAAAACAAACTGAACTCTTATCTATCTCAAGCTTGCAGAGATAATTTCACAGTTAAGCACTAGCTACTTTAAAACCCAGCTCTTTATTTTAAAGTTCAACTAACTTATAAAGTCCTTTAATAAAGTAAAAATAAATTACAACTTTTTTATTCAACTATAGATTTTAGTTTTCTAGGAAATTTTATATTCTCTTTATTCAACATAAGCTCTGTTATAATAAGGAAAAAAATCAAAGCTAAAACGCCGTAAGACCAAATAACATCTAAAGCTATGACAGTTGCAATATGAAACAAAATTGCTAAAAAGCCATATAAAATAAAATAACGACCAACAAGGATAGGTAAAATACAAGAAAGTTGAAAAAGGATTACAAAAAATAAACCCATTCCAAATATTTTAACTCCATAAGTAAGACCAAAAAGCTCTAAAATAATATTAGAATAATAGGACTCTCCAATAGAATAGGCAATCTGTTCTGAAGCAATATCTGTTAAGGAATGTTTAGAAAAAACTTTACGAATTTTCCATATTCCAGAGATAAAGTAAGTACTTAAAATTAAGCTTTGTATGAGACGAATAAGAAACTTATTATATTTTGAATTTAAGGGAGATTTTGAAGAAAAAAAACACATGAGACAAGTTGCATATAACCATACATGATGATTATGAAAAATAGTTCCGTAAGACAAATGAATTGAGATCATCATTAAAAAAAAAGAACAACTCAAAAAATTAATTATTTTTTTATTAAAAGCAGAAGAAGATAAACAAAAAAGCATGGAAATTATAAGAAGGCAAAAATGAAAGATATTTAATGTTTTTAGAGAGATTTCATTTAAAGGGATAAAAAGATTTAAAGGCCATGCAAACATGACATAAGTAGGAAAATAAGAGGTTTTAACGAAAAACTCTATATTTGTAAATAAAATAAAAAATAATAAACTATAAAAACTTTTTTCAAAAATTTGATTCATAACGGCACTCTATCTTCTATTTTTAAATCTTTTTTTAAAACAATATGATCCCATAAGGAACCTCTCATTTTTACAAGTAAGATTGTATCCGTTTTACAAATTCGCTTTAAGGGTTCTTTAAAATCAGAAACAATTTGATTCACATTTTTCATTTGAATCATATGAAAGATTTCCCTCAAAAAAATCTCAGAATGAACATTTTTAATCTGATCTTTTTGATCACGAATTAAAAATGTTTTCCCCTGATCACATGTAATATCATAAACAAAAGTATAAGGTGAAAAAGAAAACATGTTCCATTGATAAAAAAAGAAAAAATCTCTTTTTTTAAAATAAGGAAGTACAATATGTGATATTCCCACATAAATTAATATTATAAAAATCCTTAAATAGTTTAATAAATGAGATTTTAAGTTATGATACTTCCTTAATATCCAAGTTATAAAAGCTTTCACCCCCCCCCCTTATCAATATCATAACCTTAGACTTCTTGAATGATTGTTTTCTTTTTATTTTCATATGATTTATCCTGTCAAATCCTTTTTATTTTCTGAGAATCCTTAAGAAAAATACTCCTCTTTAGAAAAAGCATCGACTTGAATGGCTTCATATCTCGCTTGAGATGCTTTTTCTAAAATGTCTTTATCTTCTTTAGATAAAATCTCCTTTTTTAAAATCTCTTGTTCTTTTAAGCTTAACTCATAAGCTTTATTAATTTTATAAAAATAATCTTCTTTATCTTTAGAATGATACATGTTATCACATAAATCTTTTTTAAAAGAAGGATTTAAAAATCTTTTTGCTAATTTTTTTCCTAAAGAATCAGAAATCCCTGAACCTAAAGGCATGATTTTTAAGGCCCAAATAAAAGGTTTTAAAAATAACCGAATCCAATGAGGATAATTTCTCAAGACAGCTTCCCCTATTTTTTGATTTTCAAAAAGACAGTACTGTAAGCACCATTCCATTAACACAAGATCTGTTTTTTTATGCCTATGATACCAAATCAAAGCTGAAATCATATACTGTCCCGAAAGCCAATCGGCAAAACGACCACTCAACTGACCTTTTGTTTTAATACGATCTCCTAAAACTATTAAATTTAAATCACTTAGCAAACTAAAAAGAACAGAACTCCATCTCAGTTTTTGTATCACTAAGAACTCGTAAAAAAAATCATACGAGTCAAGAGAATTTTTTGTCAAAAAACTTAACAAAGTTTTTCCTTTAAAATAGAAAAAACCAAGAAAAGAAAGAGTGAGATTTAAAGTAAAGAAAGTAAAAAATCTAATAAAGTGACATATAAAATGATATAAAAAAACAATGATATTTTTATGAAATTGTAAAAAGTTTTTATTTTCAAGAGATTGAATCAAAAAATAAGCTTGAGGATGAAGTTTTATTAAACCTTGCCCATAAGTTATAAAAGTACGGGTTAAAATATTAGAACCTTCCACTGTAATACCTAAAGGTAAAACTTTATACAAAGTTGCAATTTTATTTCTAGGTCCTAAACTTAAACCAGCCCCTCCCATAACACTCATTCCTCTTTTAACAACTCTTTGACCTAAATCTGTCAATTGATACTTTGTTAAAGCAGAGACCACAGGAGAAACAATTCCTTGATTTAAAGAACTGAGTGTGAAAGTGTGAGTCGCCTTCATAAGATGAGTGATTCCAAAAATAAAAGCTAAAGAGTCTTGAATCCCTTCAAATTGAGCAATAGGACGACCAAACTGTCTTCTAATAAGAGAGTAAGTACCCACTAAATAAGAGCACCTTTTAGAAAAAGCCGTTGCTAAAGAAGGTAAGGAAATAGCTCTCCCACTCGACAAAGACTCAAGGAGCATCTTCCAACCTTTTCCAGCATTTTCTAAACCTCCAAGAATAGATAGTTTTGCTGGGACCACAACATTCTCTCCTTTGATGGGAGCATTATAAATAGGGATATCCATAGGATTATGGTAGTAGCCCTTTTGAATACCTTTTAGGTGACTTGGAACTAACACAAGTGTAATTCCTAAATCTACTTTATCTGATAACAAATGCTCAGGGTCTTTTAACTGAACTGCTAAAGCTATAAGATCTGCTTTAGCTGATAAAGTGATCCAACGTTTATCAAAATTCAACCGTAATTTTAATTCTTCCTTATCTTTAAATAAAACGGCCGAAGACTCAATAGAAGAGGCATCACTTCCGGCTTGAGCTTCCGTTAAAGCAAAACAAGGCCAGATTTTTGCTGAGGCTAAATCCTTTAAATACTTTTCTTTTTGAAACTGAGTTCCATATTTTAGTAAAAGTTTTGCAGGACCTAAAGAGTTAGGAACCATAGTTAAAATAGAAAGAGGAATATTATGTGAGGCTACTTTTTCGACCACTTTAGCAGAGGCAAAAGGAGAAAAAGCTAAACCTCCCTCTTTTTCTGGGATATTTAAACCAAAAATTTTATGTTTTTTTAACATATCCTCTTGCTTTGAATTTAGCTTTTTCTTTTTTAAAAAGTCCCATTCTGAAGAAATAAAACAAAGCTCTTCTATTTCTTGGTCTAAAAAATCTTTTTCTCTTTTTGATAAAACCGGAAATTTTTGAGAGAGCAAATCCTTCATTTTTAAACGTCCGGTTAAAAAGTTTTTTTCAATCCAAGTTTGTTCTACGCTTAAAGCTTCTCTTTCTGTTTTAGAAATCTTAGGAACTTTTTTAAAAAATAAAAGGTTCTTATAAAAAATAAAAGATAAAGCTAAGCGAAGGATTAAAAGACTTAATAAGAAAAACAAAAATAAAATAAAAAAACCTAAAATATAAGCTGATTCAAAGTTAAAATTTAAAAAATTATTTAAGACAGGAAAAAATTTGGAGTAAGTCAAGAAAGCTAAAAATAAACTCCAAATCCATAAAGGACTGCGAAAAAAAAAGAGACTTAAAGAAAGAAAAACAAATAAAAAATAATTTTCTTTAGAAAAAAAAAGAATAGATTTGTTTGAAAAATCATGTTGAAAAATAAAACCAATAGAAAAAAAGGAAACTATTAAAAAAAAACTGAAATAATATATAAAAAAAAATTTTGATATCTTAAAAGAAATCATAACATTTCCAAAAGATACATAATTTTTTTTTAAAAAATAACATTGCCAGAAATGCTAACTGTGTGAGAAAAACCTCTACAGTTTTTCTCCCCTCCCCTATACATAGGAAGCCACTCAAAATTTATGCTTAAAAAAGGAAGAGAAAGATAACTGAAACCAATTTTTAAAGCTTGAGTATTACTTTCACAATAGAAAGAGGAATTTTTGTCTGTAAGATTCAAAACCATAGGAATGACCGTAGAATAAACTCTAAAAAATAAAGGAAGTTTATAAGAAAGAAATAAACCTAAAAAAACAGGGGTGACAAAATCAGAGGAATAGGAAAGAGGTTTTTTCCAATCAAAAGGTTTCCAAATACCCACATTAAAATCCACTCCTGTAGCTAAACCTAAAGAGCTATAACCTAATCTCAAACCTGGCGTAAGGCCGTGAAAAGAGTTCTTGTTTAAAAAGTTTGCATCCATTAATGTAAAACTATATCCAAGATAAGATTCAAGATGAACCTTAGAAAAACTCAGCTGAGAAAAAAATATCAAAAATATAAATAATTTAGTTTTGAAAAATTTCATGCTTTCTTTCAATCAAATTTAACTTATAAAGTCAATTTAAGAGAGATATTTCAAACATAAGGATTATAAAAATTAATGGTTAAAGTATAATCAATTCTTTAACTTTTATCCTACTTTTTTCAAAGTTGTCACATAAAATTTACAGAAACATCTTATTTCTTTTTAATGAAAATCTGCTTTAAGATGACAAGAAACTATGATACCCCTTAAACCAGTGCGGTATTTGTTGATGGATAATAAAAACTAGAACTATAAAATGATGAAAAAAACTATTTTATTTGAGAATCATAAAAAAAGACAGGCTCGTTTTATTTCCTTTGCAGGATGGCACATGCCTTTTAGCTACAGCAATTCTCATAAAGAGCATCTTCAAGTTCGTAAAACAGGAGGTCTTTTTGATGTATCTCATATGGGACAAATTCGAATCAAAGGCAAAGAGAGTCTTTCTTTTTTAGAAAAACTCCTTCCAACTCAGTTGAAATCTTTAAAAAAAGGACAAGCTCTTTATTCTGTTTTATGTCTTCCCACAGGAGGACTGATAGATGATTTAATTCTCTATGTCTTTTCTGAAGAAAACTATCTTCTTTGTGTCAACTCTGCTTTTAAAGACAAAGACCTAAAATGGCTGAAATCTCAACACACAACAGAAAATTTACAAATCCAAGATGAAAGCAAGTCCTGGGGAATCATAGCCCTACAAGGTCCTCTTTCCTTTGAACTCTCTCAAAGAGTTTTCCCTTCTTTAAATTTTCAAAAAATTCAAAGATTTCACTTTGTAGAATGCGAATCTCTTATAATTTCTCGCACAGGTTATACTGGAGAAGAAGGTTTTGAATTTTATATTCCTTGTGATAAATTACTGTCTTTTTGGGAAAAGTTTACCAAAAAAGGAAAAGATCTTTTTATCTCTCCTGTGGGCTTAGGAGCTAGAGACACTTTAAGGTTAGAAAAAGCTTATTTACTTTCAGGGCAAGATTTTAATGAAACTAAAACCCCTTTACAAGCGGGTTTATCTTGGCTTTTAACAAATCCGGAAAATTACATTGGAAAATCCTCTCTTTTAAAACAAAAAGAACAAGGCAGATATGAATGTTTAAAAGCTCTCATCATGGAGGAAAACTCTGCTGTTCCTAGATATGGTTACCCCCTCTACTCCTCTTCTGGCTCTAGGATAGGACATATTACCAGTGGAGCTAAATCACCTTCTTTAGATAAAATCATTGCTTTAGCTTATTTAAAGGAAGAAGAAAAAACATGTTGGATGAGGGTAAGAGACTCTCAATTTCAAGCTTTGACTGTAAAAAAACCTTTTTTTAATAAGACAGGAAAAACCTAAAATCTTCAAAATAAAACAATTTAGCTCTTTTTTTAACAAATATTTAAGGATGACAAGAGAGTCATTTTAAGGTAGAAGGTAAAAAAACAAAAAAGGAGATAAGAAAAATGAATGATGAAGTGTCTCGTCATTTAATTGTTCCCCAAGACAATTATTACTATACCACAACTCATGAATGGATATGTATGGACGACAAAAACTCTATCACTGTGGGAATCACTTATTACGCTCAAGATAATTTAGGAGAGATTGTAAGTTGGAAGTTACCTCAAAAAGGACAGTTTTTTGAAAAGGAACAAGCTTTTGGCTGGGTAGAAAGTAATAAAAGTGTTAATGATCTCTACATGCCTGTTTCTGGGGAAATTGTTGAAATCAACAACTCTTTAACTCCTAGTCTAATAAGTGATAAGCCAATGGATGAAGGCTGGTTAGTAAGAGTAGAGTTTTCTAAAGAAAGTGAGCTAGTTTCTCTATTAAATCCCTATGCCTATAAAAAATTAATTGAAGAAGAAATCAAAAGCCTAGAATAATTTTGCCCGCGTGGCGGAACTGGCAGACGCGCTAGACTTAGGATCTAGTGCCTTTTTGGCGTGGGGGTTCAACTCCCTCCGCGGGCACCAAAGTTTATAATAATCCCTTCTTTCTACAAAATCCTTTTGAGAACCTCTATCATAGGAATCATTTCCAGGGCCATAAATCCTTTCTCTTCCATAGGAATCTTTATATTTCTCCCCCTAAACGCCCACCAGACTCAATACTCTTCCTCCACATTTCCTCCCAAAAAAGCTTTTTCCCAAGAATAATCACAAGCTAGAGAAAAATGACTCATAAACAAAATATAAAAAATTAGTTTCTTCATAACTATTTTTTTATCCCGGCATATTGTTTAAAAATATAAAAGGGAATCAGACAATTCTGTCTAAATTAAGCTATTTTAAAGGTTTTTCCTAAATTACCTTCAATAAATGAGGTTATTTTGCTTTGCATTATATCTTTAATATTATTAAAAAACCTTCAATATTAAATAAAGTTAGTTTAGTTAATTACTAGAAATGTGAATTTTAAGAAAATTAATTTGAACAAAGAAGAACACAATTTTCATATTCTCTCTATTGATGGGGGTGGAATTAGAAGTATTGTTCCTGCCTTCATTATTAATTCAATTTTTAGCAAACTTGGAATTGACTTTGGTGAAAAAATCCAAATGCTTGCAGGAACAAGCACTGGCTCAATTATCGTGGCTGGTTTGGCTTGTGAAATTTCCACAAAAAAAATAATAAAACTCTATAGCAAGGTCTGTGACAAAATTTTAAAAGAAATATTTGAAGAAAGAAAACTTGGTGACATAGAAAACCCCTTGTTGATTCTATCAATTGATATTGGAAATGGCAATGTCCATATTTTTAAATCAAATGATTCCAAACACTTCACTAGGGATGTCCTTGTTCGTGATGCTGTCTTAGCTTCATGTAGTACTCCAACTTATTTTAACTCTATTATTGAGTATGCTCTGGGAGGGCTTTGGGCTAATAATCCATCTTTAGTTGCTTTTATTGAGGCTCAAAAAAGACTGAATGTATCTGCCGACAGTATTAAAATTCTCTCTATAAGTATAGGTCATGTAAAATCATTCTATGGAACTGACTTAGAAAAAAAGTGGGGATTCTTTTGGGAAAGAGAAAAATTTATAAATTTTATTCTTTCTCTTAAATCTCAATCAATCCACAATTATCTAAAACTCATTATAAAAGAAGATAACTTGTTGAGATTGAATTTTGAATCTGATCTTCCCTTGCCCTTAGATGAATGTACTTCAAAGCAAGACCTTCTTTTGAAGGCAGATAAACTTTTTACTTACGAAGGAAAGAATATTCAATTCTTTTTTAATTGCTAGTTTAAAGGAGGACATTTTATGATCTATGACAAAAAAAATAATCTCATTATAGAACAGATGAGTGAGGAGATTTCTATACCAGGGAGGGCTTATAAAAAAGCTATTAAACACTATGAAGATTTGAGAAACTGGCTCAATCGAAATGAATCATCTTTAAAAAAATATAAACCTCAAATCTTTGTCCAAGGATCATTTCAACTGGGTACAGCCATAAAACCTTTAAAAAGAAAAAATCAATATGATCTCGATCTCGTTTGCAAATTAAAGGATAAAATTTCAAAAACAACACACTCTCAAGCTGATCTTAAAGAAATGATAAGAAAAGAACTGAATCTCTATAAAATAAACAGAGGAATTGAGAAGAATCTTCAAGAAAAACCCCGATGCTGGAGATTGGAGTATCAAGATGATTTAAATTTCCGTATGGATATTCTTCCTTGTATTCCAGAAAGCGATAAAATAAAAAAAGATATACTTCTTTCAATAATAAACTCTGGTGTAAAGGAAGATCTAGCAAGAAGTTCTTCTAATTCGACGGTATCAATTACTTGTGAGCTAAATTGTAATTATAGATTAATTTCAGATGATTGGAATATTAGCAATCCTGAAGGTTACGTTAAATGGTTTAAAAAAAGGATGAATAGTATAGAAAAACAAGTTGATAGCATTCCTTTATTTATAAATAAAACACCTCTACAAAGAGTCATTCAACTCCTAAAAAGACATAGAGATAATATGTTTGCAAATAAAAGAAAATTAAAACCCATTTCCATAATTTTGACAACTCTTGCTACAAAAGCATATTCTGGGGAACAAGATATTTATTCTGCCTTAAAAAATATTCTTAAGGAGATGTGGAATTTTGCTAACCAAGGGACTTCCATATTACCTAACCCTGTCAATCCAAGAGAGAATTTTGCAGATAAGTGGTCTATGCCAGAATATAAAAAATTTAATCTTAAAAAGAATTTTTGCCTTTGGCTTGAGCAATTACAAAACGATCTTTCTATCATTGAAAATTCAACCCTTTCAGATTTTATTTCAGAACAAGCTTCTAAAAAATTTGGAATAAACCTTGATGAAAAAATATTGGAAAAAGAATCTAGCTTATCAAATTCACCTTCTTTAAATCTATAGATTCCCAGCCAAAGCAACGTAAACTTTGACTTGGCTATCAACTTCTGTAAATATACCTTTAAAGCAATATGAGATTAAAGAAATAATCCTTCAGGAATAATTATTGACAATTCTGATCTAAGGCAATTTTTAAGTTATCTCACTCAATACTAATAATTATTTAATTTTAAAAAATGATTTTTAGTTTGTTGCTAAATCTGAAGATAAACTAGAGATTAAAGAGCGCTTTGAATTGAAATTTTTCTTAGTTTAAAAGTAAAATCCCCTAAAGTTTGTAATAATAAAATTCCAAGATCACTTCTATATGGGAAAGCTTGCTTATGAGTGACCTAGGCTTTGATTAGAATTAATAGATAAAAAAAAAGAATTGTAAATAAATATCCATGTCCTTTTTCATTTGAAGAAAAATTAGCAAATGCAAATTTCGTTTTTCTATTAATGATTTTGTAGAATAGCTTTAAGGAATTGGTTTAAAAAGCCCTATTAAAAATCTTAACTATTAAAATATAAGGTATCTGAGATAGATTGTCATATGTAAATTGAGCTTGTTTTTAATTTTCTAAATAAATTTTGTATTTAGCTTTTTTATAGACTTATTAGATTTTCTTTTAAAATTAAAATTTCTATTTTTTATACTTTATCCTTTTTCACAAAATTATTTATATCATTTAAATATATTGAGTGTTCTCCAAGCTGATCCTTCCAGTAAATGAGGCTTATATTACTCTTCAAACTCCCCACATTTTCTAAAAAGTTCTCCCCTATTCCTACCATAGAATCAACGGAAGCTTTAATTTCCTTAGAGTGTTGTTTCAAATGCTTTGAGGCGACTTCCATTTCCTTCTTTTTATTTCTTTTCCCACCGAGAAAGGAAGGTATATTTCGTTCCCAAAAATTCATATTATCTATTGTATCAGAAAGATCTTCAGATAACATTTGTGCTAACTTAGGGTCCTCTTTAATTTTAGTCCAAAGTTTTTTATAATTTTGACATTTTTCTAGAAAATTATTCTCCAAGAATTTAAGTTGTTCAGGAGAATCTTGAAGAGCAAGCTTAATTTTAAAAAGATCAATCTTAATGTCTAAAATAGAAGAAGCTATAAGAAAAAGAGAATCCCAGTGTTTTTGTTTCAGACGAGAGATATTTTTATCTATTTTTTCAAATTCATATAATATTTTATATCTTTCAAAAACAGGTCCAATTTTACTTTGAATATCAAATAAATTATATCTCATTTCCGGTGTAAACTGTTTAGATATCATAAGTTGATTATCCAAATTATCTAACTGTTTATTTGAAAAGATTATCTTACCTGCAAAATCTGCTTCCGTTCTTTGAATAATTCGTCTTGTATTTTCATTTAAAATATCTAGTTTTTTATTCACAACATTAAAATGTTTCAAAGAAGTTAATGTCGTTAATACTTGAAAGACAATAACTGGAAATGCAATATGAACCCCTGCTACCGGTAAGAAGGCTGCTTGCCGAGCAATTCCAGTCGAACCCATCACAGCACTTCCTACTCCTTGCCCCATTTTCATAAGAGTAGATGCATCCGCTGTTGCTACAAAAAGGTTTGAGGATAAAGCAGAACTCCCTGCCACAGAAAGACCTGCTAGACCAACTAAAGAAAGAATGGATTTAGATGAAATAGCTCCTCCAGATTTTGAAAACTGGGAGTCATTTTCATAAATTTTTGAGAATTCTTTAACCAATTGATCCTTTCTCTTTCCCTCTATTTGAAATAAAGAAAAGTTTTTGTCCTTCCCGATTTTAAATTCAGTAATCCTAGATTTATTTGTCTTTTTTTTTAAAAAATTCTTTAAAGTTAAAAAAATATTTATACTTAAGAAAATTATCGGCAGATTTTCTAACAATTTTGAAGTTTTTATAAATTCATACAAAAAGATTTATAGTGATTAAATTTTTAACCATTCGTGTTTCATTATGAGTCATTTATATATGAAAAATATTGTGCGACCTTTCCAATAATCTTAAGTTCACAAGTAAGCAAGTATGCTTTTTATCTTAATTCAATAAATTTTCTATATTTCTGTCTATTTTTTTAATACAACAATCCCCTGTTTTTTATAAGTTGAGTTTTTGTCTATTAACGATTTTTTTTGAGTGGGATTTATTTTTTATGAAACATTTATAATGACTGACAAATAAAAAAAAATTGTTATTCTTTTTTTATAGCTTTTGTAATTAATTTTATTTTGACGGCTCTATGTTTTTTATTGTTGTTTCAAAATGTTCTCTATGATTTTATGGACGAGACCACCTGTAGAATCTTGAGAGATTTCAAAATGCCATTTTTGTTGCAAATCTTCTGAAACAGCTTTACACCAGTTTCTCATAAAATCCCACTTATGAATATCCCTTTTCTTTTTGATACCTTTAACTTCAAGGATTAAATGATTCCCATTAGAAAGTTTTATAATAAAGTCAGGAATATAGTTTCTTATTTTTCCTTTTTCATTCATGTATTCAATCCTGAAACCTAAGTGATCATTTTTCACCCAAGACAACACTTCTTTATTTTTATCTAATTCTCTTGCATGAGTGTATTCCCAAGAGCTATCTACCACGCATTGATTCATGTGTGTTTTTTTGAAAAGGGCTGTCTTCTTTTTTGTCCACCATTCTTCAATCTCTCCTGTCGATGAAAATTTGAAATGTTCATTGTATACAACAGAGAACTCTTTAATAGAATCTTTTTGAATCAAACTAAAAACTTTATTTACTATTTCATTCATCTTTATCATTACAATTAAATCTTTTCTTTCTTTTTCATAAGCTGGTTTTATTTTGAATTTGGAGGAGTTTATAAATTTCTCTACTAATTGAAAAATCATCTTAATAGCATAAGGTTTTAAAATTCCTTTTTTCCACTCTGCTTGACTCTTATCATAAATCTGAGAGCTTATTTTTAATATTAAGGTTTGCAACCTATCCGGTCTATATTCTTGTTCAAAAAACTCTTGAAGTTTTATTACTTCTATATTTTCATATCTAGGGCTTCCGTCAATAATAGGAGCTAACTCTTGCATTCTTGGAATACTGGCAACATCAATAGTAAATACAGACATAGCTTTAAAATCAATCTTTAATTTTGGCCTTAGCTGACAATCTATTCTTTCCACATTAGGCCAAGTTATTTCATACTCAGATTTTTCTTTTTCAGGAAAAATACAATATCTTGGGACTTCTTCTTTTTTCCCTCTATCACTTCCCTCTTGAGGTAAATAAGCAAAGGGAACTCCTAAAACATTGACATATTCTGATTCAAACATTCCTTCTTCATTGAGTTCATAGGACATTCTTCTTAATCCCCTTCCTATGGTCTGCTCACAAAGTAGCTGACTGCTAAAAGCTCTCAAGCCTATAATATGGGTGACTGTCTTACAGTTCCAGCCTTCAGAGAGCATAGCGACAGAAATAATATGCTGTATATTTTGTCCACTTTTCCCTACTTTTCCTACATTTGAAAGCCTATCTCTTATCTCTTCATCTTCTTCCATTCCTGAATAAATTTTTAACATGTTTTCTGAAACTTTATTAAAAAATAATTGAGGGGCTGGAATATCCTTATTTTTAAAACTGAATTCTACCCGGTCCGCTGTTTCTTTTCTATTAACGACTGAAATTAAAACCGGAGGAAAAAATTCCTTTGAGTTCTTACAATTCTTTTTCCAATCCTCATATTTTTTCTTCCAACTCTGTGTCAGATGTGTATAAGCTATTTTTACAATATCCGGCAAAGACTCCGTTTCCTTTGCTGTTCTATTTAAATCCATTTTGACCTCTTCATTTTCATAAATATGGTAAAACTTAGGTTTTAAGTTTTTAACATCAGCTGAAGCGTCATCCCCTACCGCAAATTTTGGAGTCTTAACAAGTCCTGACTCAATCGCATCCGTTAAACCAAAATCACTGACAATCCATTCAAACAAGTTTCTTTCATCTGCAGTTTTCCCTGTCGGAGCATAAGGAGTGGCAGAAAAGTCAAACACATGATTGATTCCAATTTTTCTATTGATTCGATCCAAGCCTTCAATCCATTTTGTTGCTTTTTCTATATCTGCTTTCGTTAAATCATCTGTTCTTTTTATTTTTAATTCATTTCGGTAACGCCAAGCATGATGAGCTTCATCATTTAAAACAACAATATTTTTTGATACAGCTAAACCTTCTAAAACCTCTTTTACATAAGCGTAATCACTTTTCACTCCTCTTTTATCTACACCTTTTCTTTTCGCAATCTGCTCTTCTGTTTCCCACTGGAGTTGGTGCCAGTTTTTTATAAGAACAAAGCCCTGCCTGAATTTTTCAAGCCATTCCTTTGGAATAATTTTATATTCTTTGTAATAATTATTTCCCGGCAAGGTGAGAACTTTCAATCTCTCTCTAACAGTCAAATTAGGAGCGACAATAAAAATATTTTTTGAAAATCTTGTATCTTTAGGATAAATAACTTTATTAAGAACTTGCCAAGCAATAGTCATAGCCATAACGACAGTCTTTCCTGTGCCGGTTGCCATTTTACAACACAGTCTGTTTAAGCTTTCATCTTTTGGAATCTTAAGCCCTTGTTTAAAACTGTCACTAGCTTCTACAAGAAAAATCAAGGTTTCAATAGCTTCTAACTGGCAAAAAAAGAAATCATATTGTCTCCCTGAATCTTCTGACTTCGTCTTCCAAAATTCAAGGAGTCTTCTAGTCACTCCTGTCACTCCCGAATAATGATCTGCTTTCCATTTTGCCATTCTGATTCGAATCTCATTAACAAGAGAAATCTCTTTAATTAAGCCATATTCATCATAGGACTTATTTTTAGAACTCGCTATAACATAGCTAGCTGACCTTCGACCTTGTTTCAAAACAAATTCTTTTTTAGTCTTATCAAACTTCCAATGTTGATTGGGTTTTTTAAAAGGGGAATTGATAATAAGTTTTTTAATCGGTTTTGGCACTTTTTTAAAATTCTTTATGGACATAGGTCTTCAACAAGAAGATGTTTATGATTTTTTGTTTGATAAATTTTTCCATGAGGAATCATTGTTGTAAAATCCTTATGTAAATTCTTATCTTTAGAACACAGCACTTTTATATTTCCAGCTTTTGCTAAACCTAATATATGATCATCATTTGATTTCATAATGTATTGTGATTTTCTAATTTTTTTTATTTCTTCTTCGACTTCTTCTTTAAGTACAAGTTTAGCTTTTCCAGCTTGTCTATAAGTTTCTAAACTATTTTTATATTTTTTGCTTAGTTCTTTAAACTTTTCATGATTAGAATAAATCAACTTTCCATTTTTCTTTTCTAACCAATCATGAATAGGGATTATATCATCTTTTTTCTCTAAAAAATCTCCCCATTGATTGTTGTCCAAAATCAAACACATGTAAAGACTAATCCTTAAACCCTAAATAGCGATCTGATTCTTCTAGAAAAAAATCTCTGTAACCTTTAGGTACTCCCTTTAAGTTGCCTTGCTTATCAAAAGATATGTTATGAGCTTTCACACCCTTTTCTGTAGGTTCTAAATAAATTAAAGAGACATCATCAGGAGATATGTTCTTTTTTCGAATTTCAATACTAGCTCTATTAATTATATGATCACTATGAGTTTCAATTAAAAAAGAATTATCTTGTTTTGTGCTTTCAACAAAAAGAGAAGTTAATTCTGCTTGAGCTTTAGGATGCAAATGCACTTCTGGTTGTTGTAATAAAAATTGAAAGGGGCTACTTCCTAATCTAGAATTCTTTGGATAAAATAATCTTACTAAAAGAGGAAGTATTTGGCTGACGCCATAACCAATATCCATAATATTGGATTGAAAACCTCTCACTTTAAATTGCAACTGAAAAGGTTCATTCACAGATCCATATTTTTTTACTTCAATATTTGAAAATAAACCAGAACTTTGTCCAAACTGAACAAGTTTGTCACGGATTGTTTTCCAATCTCCTGTCTTATTACTTAAATTCATAAGAGTCATAGGAATTTCACTCCCTTCTGAATCTGGATTTACTCTAATGGGATCATAAGTCCTTTTAGGTTTTGAACGAATGGGAGCTAAACTAATTGTATCAATCCATAATTCTCTTTCAAAGTGACGGATAATTTCAAGGTTTTCTAAAATAATTTCTTTTTTACTTTTTGATAAGTCTGAACTCTTCCTAGTAATAAAATCTAAAAAAGAAAAAGGACTTTTTATAAAGATATTAAAGATACCTTCATCATTAATGTCTTTTTTTCTATTGATTAACTTTATTAACTTTTTTCCTTCTTTTTTTATCATGAGATCTTTCTGACTATTGATTGAATAAATAAAATCGTCCAAACTAATTTTTACCTTTTGAATAAATGGCCCAGACCGGTTCTTTTTGTTTGTAAAGTGAAATTTATATTCTAGCTTTTGAACAACTGGCTCTTTTTTGTTTTTTTTTGTTTGACTTAATTCAAACTCACATCCGATCTCAAAAGTTTTAGAATTTCCTTTTAATTTCTTGTTAGCAATATCTTGAAAGGACCCCATAAGATAAGGTTCTCTATTAAAGTCTGGAACATGACTAAAAATATGACTAATAGAATTCATAATGATATTAAAACACCCCATGACAGTTGTCTTTCCTGTGCTATTTTCTCCTACAAGAAAAGTTAAAGGACGAATATTAAAGTGTTGCTCTTCAGCAAAACAACGAACACCTTTTATTTTTAATTTAATATTTTTCATTTTATCCTTATTTTGAATTAAGCCATTATAACATGTAAAGTCAAACAGTGTTAGCTCAAAATTTCACACAAATTTTATTACCTTTTTTATAAAATGATATGGATTTAAAAACTAGCCCTTTCCTTGTAAAAACAAAGCTCCACAGTTTAATTTAGTGTTTAATGAGCCATGTAAGTATATGAAGGTTCCAAATCAACATTACATGCATGCAAGTTCTCATGCTTTTTTACCACAACAGAAAAGTACCAGGCTAATTGAATTGTGTTGTTTCTTTTATTTTTAAATTTTATTTTAAGGACTTCTTAATGCAGATCAGTATAGGTCTACATTAAAGATCTGGATGCAAATTGGCCCAGCCATGTAGATATACAAGCACATGTAAATTAACTACTTAACTATTTCTCTATTTACAGCTAAGTCATTAAAATTATGTATGGGGCATTGATTTTGATTGGCATCTTGCACATGGGCAGAGAAAATGTAAAGAGCATGAGTTGTTTGGATTGTACTTTGAAGCAGAATGTTTGAACATAAAAGCTTTTAATTGTTTCTTGATGGTAACAATTTGGAGTTCACAGTTGATGACAGGCAGAGCATTCTATAGACATGGGATCCTCTGTAACCAATATTGCAATAATAGTATCCATGGAGCACCATTTTTCTGTGCCCATTTTGCACTCGTATATATGCATAGACTGGAACTGAGCTCCCTAAGTCTTCTGGATCTGCAAATTGTGGTATTAAAAACGTGACCTCTCGGTTCCCGGTTTTACCAGGTAATCTCCCATTCCCACTCCTGCTTCCCTCCCAGTTTTACCAATACCCTCTCCTTGGTGACAGCAACATTTATTAAAGCTTGCATGTGTTCCTGCATCTGCTGCATTTGTACTTGAACTGCCTTCTCTCAATGTGCCATCTCCATTTGACAGTGTTCTCTCTCAGCGGCAATCTCACACT
>JACOND010000020.1 GCA_014323935.1 Bdellovibrionales bacterium
AAATCCTTCACTTCCTTTAAAACAGAAAATTCTGTAAACACGAGAGAATAACTTGGAGTTATTTTATCCTAGTTATCTCCTCTTTTAAATAAGGAAACTTTTTTCCCACCTAGATTTTCTACGGGAAGATTGCTATCTAAAAATTCAAGATTTTTTTTATCTTAAGGCTTTTCTTTTTTTTCTTCTAACGTCTTGGATGTTGGGGTTTTTTATTTCTAATTTCATGATTTCAGAAATGTTTAGAAAATGTTTTGAAACACGTTTTAAGATATCTGGTTTATCTACAAAGAATTTTTTAAAGACGATATCTCTTGTCATCCGGACATAGTTTTTTTGTTATTTCATTTTATATCTCCTTTAGGGATTTGTTTTTTACATCAATTGAAACTTATATGATTTGATAATTAATAGAATGTAAAACGCATTTCAAACTTTTTACATTAATTTAGACTTAATTATATATTCTATAATAAGGAGTTTCAAGCTTATAGGTGATCTGGCAAATTTAGAAAGCAAACTTTAAAAATTTCTTATCGTAATTTTTCTTAGTCTGTTTTTCTTTGATTTTTCGATTTCTTTAAAGTATCCTTTTAAAGAAAGTAGTAAAGTCCTTATTCCTACCGCTCTTTTAAAGCTTTATTCCGCGACGTCAAATATATAATTCTCAAAATTTTGATAAATTTCTTCATGTCCTCTTTTCATTAAAACCCAAACGCTTTCAATGACGTTTGTGGTGGTTCGTTTCTTTATCTACATATTGATTTTGAGTAGTTGTTAAGAAAGCTATTATCCATTTGTGCATAGCTTTGTCTAGCTAGCCTCTAGATTATGTTATTATATTCGAAGTTTCTCTTTACTTTTTTTATGAATTTAGTTTTTTATTTATTTCCAGCTCTTGGTTATAGTCTTTGAATTTTTGCCAGCTAAATTTTTTCTTAATCTTAGATTTGTGTTTGTTCTTAGAAAGCCCCTCGAAATTAAGTTTATCCACTTGAACATCAACAGATCTAAGAAACCACTTTTTTCTTTACAAGTTTCTTTTCATCTAGGAATAAACAAAGCCGTTTTTGAGTCAATCCTAATCTTTTTAGAAAGCTGAAAGCTCGAATAACTTTTTTATTGTTTGAAGAAAATCTAAGGTAAAGCCATTTTGAAAACTTAAGCTAGCATGGTGAAAAACAGTCTTAGTTTTAAAAATGTCTTTTTGGGATTCTTATTAAAATCTGTGTTTTTATTATTTGAAACTTTTTTTAATCTGTAATAAGGAAAAAAGCCTTGTTTTTTCCTTATAGTTTAAAATTTATGATTTTTTCTTCTGTATTAAATGTCCCCATAAATTCACAGTGACTTAATGCTTTCAATGATTTTTTAAATCTCATAATTATAAAAGATTTATCTATTCAATCATATGATTTTTAAATTGTTATAAAGGAAAGGCTTATTTCATAACAATATGTTTAAGCGTTCTTTTCTTTTGTAAACCTTTTGAAATTAAAACTTTTTCAAGGAAAAAAATGAACTTATCTAAAATAACAGCTAAGATACAAGAAGGAATCGCTCCTAAAAAAATGAGCCGGGAGTCTAAAGTCGCCATTCCTCTAAAAATAGGATCTCCTAATCCTCCCGCCCCTACAAAAGCGGCTAAAGTCGCTGTTCCAACAAGTAGTACCACAGTTGTTCTAACTCCTGCTATAATCACAGGAAGAGCTAAAGGGATTTGAATGAATTTTAAGCTTTGCCATTTTGTGAGACCTATTCCCGTAGCGACTTCTATATAGCTGTTATCTATATTTTTAAGTCCTTCAAAGGTGTTTCGAATTAGAGGAAGTAAAGAATAAATAAAAAGAGCTGTCACAGCGGGAGCAAAACCAATTCCTAAAAGAGGAATGAGAGCCGCTAAAAGAGCAAGGCTTGGAACAGTTTGTAAGGTGTTAACTATAAAGAAAAGAATTTTTTCTACTCTAGAATTATAAAAAGCATAAATGCTAAGGGGAAGAGCAAAGAGTAAAGCAAAGAGTAAGGCTGTAAAAACTAAAAATAAGTGTTCCAGAAGAATTTTAAAAAAATAATTTTTTTTAGAGAGATAATAAGAGATAAGGCTATTTTTTTGACTTGATGAAGTCAGAAGGACATCGCTTTTTTGAGTGAGGATTTTTTTTTTAATTAAAAACTTTCTAGCCGTTTGAGTCACTTCAAACTTGAGTTGATCGACTTGATGGTTGAGAGATGTCATTGTTTTTTCAGAAATTTTTTGTGAAAGCTCTTGAAAGGCTTGATTGACTAGAGGATGAGATTCTAAAACATCTAACCTGGTTAAATAAGCGGCTAAGTAAGAAGGGAAAAAGTTTTTATCATCTTTGAGAGTTCTAAGTTGATAGGTTTGCATGCGTCCATCTGTCGAGTTTCCTACGATCATATCTACTTTTTTACTGTTTAAAGCAGAATACATTAAGTTAGGATTCATAGTAAAAATTTGATTTTTATCTAGATTGAGTCTGTAGCTTTTAGAAAAGAGACTCCAACCGTCTTTTCTTTCTGTAAATTCATGATCTAGAGCTAAACGAAAAGGAAAAGATAAGTTTTTTAACTGGCTGTTTAGAAAAACTTTTTTAAAACGAGAATCCCTTTCTCTTACAGCTAAAATATAAGTGTTTTCAAACCCTAAAGGGGAAGACCAAAACAGTTGGAATTTTTTTAAAAATTCTTTTTTTACAATAAGATAGGTTTTTTCAGGGCTTCGTTTTTTTGTAAGTTTTAAAATCATAGTATATCCTGTTCCTGTGTATTCAGGATAAATATCTATATGTCCTTGTTTTAAGGAATCAAAAAGGAGTTTTGTTCCTCCCATGTTAAATTTTCTAACAACTTTAAAATCGTATTTGTCTTCTAGTATCTGAGCTAAAATTTCTCCTAAGATAATGTTTTCTGTAAACTGTTTAGAACCGATCACAATTTGTTTTTTATCAGAATTTGTAAAAGCAAGAGGACTGTTAAAACAAAAGTAAAAGCCGAAGAAAAAGTAAAACAGAATTTTCATATTTAAAGAGCTTAGTTTTTTTTATTTAAAAAATTCTCAACAAAAAGATTTTTTGGATTTTTTTTAAAATCCTCTCTTGTTCCTTTTTGCACAATACGACCCTTTTGCATTAAAACGACAAGATCTCCCATTTCAAAAGCTTCTTGAATGTCATGGGTCACTAAAACGATTGTTTTTTTTAATTTTTGATTTAATTTAAGAAACTCTTTTCTCATAGAACGGCTTGTTAAAGGGTCTAAAGATCTAAAAGCTTCATCCATTAATAAAAGGGGAGGATTTTCCATTAAAGCTCTAGCTAAACCTATTTTTTGCTGTTGCCCGCCACTTAATTCTAAAGGATATCGGTTTTTATAGTCTTTAGGATTTAATCCTACAAGCTCCATCAATTCATAGCTTCTTTCTTGAATGAATTTTTTATTTCTTTTTAAAACGTAAGATAAAATAGAAATGTTTTGTAAAATTGTGAGGTGAGGAAATAAACCTATTTTTTGTATCACATAACCTATTTTGCGTCTCCATAAAACAGGATCTGATTCGGTATTTTTTTCTCCATTAATTTCAACAAAACCTTCATCTGCTTGGATGAGATTGTTAATTATTTTTAAAGTTGTTGTTTTTCCGCAACCACTCGGTCCTATAAGAGAGACAATTTGAGCTTTTTTGATATAAAGGCTTTTAATATCAACGGCTTTAAAATTGTTTTTTCCATAATTTTTTTTTAAATTCTTTAGTAAAATCATAAGAAGTTAAAATGCTAAGAATTAAGCTCGTAAAAAATGTTTAAACTGTTATTTTTTATTTAATCGTAGAAATATCTTAAAGACCTCATGAAAAAAAAGTAAATATTTAACAAAAATTAAAACCTTCCTTTTTTATTAAAACTAAATAATACAGAAAAGGATGTCAAGTTTCTAAAAGTATGAAAAGTTATTAAAGCCGTTTTGTTAAAATTAAGAAATAATTACTCAAAACAGTTTTAAAATAAGGAAATTTTAAATTGTTTCTTGACTTTATTTTTAGAGACTGCAATAAAAAAGACTATTAAAAAATAGGCATAGAAAAGGAAATCCTATGATAAAACCAGAAAATTTAAAAATTGTCACAGTTAGTTTTGTTTTGATATCTTTTTGTATTGCCTTTGTTGCTCGCGTTGTCTTTGAAATTTTATCCGTAGCTTTTGGTTTTTTTGCTAATTTTTATGGCATGGATATTTTTCGTCATGGAGTTCCTATTTCATTTGGTGTGGGAAGCTTTTTATTTTTTCAGTTGAGTCCTAGTTATAAGAAATTAGCTGATGAAGTGGTCACAGAAGTTCGTAAAGTGGTATGGGTTGGTAAAAAGGAACTGTATTCAATGACTCTTTTAGTGTCGGTGATTTTAATTGTTTCTGGATTTGTATTAGGGCTTTTTGACTTAGTTGCCGGA
Organism: Bdellovibrionales bacterium; assembly: GCA_014323935.1. Lineage (GTDB taxonomy): Bacteria > Bdellovibrionota > Bdellovibrionia > Bdellovibrionales > UBA1609 > JACOND01. Next base: position 4,463 of record JACOND010000020.1, read on the forward strand.
ACAGGAGTTCGTTTCTTTATGGATTAAAAAAGTCTTGATTTATAGTTTAAAACTATTTAAAAGGATAAGTAAATTGCTAGGGATTTTATGGAAGAACAAAGTTTAAAATGGTATATTTTAAAAACAAAAACGAGATGTGAAGCTCGTGCTAAGCACATGATAGAGGAAATGGTTAAAAATGAAAAGCTAGAAGGTGCTATTCAGGAAATCCTAATCCCTGAAAAAAATGTGATTCAGGTTTTGAAAGGTAAAAAGGTTAAGAGATCTAAAAAAATATATCCGGGTTATATTTTTTTAAAAATGAAGTTTACAAATGAACTGTCTTATAAAATTAAAAACTTAACCAATGTGGTTCATTTTGTAGGAAAACGTTTGAAACCTTTAGAAGTTCCTCCAGAACAGTTAAAAGTTATTGATCAACAGATTGAAAAGAGTTCAGAAAATCCAGAATCCGAGATTTCTTTTTCTGAAGGAGAAGCTGTTTTAGTCATAGATGGACCTTTTAAAGGTTTTAATGGAACAGTCGAAGAAGTGAATCAAGAAAAAGCTCGTGTTAAGGTTTCTGTGAGTATTTTTGGAAGACCAACTCCAGTAGATTTTGATTTTTCACAAGTTCATAGGGAAGTTTAATAAAAAAAGGAGACATACAAAGATGGCAAAAAAAATTCAATCTTATATTAAACTTCAAATCCCTGCAGGAAAGGCAAACCCTTCTCCTCCGATAGGACCTGCTTTAGGTCAACATGGTTTAAATATTATGGATTTTTGTAAGCAATTTAATGCAAAAACACAAAAAATGGGAGAGACCGTTGTACCTGTGATTATTACAGTTTATCAAGATCGCAGTTTTTCTTTTATAACAAAATCCGCTCCGGTATCTGTTTTATTAAAGCAAGTGACCAAACTAAAAAGTGGTTCAAAGATGCCTCAAAAAGATAAAGTTGCTAAAATCAGCTCTGCTCAAATTGAAGAGATCGCTAAAATTAAATTGCCGGATTTAAATTGTTTAGATTTAGAATCTGCTAAATCTCAAGTGAGAGGGACTGCTTTAAGTCTGGGGTTGGAGTTAGAATAAAAAGAGTGTTTTTACGACTTGAAAAGCTTTTTTAAAAGTGATACAAGTCTTAAAAATCAATAGAGAGTTGAAATGTCAAAAAAAAGATATAAAAAAAGTTTAGAAAAAGTAGATCGAAATAAACTTTATGATTTAGAACAAGGTTTAAAAATTGCTATTGAAACCGCAACGGCTAAATTTGATGAATCTATTGATGTTGCGATAAGATTAGGCGTTGATTCTAAGCAGGCGGATCAACAAGTCAGAGGGGCTGTCACTCTTCCTCATGGTTTAGGGAAAAAAGTTCGTGTTTTAGTTTTTGCAAAAGGTGAAAAAGAAGAAGAAGCTCGAAAGGCAGGAGCGGACTTTGTAGGAGCTGAAGATATGATTGAAAAAATTAAATCTGGTTGGTTAGATTTTGACCGAGTTTTAGCTACTCCTGACATGATGCCTTTAGTAGCTAAAGTGGCTAAGATTTTAGGACCTAAGGCTTTGATGCCAAGCCCTAAAACAGGGGCTGTAAGTCTTCGAATTGGACCTTCTGTTTCAGCTGAAAAAAAAGGAAAAGCAAGCTTTCGCATTGATAAAAAGTCTATTGTTCACAGTTCTATTGGTAAAAAATCTATGGGATATGAAAAGTTAAAAGCCAATTGCTTAAGCTTTTTAGAAGAACTCATAAAACTAAAACCTAAATCAAGTAAAGGTTCTTACTTAAGACATTTTTCAATCTCTTCAACGATGGGACCTTCTGTAATTATCAAGACTTTCGAAACACAAAAGGAGTTTTTTTAGTATGTTAACTCGCTTGTCTAAAGAAAATCAGATTCAAAAATTGAAAGAAAATTTTTCAAAATCTAAAGCTTCTTTTTTAGTCAACTGTATGGGGTTGAATGTGGAGCAAATGACAGATTTTAGGAAAAAGCTAAAACAAAATAAAGGAAACATACAAATTATTCGTAACACTTTGTCCTTAAAAGCTATGGAAAAGGAAGAGAACTTAAAAGAAGCATATACTTCTTTTATGAAAGGACCTAATGCTTTTGTTATAGCTTACGGTGAGCCTGCTAAAATCGCTCAATTGATTCATGAAATGAAAGAAGAAAATGAATTTTTTCAAATAAAAGGAGGAGTTTTAGAAGGAGAGATTTTAACTAAAGAAGATATTGGAATTTTAGCAAAACTTCCTTCTGAGGAGGTGTTGAAGTCTCAGTTATTAGGACTTTTGTCAGCTCCTTTGATGAAATTCTTGCTTACTGTAAAAGAAGTTCCTCAGTCTTTTGTAAGGCTTCTTTCCGCTAAAAAAGAAAATTTAGAAAAAAGTAATTAAGTATTGACATCAAGGTGTAAAAAGTGTATGCGGTATTGATTAAATGAATTTATTTTAAGAAAGTTGTTAAGAGCTAAATTAGGAGGGAAAATGCCTGAGATTAATAAGGATCAAGTGGTGGATTATTTATCTAAGATGCCTGTTATAGAGTTAGCAGGTTTAATTAAAGAGCTTGAGGAAAAGTGGGGAGTTTCAGCTGTAGTTCCAGTATCTGCTCCAGCGAGCATGGATGGAAAAGGAGATAGTAAAGAAGAAGAGAAAACAGAATTTGATGTTATTTTAGCTAGTATAGGTTCTAATAAAATTGCTGTTATTAAAGAGGTCAGAGCTGTTACGAGTTTAGGACTTAAAGAAGCTAAAGAACTTGTTGAAGCAACTCCTAAAAGTGTAAAAGCAGGGGTCTCTAAAGAAGAAGCAGATAAAATAAAAGTCGCTTTAGAAAAAGCTGGTGCTAAAGTTGAAGTTAAATAAAAATTAGTAAAACCCTTAAAAAAGCATAAGATCTACTTTGTGTAAGAAGGTCTTATGTTTTTTTAAATTTATTGAAACAAAAAATAAAGAGAAATGCTATGAAAAAAGAGTCTCTAACTGGTTCTAAACTTAGGCTTCGTGCGAGTTTTGGAACGATTAAAAAACCTTTAGAAGTTCCTAATTTAATTCAGCTACAAAAAAACTCTTATGACAAATTTTTGCAAAGAAATATTCCTCCTGAAAAAAGAAAGAACACAGGTCTTCAAGCTATTTTTAAATCTATTTTTCCTATTTCTGATTACAATGGGAGTATGAGTTTAGAGTTTGATAAATACAAACTTTTTCCTCCTAAATATGATGTCAGAGAGTGTTTGCAAAAAAGAGGTATGACTTATGCCTCTCCTTTAAAAGTGACTTTTAGATTAATCATTTTTGATAAAAACGAAGATAAAACAAAAAAAACAGTTCATGATATAAAAGATATAAAAGAGCAGGAGGTTTATTTTAGTGATATTCCTCTTATGACAGATCATGCTTCTTTTGTTATTAATGGAACAGAACGAGTGGTGGTGTCTCAAATTCATCGTTCTCCAGGTATCTTTTTTGACCATGATTCGGGAAAAAACAGTCCCGTAGGAAACTACATTTATTCTGTTCGTTTTATTCCTTATAGAGGTTCTTGGTTAGACTTTGAATTTGATCAAAAAGATGCTTTGTATGCGAAAATTGATAGAAAAAAGAAATTTAAATTAATTTTATTTTTAATGGCTCTAGATCTTAGTGAACTTGAAATTTTAGAGGAGTTTCATCATATAGATGAAATTACTATTAAAAAAGACAAAATTTTACGAAGTTTTAATATTGAAAAAATGGAAGGTTGGCGTATTCCTTCAGATATTAAAGATAAAAACGGCAAGGTGCTTTTTTCTTCAGGAAGGAGAGTTACAAAGTCTGTTATTAAAAAAGTTCTTGCTTCGGGTATTAAAGAAGTAGAAGTTGAAGAAAAAGAGTTAGAAAGTGAAGAAGTAAGGAAGTGCGTTTTAGCTGAGCATCTTTTTGATAGGAAAACGGGAGAGATTTCTTATGTATGTAACTCGGATTTAACAAGAGATGTTATTAATGAAGCAAAAAGATTAAAAGTCGAAAAATTAAAAGTTATCTTTTTTGATCCTAGATTTTCAGGTCCTTATATTTCTGACTCTTTAAAAGAAGTTACAAAACCAGTGTATAATGGTCATTGTAAAAAGATATGTTCTCCTTATGAAGAAGAGGGTATTTATAAAAGAACTAAAAAATATTCAAGTGAGAGGGAAGGAAATATCGCTAAAAAAGATATTTATGTAACAATGAAGCCAGGAGAAGTTCCTGTAAAAGAAGCAGCTGATTACTATTTTAAAAATACTTTTTTTGAAAAAAATATGTATGATTTAGGAGAAGTTGGTCGTATTAAAATTAACCAACGATTTGGTTTGGATATTCCTGTAGAAGAGGGAACTTTGACCAAAAAAGATATTCTTTGTGTTTTAAAACATTTGATTGATTTAAAAAATGGAAAAGGTAAAGTTGATGATATTGATCATCTTGGAAATAGAAGGGTTCGATCGGTCGGTGAACTTTTAGAAAATCAATACCGTATTGGAATGGCTCGTATGGAAAGAATCATCAAAGAGAGAATGAGTCTCCAAGATAAAGATACGGTCATGCCTCAAGACCTCATTAATGCTAAATCAGTGAGTTCGATTGTAAAGGAGTTTTTTGGTTCCAGTCAACTTTCTCAGTTTATGGATCAAACCAATCCTCTTTCTGAAATAACTCATAAAAGAAGGATTTCTACATTTGGCCCAGGAGGTTTGACGAGAGAAAGAGCGGGTTTTGAGGTCAGAGATGTTCATCCTACACATTATGGTCGGATTTGTCCTATTGAAACTCCTGAAGGACCTAATATTGGTTTAATAGCTTCTATGGCTACTTTTGCTCGAATTAACCCTTATGGTTTTATTGAAACCCCTTACCGAGTTGTAAAAAATGGAAAAGTTACAGATGAAGTAAAGTATTTATCGGCTTTAGAGGAAAAACCTTATATCATTAGTCAAGCTCGGTTTAATTTTGATGAGATGTCTCAAAATAGTTTTTTAACAGTAAGAGAAGATGGAGAGTATAAAACTGTTAAAAAAGAAAAAGTTGATCTTATGGACGTCTCTCCAGGACAGTTAGTCTCTATTGCTGCGGCCTTAATTCCTTTTTTAGAACATGATGATGCTAACAGAGCCTTAATGGGATCTAATATGCAAAGACAAGCGGTTCCCTTAATGATACCAAGGGCTCCTTTTGTAGGAACAGGTATGGAAAAGCTGGTGGCTCAAGATTCAGGAAACAATGTGATTTGTAAATATGATGGAATTGTAGAGGATATTTCAGCTAATAGAATTATTGTTCGCCGTTTTAATAAGTCAGGTAAACCTGGTTCGAGTGTAGATGTTTATGATTTGATTAAATATCAAAGAACAAATCAAAACACTTGTTTTAATCAAAAGCCTATAGTTCATTTAGGAGATCATTTAAAAAAAGGGGATGTTATTGCTGATGGTTTAGCTATGGATAGGGGGGAGTTAGCTTTAGGAAAAAATGTTTTGGTTGCTTTTACTCCTTGGGTAGGCTATAACTTTGAGGATTCTATTTTAATTTCAGAAAAGTTAATAAAAAAAGATGTTTATACCTCCATTCATATTGAAGAGTTTGAGTGTTTAGCTAGAGACACCAAACTAGGACGTGAAGAAATTACAGCAGATATTCCTAATGTCGGTGAAGAGACTTTAAAGGATTTGGATTCGTCTGGAATTGTTAGAATAGGTTCTAAAGTTAAAACGAGAGATATTTTAGTTGGAAAAGTAACGCCTAAAGCGGAAAGTCAAATGTCTCCAGAAAAAAAACTTGTTCTTGCCATTTTTGGTGAGAAAGCGGGGGATGTAAAAGATACCTCTCTTAGAGTGCCTTCCGGGGTTTCAGGAATTGTCATTGATACACAAATTTATACAAGAGAAGGTATTGAAAAAGGTGAAAGACTTCAAGGTATCATTAAAGATAAAAAAGCGAAATTGATCAAAGATAAAGAAACTCAATTGAAAGCCTTAAGAAACAATACTTTAGGTCAAATCAAAGATCTCGTTTTAGGAGAAATGAGTACAGATGTTCTTTTAAATGATGATGGCTCTAAAGAACTATTAAAAAAGAATCATAAAATTACAGAAAAAGATATTGAGACAATTCCTTTTGATTTGTTAGCTTATATTCCTTTGAAAAATGAAATCAGTGAAGAATTAAGACAAATCACTGAGGAGTATCAAAATTATATGGAATCTTTAGAAACTATTTATAAAGAAAAGATCGATCGTCTTTCTGATGGAGAAGAATTGATGCCAGGGGTTGTTAAAATGATTAAGGTTTATATTGCTGTTAAAAGAAAAGCAGAAGTAGGAGATAAGTTTTCTGGTCGTCATGGAAATAAAGGAGTGATTTCTAAAATCTTACCTGAAGAAGATATGCCTTATATGGCAGATGGTCGTCCGGTAGATATGGTTTTAAATCCTTTAGGTGTTCCTTCTCGTATGAATATAGGACAGATTTTAGAAACCCATCTGGGTTGGGCGGCTTTAAATTTAGGTCAACAGATACAAAAATATATAGATGATTTTAAAGAAGAAAAAGCTAAAGAAGATTTAAAAAAGATTTATTTAAGAGATGAGAAAATTGTAGATTTAATAGAAAAAGCGGATTCAAAATCTATCCGGCAGTTGGTAGAAAAAGCCAGTCATGGTATTCATTTAGCTACCCCTGTTTTTGATGGAGCTAAAGAAGAGGATGTTAAAAAAGTATTAGAACATGCTCAGCTTCCAGTTTCAGGGCAAACGGTTTTATTTGATGGAAGAACAGGGATTCCTTTTGAAATGCCTGTTACGGTAGGTGTTATGTATATGCTTAAACTTCACCATTTAGTTGAAGAAAAAATTCATGCCAGATCTATCGGTCCTTATTCTCTTGTCTCTCAGCAACCTTTGGGAGGAAAATCTCAATTTGGAGGTCAAAGGCTGGGTGAGATGGAAGTTTGGGCAATAGAGGCTTACGGGGCAGCTTACTGTCTTCAGGAATTTTTGACAGTCAAATCAGATGATGTGTCGGGCCGAGTTCGTATGTATGAGAGTATTTTAAAAGGGGAAAATACTTTAGAAGCAGGAATTCCTGAATCTTTTAATGTTTTAATTAATGAAATGAAGGCTTTAGGTTTAAACGTAGAGATGTTTGAATCAGATGTTTTAACAGATAAAGTTGAAGATGAAGACTTAGAAGAAGAGGAGTTATAATGAAGGATTTACTTAATTTTTTTGATAAACCAAAAGATCCCTTAGCCTTAGAGTCCATTCGGATTTCTATAGCTTCTCCCGATATGATTCGTCGTTGGAGTTATGGAGAGGTTAAAAAGCCTGAAACAATTAACTATAGAACTTTTAAACCAGAAAGAGAGGGTTTATTTTGTTCTAAAATTTTTGGTCCCATAAAAGATTATGAATGTCTTTGTGGACGTTATAAAGGGATGAAATATCGCGGAGTTATTTGTGAAAAATGTGGAACTGAAGTGACAAGGAGTAAAGTAAGAAGAGAGAGAATGGGACATATTGAACTTGTTATTCCTGTGGCTCATATTTGGTTTTTAGGAAGTTCTTCGAGCCGGATTGGGCATTTTTTAGGTCTTTCTGTTAAGGATGTTCAAAAAGTTCTTTACTGTGAATATTATATTGTTATGGATCCTATGGAAACGGATTTAAAAAAAGGGCAACTTTTGTCGGAAGAGGAATATGAAGAGGCTTTACTAGAATACGGACCTCATTTTAAAGTAGACACAGGAGGGCTTGCTATTCGTGATTTGATTAAATCTATAGATTACGAATTTGAAGCTAAAAAATTAAGGAAAAGCTTACAAGATATCACTTCAGAAACGAGCATAAAACAGATCAGAAAAAGAATAAAAGTTATGGAAGATTTTCAAAACTCTGTGAATAAACCAGAATGGATGATGCTAGAAGCTTTACCAGTTATTCCTCCGGATTTAAGACCTCTTGTGCCTCTTGAAGGGGGACGTTTTGCCACTTCTGATTTGAATGATTTGTACAGGCGGGTTATCAACAGAAATAATCGATTAAAAAAACTTCAAGAATTAAATGCCCCTGAAATTATTATTAGAAATGAAAAAAGGATGCTTCAAGAATCGGTGGATGCTTTGTTAGATAATGGTCGTGGAGGTAAGGTTTTTACGGGTTCAAATAAAAAACCTCTTCGTTCTTTAAGTGAAGTTTTAAAAGGGAAGCAAGGTCGTTTTAGATCTAATCTTTTAGGAAAACGGGTTGATTACTCTGGTCGGTCTGTGATTGTTGTAGGTCCTCATTTAAAATTACATGAATGTGGCTTGCCAAAGATTATGGCTTTAGAACTTTTTAAACCTTTTGTTTATCATAAATTAGAACAAAAAGGTTTAGCTTTAACAGTTAAACAAGCTAAAGCTTTAGTTGAAGAAAAAACAGATGAAGTTTGGGATGTTTTATCAGAAGTTGTAAAAGAGCATCCTGTCATGCTTAACAGAGCTCCTACTCTTCACCGATTAGGGATTCAAGCTTTTGAACCCGTATTACATGAAGGAAGGGCTATTCAGCTTCATCCTTTAGTTTGTACGGCTTTTAATGCTGATTTTGATGGGGATCAAATGGCTGTCCATGTTCCTCTATCTATTGAAGCTCAAACAGAAGCTCGGGTCCTTATAATGTCTACGAATAATATTTTAAGTCCTGCAAGTGGACAACCTATAATAAATCCTACTCAAGATATTGTTTTAGGGGTTTATTGGATGACTCGAATTCGTCCAGGAGCTAAAAATTCAGGAAAAATCTTTGGAAGTATGGAAGAAGTTATTTATGCTTATGAAACAGATAAAATTGATTTGCAAGCAGCTATTAAATGCCGTGTGAATGGAGTCTTAGAAGAGACTTCTGTTGGTCGAATTTTATTAAGTGTTATCATTCCTAAAGAAGTTCCTTTTAAATTTTATAACCGCGTGATGAATAAAAATCTTTTAGCTGAGTTAATAAATAAAACTTTTAGACTTTGTGGAGGTAAAAAAACAGTTATTTTAGCAGACAAACTTATGATGGCGGGTTTTGAATACTCTACGAAAGCGGGTATTTCTATTGGAATAGATGATTTAAAAATTCCATCTAATAAAAATGACATGATTGATGAAGCTCGCTCGAAAGTTGACGAAATTCGTAATCAATATGACGAAGGTTTGATTACAGAAGGAGAAAGGTACAATAAGGTTGTTGATACTTGGACAGAATATGGAGATAAAATTGCCGGTCAGATGATGAAAAATTTAGAAAAAGAAAGCTTTGAAGTGGGTGGAAAATCAATTACAGGTACAAGTTTTAATCCTATTTTTATTATGGCAGATTCAGGAGCTAGGAGTTCTACAGCTCAGATCAGACAGTTATCTGGAATGAGAGGTTTGATGGCAAAGCCTTCAGGAGAGATTATAGAAACTCCAATTACAGCTAACTTTCGAGAAGGTTTAACAGTGTCTCAGTATTTTATTTCAACTCATGGTTCTAGAAAAGGTTTAGCAGATACAGCTTTAAAGACAGCAAACTCAGGTTATCTGACAAGAAAACTCGTGGATGTCTCTCAAAATGTAATTATCACGGAAAAAGATTGTGGTAGCAGGGATTTTATTGAAATCACTGAGCTTATAGATAGTGGTAATGTCATAGAACCTCTTGGAGAAAGAATCCTAGGCCGTGTTTCTTTTGAAGATATTGAAGACCCTAAGTCCTCTGAAATCATTTGCCAAGCGGATCAAGAAATTAATGAAGATATTGTAGAAAGGATTGAACAAGCCGGGATTGATAAAGTGAAAATTAGATCGACCTTAACTTGCCAGTCTAAAAAGGGAGTTTGTATGAGGTGTTATGGAAGGGACTTAGCTTTAGGAAAATTAGTTAATGTAGGGGAAGCTGTAGGAATTGTTGCTGCTCAGTCTATAGGAGAGCCGGGAACACAGTTGACAATGAGAACTTTCCACTTAGGAGGAACGGCTTCACGTTCTGTCGAAAAATCTGTTTACACCACTCGTTATGAAGGAGTGCTTAAATTAGAAGGGGTGAATGTTGTTGAAAATAAAGAAGCTAAGTGGACTGTGATGAATCGGGGAGGAATTGCTACAATTATAGATGATACAGGTATAGAAAAAGAGAAATTTAATTTAGTTTACGGAGCAGTCTTAAGTTTTAAAGAAGGAGATAGGGTTAAAAAAGAAGATTTGATTGCAGAATGGGATCCTTATACAAATATTATGCTTGCTGATGTTTCTGGAACTGTGAAGTTTGTAGGACTTGATGAAGGAGTGAATCTTATAGAGCAAGTTGATTCAACGACAGGTTTTACAACTAAAGTTGTGACAGCAGATAGGGATTCTAGTAAAAAATCGCTTATTAAGATTGTAGATGATGAGGGAAAGAGTGTGAATTTTCCTAATACAAACATAGCTTCTTCTTATGTTCTTTCTGCAGGCTCTCAGCTTATGGTATCTGATGGGGAAAAAATCCATGCAGGAACGATTCTTTCTAAAGTTTATAAAGAAAGTTCTAAAACAAAAGATATTACAGGGGGACTTCCCAGGGTTGCAGAACTCTTTGAAGCTCGTCCTCCTAAAGAACCTTCTGTTTTATCAGAAATTGATGGTTATGTGAGTTTTGAAAAAGGTTTAAAAGGAAAGCAAAAAGTAATTATTACTTCAAAAACAGGGGAAAAGAAAGAATATCTTTTTTCTAAAAATAAATTTATTGCCGTTAGAGAAGGGGAGTATATTAAAAAAGGAGAAGCTCTTATTGACGGTACAATCAACCTTCATGATATACTAAAAGTCTCTGGTCATAAGGCTTTAGCTAGTTATTTAGTAGATGAAGTTCAACAAGTTTATCGTTTACAAGGTGTATCCATTAACGATAAACACATAGAGTTAATTATTCGTCAAATGCTTAGAAAGTATGAAATCACAGAAGCAGGTGATACAAATTACATTGTAGGAGAGCAGATTGAGATTTCTGAAATTCAAGAGGAAAATGAAAAAGTTATTCAAGAAGGGGGTCGTCCTGCTTCTTATAAACCTTTACTTTTAGGTATTACTAAAACATCTATAAATACAAAGAGCTGGTTGTCCGCAGCTTCTTTCCAAGAGACCACTCGAATTTTAACAGAAGCTAGTATTCAATCTCGCATAGACTCTCTTGAAGGTCTTAAAGAAAATGTTATTATGGGACGTTTGATTCCTGCGGGAACTATTTTTTCAGACAATCATAAAAAATCTATTTTTGTAAAAGAAGATGAAAACGATTCTAAGCCTTTAGATCTTTTTCCTGTAGGAGATGAAAATAAAATAAAAAAAGAACAACCTCGAAATTATTAAGTTATGAAATTTTATGAAGGATAGTAAAAAACAAGCTGTCCTACTTTGTGGAGGAAAAGCCACTCGGTTGAGACCTTACAGTTATAAAGCTTCTAAAGCTCAGTTAACTTTTTTGAATTTACCTTTACTTTCTTATCCTTGGAAGATTTTAGAAGAACTTCAAGTTTCTAGATTTTTATTAAATTCTCATTTATTTCCTTATGAATTTAAAAGCATGTTAGATTCTATATCTGAGAAGAATCAAGACATAGGAATTTTTTTTGAAAAAGAACCTTTAGGAGCTTTAGGAACTTTAAACTCTTTAAAAAACAAATTACAACAGAGTTCTTATTTTATTTATATAAACGGAGATACTTTATTATTTCCTTCTGAAGAAAATAAAATTTTTGAATTTGAAAAAGAGTTTTTAAACTCAAATCTATCTGCTCTTTTTTATGTAACCCCTTTTAAACAGGACTTTTTAAAAAAAAGAGCTTTCTACTGTGATTTAGAAAAGAATTTAAAAAGAATAGACTTTTTAAATTCTCTAGAGAGTTTAAAAAATAAAAGGGAAAAAGCTTACTTTTTTACAGGTTTGGCTTTATTTAAAAGCTCCTTATTAGATTTTATTAAAAAAGGAGATACTGATCTTTTTAGAGATCTCATTACTCCCCTTTTAAATCAAAAAAAGATGAAAGTTTTTTTTGATAAAAAAGCCTATTTCTTAGAAGTAGGAAATAAAGAGTCTTATTTAAAATCAACTCAAATTTGCTTAGAAAAATTATGGGATAGTTCTGAGAATTTTATAAAGAAAAACTTAAAAAAATGTTTTAAAAGATTTGATTCTCATGACTTAAAGGTGGGGTTAAAACACTCTCAAATTTGGAGTTCTCGATTGAAAGCTCTTTTATTAGCTCCTTCAAGTGTTAAAGGACTCCATTTATTAAAAGTAAAAGGTTTTTCTGTTCTAGGTCCTCAGGTCACTCTTTTTGATAAGACTTTCTTAGAAGATTGTGTTTTAAATTCTAAAACGCCTTTAAAAGGTCATCTAAAAAGAGAATGGATTTTATAAACTCTAAGAAAAGATTTTAGAAAATTTTACATAATAAGTAAGTTTTTTTAAATAGAACTGACCTGTAAAGTTGATATAAAGCCATTTTTCTAAGACATTAAATCTCATCAGAAAAAAACAAATTTTAATACTTCAAGTTTAATCTTTTGCAAGTTTTTAAGCTATTAAAAATAACTTAAAACTCTATTTTAAGTTCCATGTTTATCTTGAATTTTTTTTAAAACTCATATAAATTCAAAAGGATATGCTTGTTCAAAAAAGATTTTCTTCTGAGTTATCTAATTTGATAAAACTTTTTTTCATAGGAATTTTATTTTGTAGCTTTTTTAAAGGAAGTAAATCTGAAAATCAAAAACATGCAAAAGAAAGTATAAAACAGAATTTCAAAAAAGAAGCTAAAAAAGAAAATCTGAATTCTCAACAAACTATCAAAACAAAGATTAAAGACACAGGACTTAAAAGTACAAAAACTTGTGATATTCAAGGGAGCAATAAAAAATTAATTGCAAGTAATATAAGATCTGCTATCAATGTTTTTCCTAATAAAAGTGAAGTTAATTTTTTAATAGATCAATTGTTAGAAGCTAGTAAAAATAAAACAGATTTATGTCCTTCTCACTGTAACATGGTAAATAATTATTCCTTATTAGGAAATATAGATTTTTTATCTGTAAATAAGAATTCTTGTCCGAAAAAAGAACGGAAGGAAATTTATCATTTAAAAAAACAATGGTCTATGAAGAAGCGAAGTAAAAAAATACTTCTGAGTTCCTATGATGATATGTTGGAGTGGATGTTAGAAGTTTTTTTATATCCTTTTGCTTCTCCTAATTTTTTTTCAGAAGAACATCATCCCGATGTTGAAAAATATAAAATAAAATCAGCTTGTCCTTCTTGTTCTTTTATTTTTAGTTATACTTTTTCTTATAAGGAACCTTTAGATGGTAAAATTGATTTTAACATTACAGCTTCTTGTTCTGATAAAAGAAAGATGTTTTCTAAAGTAAAAAGAGAGGATTATTTTCTCAAGGAATGGAATTGTGTTGAAAAAAAATGAATGGTGTTGTAGTTAAGGCTTTTTTATGAAAGATTTATTTGTTCCTAAAGATTCAACATTTATAAAAAAAGAAAGAGAATTTGCTAGAGTTTTAAAAAAAAGTAGATGGTGGAAGGAAAAACTTCAAAATCAAACCTGTTATCATTGTGGAAAGAAATTTTCTTCAAAAGAACTAACTATGGATCACTTAGTTCCTTTAGTTCAAGGAGGAAGAACGGGGAAAAACAATGTAGTTCCCTCTTGTAAAAAATGCAATAGTAAAAAATCATTTAAAACTTTAGTAGAGTTAAAGTTAAAAAAATAAAGCTAAAGCTAGAAAAAATCGAAAAAGCTTTTAAAAATAAAATATGCAGAAAATAACTAAAAGCAGTACAGCTGAGTATTTTGCAAAAAATCTTCAGCAAGTTGGTTTTTCTTCTTCTACAAAAGCAGTTTTAACAACACTTAAGGAATCGGTTGATAATTCTTTAGATGCCTGTGAAGAAGCAGGGATTGCTCCTCATATCAAAGTTAAAATAAAAAAAGAAGGCATGGGGTCTTCTAAAAATGTGGATTTAATTTCTGTTGTTGTAGAAGATAATGGTCCAGGTTTAGATGAAAAAAATATTGCAAAAGTTTTTGGAGAGTATTTAGCTTCTTCTAAATTTGGCCGGGGACGTTGTTCAAGGGGACAGCAGGGAATTGGTATTTCTGCGGCGACGACCTGGGCTCAGCTCACTCAAGCAAGAGGAGTTCATGTTAGCAGTAAACTTAAAAATAGTCCTAAAGCTTTTTGTGTTGTTGTAAATATGGATATTAAAAATAACAAAGGGGTTTTAAAAAACAAAACCTCCTTTCACTGGGAAGCTAAAAAGCAGGGGCTTAAAGTAGAATTCTTAGTGGATGGCCGGGTTCAACTCAAAGGAGAAGGAGGACTTATCACTTATTTAGAAGGGACGGCTTTAGTGAATCCGCACTTAGAATTAGAGTATGAACTTTTAGATCAACCGTTTCGGAAAATAGAGCGAGTCAGCAATAAAGTTCCTAAAATACCTCCTTCTAGCTTGCCTCATCCCCATACTATGAAATTAGGAGACTTTTTACAACATGCCAGTTTTTATGCTTCTTTGAGTTTAAAAAAGTTTTTAAAAACAGCTTTTTCTAGAATCACAGATAAAAGCATTAGCTTGATGAAAGAAAAAGGTCTTACAGAAGGACTTTTAAAAAAAACAGTTCGCTCTATAGGAGAAAAAGATTACAAACATATTTTTTCTCTTCTTTATGAAATTGATTTTCCAAAGCCTTCTTCTCAGTCTGTTTTAGCGGTAGGAGAAGAAGCTTTAGCTGAAAGCATCAATCGTTTAGGAGATATTGATTTTTTTAGTGTCATTACTAGAAAACCAAAAGTCTGTGATTATAAGTCTGTTATTGTAGAAGTTGCTTTAGCAAGGTTAAACATTAAAAAGAAAGAAGAGGAAGGAATTCAGCTTTTGAGGTTTGCAAACAGGGTTCCGTTACAATTTGATAAAGCCTCTTGTGCTATTACAAAGTCTGTCGAATCTGTCAATTGGAGAGCTTACGGTTTGTCTCAATCTAAAAAATCTTTACCTTTAGGGCCTTATGTTTTTGCGGTTTCTGTAACCTCTCCTTTTATCAAATTTAAAAATGCTTCAAAAGAAACCATTGATGCAAGTGAAGAGTTGGTAGAAGAAATTCGTTTGGCTTTAATGCAAGCGGGACAAAAATTAAAAAAACATATTCGAAAAGAGAAAAACACCGCAGATTTGATTAGAAAAAAAGAATACATTGAAAAATTTGCACCGATTTTAATTCAAAAACTTAAAGACATTACAGGAGCTAGTCAAAAAGAAATAGAAGGAGCTCAAAGAGGTTTATATGCCATTTTATCTAAAGACACAGTTAAAGCTGAAAAAGCTTTAGGAGATGCAAGACAGGAAGTTGAAAAACTCAAAGCTAAAATGGGAAGTCGTTTAACTTATAAAACAGATAATGAAGCCGTTTAAGGAGGAGTCTTTGAAAAAAAAAACTTTAAAAAATCGTCCTAAAAGAGATCTTCTCAAAGACTCTCAAAAGCTTGGCAAAGAGATGCTCAAAGATTTAAATCAAAAAAAATCTCCTGTCTTAAAAGCTATTAAGTGTTCTTTAGATAACTCTCTCTATGATTCTAAAAAGGGGTATTTGGTTCCTAAAGGGAAAAAAGTGTCCTCAGAACTGAATGTCTCTTCTGTTCAAAAAATCTCAAGGAGTTTATTTTTATTGGATATTCTTTTAGGCAATCTTAAATCCGGAGCGGTTAATACCAAAAGGGAATTGTATTATATTTCAAAGGGTTTTATGAAGTCTAAAACCTTTTATAAGCCCCTCGATTTTGAAGATCAATCTGACAGTGATGCTATCATTGATTTTATTTGTGATATGTTTGAAGTTTATAGGGAGGAAATGAATTGTTTTGCTAATGACAGAGGAGGGCAGACTTATTCTAAAAACCTTATCGTGACGGAATATCTACAAAAAGGAGAAAAAGCTGTTATAGATTTGAGTTCTTTAGGGACAACTCCTTTTCAACCTAAAAACAAACCTCAGCAATTTGAATTAAAAGCTAAAAAGGGAAGAATTGATTACTGTATTGTTATCGAATCAGAAGGGACAGCCAATACACTGGTCTCTAATGGTATGACAAAAAGACATAATTGTATTATAGTAGGAGCTCAGGGAGTTCCCAGTAACGCCGTTAGAGGTTGGTGCCGAACCATTCAAGACCAACTTAATATTCCCATCTTTTTTTATGGAGATTTAGATGCTTATACATTACAAAATATTTACAGGACTCTTAAGGCAGGTTCAGCAAGTAGTTTAATAAGAAATAGTGATTTTTCAGCCCCTAATGTTCATTTTTTAGGCGTTTTACCAAAGGATGTTGAAAAGTACGATCTTCATTGCTATGAAGTGTCTGAAAAAGACGTCAGCGAATCCAGGTCTTTAAAAAAAGCAAAAGATGTTTTAAAAAATGATCCTTTTTTTCAAAGTAAAAAAAATAAGAAGCTTACACAAATTTTAAAATGGTTAATTAAAGAAAAACGTCGCTGTGAACAGCAATCTGTATTTTCAATTAACCCAAAAAACTCAAAAGTTCTTGAAGAATTTCTAGTAGAAAAAATTGAAACGAATTCTTATGTTTAAGAAAAGAAATTGAAAAAAAAACTTATTGAATAAATATAAAAAAAAATGATGAATTGAAAATTCAATCAACAAAGTTTTGTCTTTAGTAAAAGTTTTAGTTGCTTAAGTGATCATGTTGATTGTATCTGCTGGCATCGTTAAGATGTTTTCAAATTCAAGGCTGACTCAAATGGAACAAAGAGTGACAGACTTAGTAAAAGGAATCTCTAGCATTATGGATACAAAAAAATACTTTAAAAAAGAGAGATTTACATAAGGGAAAAGAACTTGTTTTTAATTTAAAGCTGTAAAATGTAAAATCATCCCAAGTGATAAAGAATGTGGATTTTTAATAATTTTTCAAATCCTTTCAAATAAAGTATCAAACAAAAAACCTGAACTCTCTAATGTTGTAATTTTATAAAGCCCTTTCAAGTATCGCTGTCCTTCTTTTTTATCTAAAACAACTAAGGCTTGAAGACCTGAAAAAATAAGTCTTTGAACTGTTGAATTCTTCCATTCAGGAGCTCCCATTTGAGCTAAAGTTTCAAGTTTCCATAAAGCCTGCCTGTGATCTTTCGCATGCAAAGTCCCAATACAACCCTTATGACCTGTCGTCAAAGCTAACAACAGATCTTTGGCTTCTTTTCCTCTCACTTCTCCCATTACAATTCTATCTGGTCTTAATCTCAAACTCTGTTTCACTAAATCTTGTTGATCAATGAAACTCTTTAAACTTTCAGGATCCTTTTGAGTTAAAAGCTTTAGGCTGATAGAATTAGGAAGAACGATTTCATCAACATCTTCAATAGCTATCACTCTTTCATAAGAGCTTAACTCCTGCAAACAGGCATTTAAAACAGAACTCTTTCCTGAACTTGTAGCTCCTACAATTAAAAAATTTAATTTCTGTTTTATAAAATCCTTTAAAATATCTAGAGCTTTAGAATTTGACCAATTTAAAAATTTATCAAAAGACCAACAGGTTTGAGAAGAACGTCTTAAACACAGATGAAAAGAATTTTTAACTAAAGGAGGTCTTAAAACAAAAACACGAAAATCTTTCCAACGTCCTTCACAGTAAGGTTTCTTTATATTGACAGTAATGCGAGCTTCTGCACTTATTTTTTCAACAAAAGAATGAAAAGTAACTAAAGATAAAAAGTGATCTGGAAAAGATTTCATAAGGCCTTCTTGTTCATAAAAAATATGGTCTTTTCCATTAATGATAATTTCATTGATTCCTTTTTGTTCCAATAAAAAATCCAAAGGTCCCCATGTAAAAAATTCAGAAAGAATTCTTTTTTGATTTTCTAAAGAACTATTTTTTTTTACAATCTGAGTAATGATTTCATTTTTATTTTTCTGTTCTTGAGAGGGTAAAGAACGGTGGTTTTGATTCAAGCAATTACGAAAAAGCTGTAAAATGTTTTCAAATTCTTTTGACAAAAGCTTTTGATTAAAAAGTTTCATTAAAAAAATCCCTTTCTTTTTTTGAAACCTTTTTCAAAGAATTTAAAAGCTGAATTTGAATAAAAACAGTTTGATTCATATCAGAGTTATTTTTTCCTCCTATGAAAGAATTGAATTCGTCTACAAAACTAAAACTTCCTTTAAAATTTTGACTTCTATGTTTTTTTTTCAAGCCAAACAATTTAAAAATTTGACCCGCTTCTAAAACGATTTCTGTCTGTAAGGTTTGGTTTTTTAAAGGAGGAGCTGAAGAACCTGTTTTAAAAGCTAAAGGTTCTGAAAGACGAACATGAAAATGAAGTTGAATTTGATTTTTTACTCCCACTTGAGGTTTTAAATTTAATTTAAAACCATGAGATTTCCAGCTTGTCGTCTCTTGCTCTGATTTGAGGTTGAAAGAAGTAAAAGGAATTTGACCACCTGATTCTAATTCTAAAGTCTTTCCACTTTGAACTAAAACAGAAGAGTGATGTAAGCTTTTTCCTTGTCCTGAGCTTTTTAAAAAGTTTAAAAAAGAAAGCATAGAAGAAAAAGAGAGCAAATTTTGATTTAAACCCCCTCCTTGTAAAAAAGAAGAAGATAGATTTTCTACAATTGCTAAATCTATTTGAAGAAAATCAGCTTTAAAGAACCAATTTTTCTGTTCTTTAACAAACAGCCCAAAAGGTTTTAACTTTCTTTGATAAACGGATAAATAAGAATCTTGAGGAATAAAAACCAAAGGTAATTCATCCCATAAAATTTCAAAAGGCTTTTTTAAGTTTTTTTTAAAATAAAAGGAGCTGATATTTTTTAATTCCTCATCCATTCTAGCTTTAAATTCATATTCAAAATTATATTTATCAAAAGCTTTTTTTAAATCTAGCCAATCTGAAAAACGATAAAGCTCTCCTAGAATTTGAAATTTTTGAGAAGGAGAAAGAGACCATTTAAGACCTTTTAATTTCTTTAACAGCTGATCTATATACAAAGCTTTAGTTTTTAAAGAATCTTCTAAAATAAAAAGCTTATATCTTTTTTCACCAACAACTAAAAGAGTTTGACCTTTTTTTTTAGCTAAAAGAGAAAGATTTAGACCTTCTAAATCAATTAAAACTAAACTTTTATCACCTATTCTCACTTTTTGATTGCTAGGAGCTTTTAAAAAAAGCCTCTCTCCTGGAGATAAAATAAGAGAATTAGCTAATATTCCAGAGGAGTAAAAAAGAATAAAATAAAACAAAAAATTCATATATACCTTTTTTACAGCAAAAACACTTCCAGAAGAATTTTATAAAAAAGGAAAAGATTAGGGAATTATATAATTGACGCCCCATTCTAAATAAAGACTATGAATAGGGAATTTAAGTCTTTCTTAAAAGGATACTTTCCTATAACCCGAACAAAAAGAAAGCAAAAAATCAAAGAAAAACAGTCTAAGAAAAATCCCGATAAGAAATCTTTAAAGTTTGTTCTTTAAAATAAGTCTAAAAATTAATGTAAAAAGTTTGAAATGCGTTTTACACTCTTTTAATTATCAAGTCATATAAGTTTAATTAATTTAAAAATAGGAGGTAATAAGTGAAACAACAAAAAAACTATATAAAAATGACAAGAGATGTCGTCTTTACAAAATTCTTTGTAGACAAAGCAGATATTTTAAAACGTGTTTTAATAGATTTTCTAAACATTCCTGAAATCATGAAATTAGAAATCAAGAACCCTAACATCCAAGACGTTAGAAGAAAAGACATCTAAAGAAAAATCTCAAAAGAAACAAAGTCTTGAAATTTTAGACAGCAATCTTCCTTTAGAACATCTAGGAGGTAAAAAAGTTTCCTTAGATTTGAGAACTCTCTTTAGGAGAAAATATCAATATCTAAACCTGCCCTAAGCCAAGTTTTCTAAAGAGAGTGCTTTTACTGGAGTAAACTGCATGCACAAAGTTTAAGATAACTATGATAAAATAACTCCAAGTTACTCTCTTGTCTTTACAGAATTTTTTGTTCTAAAAGAAGTGAAAGATTTTATATCCTGTTTTTCAAATGACTGTGGATCAAGTAAAAAATAATCCTATGTTCCTAGGCAGTTCGTATTTCAAGAATTTAAAAGAGCGTTTTTTTTAGATTTTGAAAACTTAGCTTTTCTATCCTAAAATATTTTATTTTTTAAGAAAATTAAAATAAAAAAACAAAATATTAAGCTCTGTTTTTAAAGCTCCACATCTCTTAGTTCTTTTGCGTCTCTCCAAGCCTGTTCTACCCTTTTCTTCCTTCTCTTTTCTGCTTCTTTCTC
>JACOND010000021.1 GCA_014323935.1 Bdellovibrionales bacterium
AGAAAACTTTAGCATGGATTTTAAACAGTTATAATGATGAGATATTTAAAATTTTTGAAGGAGAAGATGACGATTTTAGGCTTTTAGAGGAAGTCTTAGAACAGTTTAGTAATAAAAATGTAAATGAATCTAATTTAGCAAGGATTTTTTCTGAGGATATTGCTGACGAACACAGTTTGATGGAATATCTTATAAAAGAAGCAGAAGATAAGGTTTTTGATTATCTGGTTTTTGATTATGTTGAAGAAAGTTCAAACAAGTGTAGTGATGACATTGTATCACTTCCATGTTTTAGAGAGATTTATTGTGAAATAGGAAGGGAACTGGATGAGGAGGTAAGGGCAGAGATGATAAGAAATTTTGAAGAATTTTCCGATTATATAGAAAAGATTATTGATAATAGAATAAATAGCCGGACAGCCTATAATGGTGAGGTAAGTAATGCAAACGGCTGGCGATATGGGAGTAATGAGAATAATGGTCAAATTGATGAGTTAAGTGACGTAGAAAGTAGAAAAAGGGATGAAACTTGGGTGGATTTATTATGTCAAGCAGCTCCTGCACCTCCTGCTACTGAATAATAAAGAATCAATAAAAAAAAGCCAACTCAGTTTTTGAGCTGGCTTTTTAACTTTCGTCTTCTTTTTTAGAACTTTCTATTTTGAAAGGGGTAGAAGATTCTAATTCTTCCTTTGTAAAATAATCTTTTAAATCTTTTTTTACATTCGCTCCTAAGCTTTTTATTTTTTCCATTTTAGAAACTAAGTTTCCTCGTCCTTCTAGCTTGTAAAAAGCGGAGTCATAATTCTTTTGAGCCTGTTTGATGTTTTTATCAATGTCTTTAAGGTCTTTGATAAAATTATAGAACTTATCGTACATCTTTCCACTTTCATCAGCTATTTTTTTAGCATTTTTATTTTGTTTTTCTATTTTCCAAATTGAGGCTACTGTTCTTAAAGTCGCATATAAATTTGTAGGGCTGACTAAAACGATAGACTGCTTCCAAGCCATTTCAAAAAGATTTTGAGTTTTTTGTGTAATAAGACTAAAGATGCCTTCGTTTGGAATAAACATTAAGGTGAAATCAGGACTTCGGAATTCTTTTTGTTTACTTGAAATTAAAAAATGATACTGTTTAGGAGATAAATTTTTAATATGCTTTTCTATGGATTTAAAAAGCTGTTTTAAAGCCATTTGTTTCTCTTCTTCTTTTTTTGCATCTAGGTAATCCATGTAAGATTTAAAAGAGGTTTTAGAATCTATGATAATAAACTTATTGTCTGGGAGATTGACGACAGCATCTGCTCTGTAAGAGGAATTGTCTTGATCTTTTAATTCCACTTGTGTATCAAATTCTTCTCCTTTTCTTAAGTTTGATTTTTTTAAAATGTTTTCTAAAACAAATTCTCCAAACTGCCCTTGTACGTGAGTTTCTCCTTTTAAGGCTTGTTCTAAATTTGAAGTTTGCTGGCTCATTTGTTTGTTAATATCTTTAAATTCTTGAAGGGTTTTATCTAAAAAATCTCCTTTGTTTTCAACCGATTGAATGGATTTTTTAAAATTTTCAATATCTTCTTTAAAAGGCTTTAAAATTTGAGTTAAATTTTTAGTCGTTTCTTCTCTATAAGATTTTGTGTTTTCTGAAAAAATTTTATTAGATAAATGTTCAAATTTCATTTGAAATTGCTCAGTTTGTTCTTTAAAGTATTTTTCTCGTTCTTCTATTTTCTTATCTTTTTCATCTAACTGTGTTTCTAGAACCGAGATTTTTTTTTCTAACTCCACTTCTTTTTGTTTCAATTCTTGTATTTCTTGTAAGAGTTCTTTTAATCTTATATCGATTTGATTCTTTTCAAGTTTTAACTCTAAATAGTTTTTTAATTTTTTTTTAAAAAATAAATTTCCTAAAATGAAAGCTAAAATAGCAAGACAAAAAAATACAATTAGATTAAACATGGAATTTGACTGTCATTTTTATTTGATAGGAAAGTTATTATAAGCTTCTCTTTTATTCAAGTTTTTTTGTTTTTAAAGTGTCTTCCATTTAAAGATTCTTTCTTCTTTGTTTTTAGAAAATTCTCCTTTAATTAAAAGTTTATTCCATAAAAAGGGAAGTTGTTTTTCTACTTTCTCTGGCCATTCAATAAAAATGAGAGACTTTGTGTAAAAAAGATCCCAAAAAGCAATTTCATGTAATTCTTGATCGAATCGAATCCGATACAAATCCACATGATGAATATCAAATTTATTTTTTTGAAAATAGCTGTTGATAAGTGAAAAAGTAGGGGATTTAACTTCTTTCCCTTCTCTTCCTAAATTTTCAAGCATATATTTTACCAGCTGCGTTTTACCTACAGCTAACTCTCCTTTTAATAAAACAATTTGAGGAATTTTAATTGTTTGAGCTAACTCAAAACTGAGATTTTTGAGTTCTTTTAAGTTATTAATTTTTCTAAAATCCATAAGGACGTTTTTTTATAATAATATAATTTTTGTAAAAATCAATTATTATATAGGTTAAATAAAAAGTCAGAGATTTTTTATTTTAAAGTAAGATGTGACAAATTGTTTAAAGATTGAACAGTTATAATTTTTTTTTGAAAAAAATTCCTTTTTTTAATTTAAATTTTATTTATTAACAGATTTTTTATGTTTTTTGTGTTAAGTCATTGTTATGAAAATATTTTATAGGTTTTTTATTAGTTTGTTTTTTTCTTTCTTTTTTTATTCTAGTTGGAGTAGCAGTTTTTCGCCTCTCAATCCTTATGAGGTTTTAGGGGTTTCAAAAGAAGCCACAATTAACGAAATTAAAAAACAACGTAACCATTTGCTTTTTATGTGGCATTCAGATAGATGGAGTAATCTTTCTGATACAGAAACTAAAGATAGATATAGAGAATTAACTAAAGATCAAAGGGAACTTTCTATTGAAGACATTAATAGTAGAGTGAAAAAAAAAATAGTAGAAATAAATTGGGCTTGGGATCTTTTATCAGATTCTAATAAAAGAAAAGAATATGATAAATCTGGAACTGTTGAAAACATAGATACTGATTTTTTTAGGGATATTTTTAAGGGTATTTTTAGTGAAAAAGATTTTTCTTCAGAAAAGGACGTAGTCATAAAGTCTTCTGAAAAAAAAGCCCTAGAGTTGCTTTATGAGCTTTCTTTTTTTCAAGAATCTCCAGAAAGTTTTATTGAGAAAAGAAAAAGGTATGAAGAACTTTTAAGAAAAGCAAAAGGGATTTCAGAAAACTTGCCTCTAATTGGGAATCAAAGGGATGATAGGTTTTTTAGTAGAGGTATAAAAAGGAGTTTTTTAACAAGCAAAGAAAAAGAAGAACTCCATAAGTATAGATTAGAAAATTTAAATGATGTAAATATTTTGAAAAAAATATTACAACGTCTAGGACTTTCACCTGAAAGTCTTCATCCTATTTTATTAGAAAGTTTTTTAAAAGGATTTGGAGATGAGTTGTCTCGGTTTATATTACAAAGTGAGTTTTATAAAAATAAAAACGCCCAAACTCTTAAAAGTTTTATTTCAAAACAAGAATCGATAAGAATTTTAAATTATATTAAAGAGATCTTTGATACCAATTATTATGAAGCTCTTAGAAACAATTCAAATCCCTTGACTCTAAATTTTGTAAAGAATTTTCCTGCACAGTATCTTATCTTTAATATGGCTCTAGGGGCTTCTATTTATTTACATGCTGTAGCTGATAAAAAATTTTCTGGCTATGAAAAAAACCCAGGAGAATTAAAAGATGTCATTCAGCACAGTCTTACATTTCCTGGAGTTATGAGTTTTGCTGTTTTTATGGCAGTTTCCCAACAAGTCAATTACCGTATTTATGGTTTAGGTCGTTTTATAGATGGAAAAACTATTTTTGGAAAACCTTTAAATGGAAAAACCGCTCGCAGTTTAGCTCCTGCTTTTGGAATCGGGTTAGGTTTTTTTGCTTCTGCTGTATTTGGGGAGTTATTAATGGATCCCATTTCAGAAGATTGTATAAAAGAATTTTTTACAGAGGTTCCAGAAAACATTCACATAAGTGCTTGTGAGGAATTTTATTTAAAATGGGAAGCAGAGGAAAAATGGAAATCCTATGCTGTAGACATTGTAGGTATTATGGGTTCAAGTGTTATTGCACATAAAATTTCAAGTGCTTTGTTAAATCGTTTAGATCGTACTATGGTAGGACATAGAGCTAAGAAGGCTTTGTCTGCAAAAAAAATAGGTTTACATGCTATGAGATTTGGAAATTTTTTTTTAACTCTATTTCTTTTTTTAGAAGTTCATAAAGTAATAGATGAATGGTTAGCAAATCCTGTGAAAAAACAACTGACCGCTAGTGGAGTGAAGGGTGCTTCTTTATCGTTTTGGTGGGAGTCTCAAAGGAAGATGAAAACAGATGCAAATCTTGCTTTTAGAGATGATAATGATATTTTTGAAAGAGTAAAACTTTCTATTAGACACTCCTCGCATAAATTTAAATCCTGGATAAACGAATTAAGTAAAAAATATCAAATTTCTTATTACTATTGGTCTATGAATTTGAATCGAAAGCTTATCGATTATGAAGGTTCTTTAGATGTATTAGCACAGTTTTTTTCAGAGGAAGAGAATGCTAATTCTTTTACTAGATATTTTAATAAAGAAGTGTTTGTTGAAGAATTAGCTGTTTATAGAGAAAATAAATTTTCAATGTTAACAAAGTATTGTTCAAATTTAAAAGATATAAAAAATCAAGACATGAAAATTTGGAGAGGTTTATGTCATAAAACAATAAAAGAATACTATTTTGAAGAGATTAATTTATTATTTTTTTCAGATGAAACAACAGGAGACCATTATGATGAAGATGAATTTGTAAATGAAACCATTTCTTTTATTTATCAGAATTTAAAAAACACAATTGAAGAAAATAGCTTTCAAATAAAAGCTGAGGATTACCTCTCTTTAGAACCAACTGAACTTTTTTCTTTAGAATCTGAATTTCATTTAGACGATTTTTTGTGTTCTGAATCAAATACAGATATTGTTAATAATAAATTTTTTACATTAGCTATGCAAATGCTTCAAAAAGGTTTAGAAGATTTAGAAGATTTAGAAGGTTTAGAGGGAGAATATAATAAATATTTAACAGCCGGAATATATCTTTTAAAAAGATTTAAACATCCTCTAATAAAAGCATATGAGGATAAGGTTCCCTGTTTTTCTTTAAAATTCGATGAGATGGAAGCTTTAATTTCCTTATTTTCAATTCACAAAACAGGAGAGAAATACTTTCTTGATTTTTTAGAAGAGAGATCTCAAAATCAGTCTTTTTCTATTTTTCCTGAAATTTTTCCTGAAAAATCAAAAAATCCTTATTTTATATTTTACGATTTAATATGTGGTTCTCAGGAGGATTCTAAAAAAGAGGTTTTTTCTATTCCTCAATTAAGTGCAAAATTTAATAACATAAGCATTTATAATGTTCAGAAAAATGAATTTGAGGAACTAGCTGTTATTTGTGCAGATGAAATGTCAGAAAAAGATATTCATAAATTTATATTTGATACACGTACTAGATATATAAATGAAAATTATTCAAATGAAGATTATTCAAATCTTTATATTCTTTTAAGAAAAATTATTCGTAATTCTTATGAGGACTTGAATGGATTAATGGAGAGTTATTACAACTTATCTAAAGATCAAATGGAAACCCTATCAAAAGGAGTTATTGATGAGTTGAAATTACTTGTAGATAAATTTTATAGACAATTTATTAATTTTGAAGGAATAGAAACAGAAGATTCTGAAGAGTTGTTGAGTTATTATGATAAAAGTAACATTGAATTCAATTGGACTTGTTTGACAGAGGAGGTAACAGGAGGTTTTAGTAATTCTATATTAGGAGATTGTAAACAGAATTTTAAAGCTTTAGAAACTTCTATTTTTCATGTCAATTTTCTTTTAAAGTTTTTAAAAGAGATCTTGATAAAAGGTGAAGAGATTCATTGTAGTCAAGGTCAAGAAGATTGTCTCAGTTTGAATGGAAAATTTTTAAATCTAATAAATTCGGACTTAACAGGGAAAGGGAACATTGTTAAATGGGCTGAAAACTTCTCACGAATAGGTGGTTTAATCAATAATGATAACATCATAAGCTTTGATCAGAAACATCTTGATGTTATAAGTTCATTACATACAATTCACGAGTGTTATAAAAAGAATACTGGAGGATGTCTAATAATTGATGATTCTTCAACCACTGTATTTTTAAATTTTATGGAGTATTTTTCTGACAAAACAACCCGTGATGATACTTGGTTGAGTGAGGTGATAGATTATTATATTGAAACAAAGACTAATCCAACAAATTCTCCTTGGGAAGATCTTATTTATTCTGTTTTGTTTGAGATTAAAAAAAGTTTAGATCTTTTCTTTAACCAAACCTCCTTACTAGAAATGAAAAATCATTTTGAAAAGAGAACACAGTTTAACTAGGTTTAAATGATTTTTATTTTTGCAAAACCACTTCCTTTGACTTTGAAATTTGTTAATTGTCCTTGGTAAATTCTAGCTATAAGCTGTTGTATCTGGTTTTTATAGGCATAAGCTCTGATATCTATTTTCCATTTTTGTTTGCTTGAATCTATCAAGTAAGAAGGGGGAAAATACTCTTGAGCTAAACTCTTATTTTTAAGAAGTTGTTCCCATTTTTTACGAGTTACACTTGAGCCACGGTAAACTAATTTCCCCGAGTATCCTTGACTTATTTTGAAAAAATAGTTTTTACGATTTTTCCAAAAAAGAGTATTGTTTTCTTTTGTTAAGGACTTAGTTTTTAAAAGATATTTTTGAATGGATTGAATTTGGGGGAAAGTTTGTTGTGTCCAATCTATTTGCCTTTTTTTATCTGCTAGAAGGGCATAATCTCTTGGTTGAGGAAGAATTAAACACGTTTGATGTTTATAAGCTTTAGCTAAATGAGGGTGTTTATTAAAATAAAAATCAGTGCTTCTATTATAAATAAAATCGATTCTTTCTTTCTTTGTTGTATAAAGAAAATTTTTTTCATCAATGAGAATGTCATGAGAATCTAAGATGTCTAAGTCCCATCCCATAGATTTAAAAAAATCTTTATACATAAAAAATTCTATTAACATTTTTTGAGTTTTAATTTGTTCATCTATTAAAACAATTTTAGGTGTTTTTTTATGGGGCTTGAATTTTTTCCATTCCCAGAAAAAAGAATTTTTTAAAGCTTTTAGGGAATCTTCAAAATTTTCATTTGAAGATTGATATAAAAAATTAGCTAAAAGAAAAGCAGAGGCGTTTGTATTGACTTCTATTAATTTAACAGTGTCTTCATTTATATGAAAATCATAGCCCATTAACATAGAATCTTGTTGACTCTGAGAAATAGGATCTAAGTGATTTAAGATTTTTTTTTGATAGGGAGCTTCTGTTTTTAGTTGATAGATTTTTTCAACAACTTGCTTGATGGCTTTGAAATGTGTTTTCTTTAAAGGAATCGTTTTCTTAGAAAAAGGAAGAGTAAGATTTTGTGTCATTAACAAATGATAAGCTTGAGGGTAAGAATTTTTCAAAATCTTAATCATGGTATTTCTAAATAGTGGTTTAAGCTTTGAGTTAAATTTTGTAAAAGCTTAGTTTTTTTTAAAGAAGATAATAAGAGGCTTTCATGTTTTTCTATGGCATTATTTAAAATCTCTGGAAGGAGTATTTTTTCAGATAAAACGCCTTGTAAAAATAAGACTTTTGTTTGAAAGTAAATTTTAAGTTTATCTAAATCAGAACTGATTTCCGTTTGTTTTAAAGAATTGCCTAAAAGATTGAATAACTCTCTGCAATCTTCTTCTCCTTCTTGAGATATTTTTTCCATAATGCTTAAAAAATACAAAGCTAAATTTAATCTTTGCCAATTTGTTCGGAGTTTAGAAAAGTCATCTAAAAACCAAGCCTGTTGAATGTAATGAAGGGAGCTTTTAGAAAAACGAAACTCCAACTCAATATAAGAACTCGGCTCTAAAACTCCTCCTCGAAAACGTTTCTTACTTTTTAAAGCTCCTTTAGCAATAAAAGAGAGCTGAGAGCCCTTTTGGTTTAATCCTTTTACAATTAAATCAGATTCTGAAAAAATTTGATTTTTTAAAACTATAATTTTTTCTCGCAGTAACATTCAAAACCTTACTTTTTATAAATACTTTGAATTGATTGAAATAGCAAAATAAAAAGTAATGTTTTTACTTAACTTTATTTTCTTTTATAATTATGATCTTAAGTTATGACAGTTTCCATTATTGGTTCCGGAAGAGTAGGACTTTGTTTAGGGACTTTGATCGCTCAGTCAGGGCAAAAGGTTTTGATAACAGATAAAGTTCCTGATAAAAAAGAAATTTTTAAAGGAAAACTTCCTTTTTATGAACCTCAGCTTACAGACTCCCTTTTTGCTAATAAAGATCTCTTAAAATGGACAAGGCAAGTGGACTTAATCCTTTCTTCTGAAATGATTTTTTTCTGCTTGAGTTTTAAGCCTGATAAAAAAATAGGAGATTTTGACTTATCGGAGCTTTTAGAATGGGTGAAATTAATTCCAAAAAGCTTAGAAGAAAAACTTTTAATTCTCAAAAGCACTTGCCCTTTAGGAACTTATGAAAAAGTGAGTGAGATCACAAAAGGAAAAAATTTATCTGTTGTTATTTGTCCTGAGTTTTTAAGAGAGGGTCAAGCTCTTGAAGATTTAAAAAAACCTGAAAGAGTTGTCATCGGTTCAAAAAATATTTCTTCTGGAAAAAAATTAGAAGCTTTTTATAAAAGTTTTTGTAAAGCAAAGCAGTTCATTCATTCAGATCCTGAAACAGTGGAGCTTTCAAAACTGGCTTGCAATTCCTTTTTAGGAACAAAAATCAGTTTTATCAATGAATGGGCAGGACTTTGTGAGAAAAGAGGGGGAAATATGACAGATTTTCAAAAGATTTTAGGTTCTGACTCCAGAATAGGAAAGGACTTTTTAACCCCTGGTTTAGGCTATGGAGGCTACTGTCTTCCTAAAGACATTCAACTCTCTATCATAGAAGGTCAAAAAAGAAAACTTAAAATGAATCTTTTACAAAGCGTACAGGACGTAAATAATGAACTTCCTGAAATATTTTTTAAACAGATTCAAAGTTATTATAAAAAATTAAATAAAGTTTCTTTAGCTTTTTGGGGAATTAGCTTTAAAAAAAATACAGATAATATCAAAAACTCTCCCGCTTTAAAGCTTTGCTCTAAACTTTTAAAAGCTGGGGTTCATTTGCATGTCTATGACCCTCTTTTTACGAAAGAAGCTGTGGTTAAAATATTTCATAAAGATTCTGAAAATAAAGATCTCGATGATCTTGTAAAAAAGATTTTTGAAGGAAAAGTTTTTTTTTACCCGTCCGCAAAGGAATCTTTAAAACAAAAACAAGGTTTGATTGTAGCAGGAGATTCAAAGGAATTTAAGCGTGTTTCTTTGGATAGCATTAAAAATCACCTCTCTTCTGCTTTTCTAGTAGATGCACGTTGTCTTTATTTTGCCAAAGATTTAAAAAAGAAAGGATTTACTTTTTACCAAAGGGGAATTGCTAGATAACTTTTAAATGTTTTAGAGCCAGAGTTTGTCTAAAACATTTTGTGAGTCATAAAGAGTTTTGAAGCGAGAAGGTCCAACTGAGATGATATCGATGGGGATATTTAGACTTTGACTGATAAAATTAAGGTAGTTTAAGCAAGAGGGAGGAAGTTCTTTTTTAGAGGAAACAGAGCTAATATCTTCACTCCAACCTTTGAAAGTTTTATAAATAGGTTTAACATTTTCTACGTCTTTCATAGAGCTAGGTAGGTCTTCAAAAATTTGAAAGCCGATTTTATAAGCTATACAGACCTTGATCTCATCGAGTCCGCTTAAGACATCAAGTTTCATTACAGCTAAACTGGAACTTGAATTTAAACGAACAGCATATTTTAAAGCAACTAAATCGAGCCATCCGCAACGTCTTTTCCGGCCCGTTGTAGCTCCAAACTCTTCTCCTTTTTCTTGTAAATGCTTTCCTTCGGGAGTGTTCGTACATTCTGTCCAAAAAGGTCCTTCTCCGACCCTTGTTGTATACGCTTTCATGGCAGCTAAGGATT
Organism: Bdellovibrionales bacterium; assembly: GCA_014323935.1. Classification (GTDB taxonomy): domain Bacteria; phylum Bdellovibrionota; class Bdellovibrionia; order Bdellovibrionales; family UBA1609; genus JACOND01. The sequence continues at coordinate 10,178 of JACOND010000021.1, forward strand.
TCATAGGTATCAAAGGACCTAGTCCACAAGAGCTAAAAAGTCCTCCTGCTAAAGTGGAAGAGCTTGTGACATAGGGGTAAGTTCCATGGTATAAATCCAAAAGAGTTCCTTGAGCTCCTTCAAATAAAACCTTTTTATTTTTTTTAAGAGCTGTATTTAAAAACAAAGACATGTTTTGAAAGCGATACTCCCTTAGAAGTTTACGGTAGGTTTTAAGTTTTTCAAAACTTTCTTCTAAACTTAAAGGTTTTATTTGATAAAGATTTTTCAAGAGAAAATGACTTTCCTCAGTTGATTTTTTTAATTTGTCTAAGAGCTGTTTATCTTCTTCAAAAAGGTCTCTAAAAAGGAGAGCTTTACGGCTTGCTCGGCTTTCATAAGCCGGGCCGATTCCTTTTCCTGTCGTTCCTATTTTACTAGCTTTTTGTTCTCTTGCTTGATCTAATTGTTTATGATGATCTAAAAGTAAAGTGCATGAATCTGAAATTAAAATTTGTTTTTTTCTGTTTAGGAAGCCATGTTCTTTTAGGGTTTGAATCTCTTGACACAAGCTTTCAAGATCTAAAACAACTCCCTGACTGATAAGAGCTGTGACCTCAGGGTGAAAAACAGATGAGGGAACTAAATGAACAATGATTTTTTTTTCTTTAACTTTAAGAGTATGACCTGCATTAGCCCCTCCTTGATAGCGGACAACATAATCTGTTTGCTTTGCTAAAATGTCTATGAGTTTACCTTTTCCTTCATCTCCCCATTGAGAACCAATTACAGTAAGTGATGGCATACCTTGAGAAAATCTCTCTAAAAAATCAGGTTTTGGCAATCTTTTTTTTTAAAAATTAAAAAAAAAGAATCTCACATGAAATTTATTTTTTAGAATCACTCAATAAACAAGTCCTAAGAGTTTTTGTTTTAGGGATTTTCTTTAAGTAAAGCTTGAAGGATTTGAAAGTTTATTATACCTATAGATAAAGTATGAAGTTTTCTCTCAAATGGCTGGGAGATTATATTGAAACAGCCTCTTTTTTTAAGAATCCTAAAAAACTTGCAGATGCTTTAACTCAAGCTGGTTTAGAACTTGATTTTTTTGAAGATCAAGCCTCTTTATTTCAAGGGATAGTTACAGCTCAAATTGTTTCTGTGAAAAAGCATCCTAAAGCAGATCGCCTCACTGTCTGTGAAGTCAAAACCGAGCAAGATCTTTACTCTGTCGTATGCGGGGCTAAAAATCATGGAGCCGGGGATAAGGTTGTTTTAGTTCAAGCCGGAGCTAGCTTAGCTAATGGATTAAAAATTAAAAAAACTCGAATTCGAGGAGTCCTCTCTGAAGGAATGCTTGCCTCTCGTTTTGAGTTAGGCTTTAAGGATGAAAAAGAAGAAGGGATATGGATTTTACCAAAGGAAGCTCCTTTAGGAAAGGATTTTGCTAAATACAATCAATTAGATGATATTTTATTTGAAATAGCCATTCCTCCCAATCGTTTTGATTGTTTAAGTCATAAGGGTTTAGCTAGGGAAATCAGCACTTTGTTTTCACTTCCTTTAAAAGATACAAAGCTTAGAGTTTTAGGAAATCAGTCCTTAAAGTTAAATCAAGATTTAAACTTGTCTCTTCAAAAATCTTTATCTGTTGAAGTTAAAAATCAAAAGTTTTGTCCTCGTTACTGTTCTTGTTTGATAGAAGGAGTTGAAATTAAAGATTCTCCAAAATGGTTAAAGCAAAGACTCAAGTCTTTAGGATTAAAATCTATCAACAATGTTGTCGATGTCACGAATTTTGTATTGTGGGATCAAGGTCAGCCTCTTCATGCTTTTGATAGAGATAAGATCTCTCAAATTGAGGTCACTTTAGCTGAGCAAGGAGAGAGTTTTTTAAGCTTAGATAATAGAGTCTTAACTTTAAGTTCAGACGATTTGATCATTAGAGATAAAAAAGAGGTTTTAGCTTTAGCTGGTATCATAGGAGCTAGGAATTCAGCTATCTCGGAGGAGACAAAAAGTGTTGTTATAGAAGCGGCTTATTTTGCTCCTGAAAAAATTAGAAAAAGCTCTCGTCGTTTAGGTCTTGAAACAGATTCGTCTTATCATTTTAGTAGATCTGTTGACCCTTTTTCTGTTTTATCTGCTATGAAATTAGCTTGCGTTTTGATTCAGCATTTAGCGGGAGGAAAAATATCTAAAGATTTTTATGATCTTAATACTTTTTTTAGAGAAGATATCTCTATACCCCTTTCTTTAACAGATCTCTATGATCGCTTGGGCTATTTTATTGATTTTGAAAGATTTGAAAAGAGAATGAAAAGTATAGCTTGTGAGATAACTCCTCATAAAGAGGGTTTTAAAATACGCCCTCCTTCGTATCGTTTTGATTTAAAAATAAAAGAAGATGTAATAGAGGAATTTGCAAGATTAGAAGGTTATGATAAGATTCCAGAAACTCTTCCTCCTTGTGTTTTACCAAATCAGCCTTCAGACAAGACGTACTTAATTTCTAAAGAATGGATTCAATTTCTAAGCTCAAGGTCTTGGCTTCAAACCTGTCACTATAGTTTTTGTGATCCCAGTTATTATAAAGACTTTTTGAATTCTCAATTTTTTTTAGAAGATCTTTTAGAAGAAGAGAAAGGGGAAAAACTTTCTTTTTCAGTAAATAATCCCATCAGTCAAAAGTTATCTTTCATGAAAACTCTTTTAACTCCCGATCTTTTTAAAAGTATCTTTCAAAATTTTAGAAAAAATAATAAGTTTGGTCAGATTTTTGAACTTTCTCCTATTTTTTATAAAAAAGAAACTCACTATGAGCAAGAGCTACATTTAGCTTTAGGAATTTGGGGAGAAGCTATTGATATTTGGAGTTCAAAAATTCCTCATTTTTATAAAATGAAAGCAGAAATAGAAGCTTTACTTAAAGCTTCTGGTCTAAAAACTTGGTCTTGGGAAAAAGGAAATTTAGGTTTTCTACACCCTAAAAAGACTTTAGTTTTAAAATTTAAAAACAAAAAAATAGGTTTTTTAGGTAATCTTCATCCTCGTTTGATTCAAGCTTACAAAATTCCTATTGATGTTGTTTTAGCTGAATTTTCTTTGTCTCATGTTTTAAATTTTAAATCGGCTTTCAAATTTAAAAGTTTTTCTCATTTACTAACCGTTGAAAAAGATTTGTGTTTTAAGATTCCTTTAAACATAGAGGTTCAAAAAGTTAAAGAAGAAATTCAAAAAACTTTATCTGATGTCTGTCAAAAAGTAGATGTCTTTGATGTTTACAATAAAAAAGATGAAAGATTTGTTTCTTTTAGAATGAAGCTCAGCCCTGAGGATAAAACCTGGACGGATGAGCAGTTACAAGTTTTTTTAGAAAGAGCGATTCAAGCGGTAGGTCAAAAATTTTCTGTGAAACTAAAACCTTAAACAGTGAGTTTATAATAAGAAGTTATTTTATCAAATTCTTCAGACATCATAAATTTATAAATTTTAAAGCGATAAAAGCGAAGTTTGTCAGAAGAGTCCTGAGATAAAAGGCCCGGATGACAAAAGAAGATATCTTTCTTTGTGGGTTTCATTTGAAAATAATAATTAAAATATTTTTTAGGTTCTAAACAGTAAGGATGAAAACCTAGAAGTCTCTCGTTGAAAGAAAGATTTTCGGATTTTAAAAGCTTTATAAGTTTTTTAGAAGGAAGAGAGGCAAGATGATTGAATGTGTAAAAGATAGGATTTTTAAAAAAAGGGACTTTTCCTGGATTAAAAACACGAATGTAAATGTTTTTCTTTTTAAAATGAAAGTCTTTAGCAACATCTCTCAAAGCGGATCTTATGATAGGGAAGTGGTGACAAAATTCATGACCATCTATGTAATTTGGCCTTGTGCCGAGCTGAAGAGAAAAGGCTTTGATTTGAGCTTTAATTTCTTTAACAAGATCTTCTTTTTTAAGATGGCCTAGATAAGCTTTTTTAATGAATTGTTTTAAAGAACTTGAAGGGAAATAAATCGGTTTAGGATGAGTTAAACTTAAATGCAATCCGATTTCTACTTTGTTTAAAAAAGCTTTTAAGTCCTTAGCTTGTTCTTGCCAATTCTTTGTTGTTGTGAGACAGCTTACAGAGTTGATTTTATTTTTTTGAAGTAAATTTAAAATTCCCTCTGAGACCTCTGAATTTAAACCGTAGTCATCTGCACAAAGTTTCATTTTTCTATTTCTTTTAGAATGAAGTGAGTAGCTTGCCTAGCTCCATTAATATTTTCATATTTTATCAAGGCTTTTTTAAAAAAACTATAATTATTTATTATTTTTTTTATAGAAAAATCTAAGTTTTCCCAGGAAGAGATAAGACCAAAGTTGTTTTTTTGAATCCAATTTGCATTCACTCTTTGTTCAAGATGTTTTTTTACTGGTATGACTAAAACCGGTTTTTTCAAAGCTAAAGCTTCAGAAAGAGAACTCAATCCTCCATTTGTGACAACGAGAGTGGACTTTTTTATCAGCTGGCTGATGTTAAAAGTTTTATTATACCTTTTGATATTTCCTGAAATATTAATGGAATTTCCTATAAGAAAGAGATCATAGAGGCTTTCTTCATGTTTGATAGATAAGTCTTTGTTTATGGAAGAGTTGCCACTGAGAGTGATTAATACAGAATGTTTTTGAGGGGGCTTATATATTGGAGTTTCCAAAAAATCTTTTCTAATCATGAGACCTACATTTTGTATTTTAGGTTTTTGTTTTAAGGGCTTAAAAAAAGGGCTGATCACTTTATCAGGGATGAGCTGATGATATATGAAATCAAGGTATTCTATTAAAAAACTTGCGAAATAGTTTCTTTTTTTAATGTCAGATGCGGACTGTAGAATTTTATCAGCATTGTTAATAGAAATTAATTGAGGTCTTTTTCTTAAAAAAATCGCAGAAAAGTCAGAATCAGAGACGATAAGGGAATAATTATGGATTTTGAGAATCTCTTTGATTTTTTTTCGATTTTTATAGAGAGACTTTAAGTTTTGAAAAAGTTTTTTTAAGGTTCTAAAAGTATTTATCTCTCCTTTTTTTAAACCATATTCTAAAGGAGAATTTTCAAATAGATTTTCTATGTTTGGAATTTTTTTAAAATATTCTTTGCTATTTCCATAGCCAAGAATATCAATTTTATATTTTTGATCTAGGTTTTCAATAATGCTATGAATGCGGGTGGAATTTCCTAAACCATAACCATTGACAATAAATAAAATTCTTTTCATAACAAAGGATTATTTTTTTTGATAACTTAGGGAATAAATAGCAAAGCCTGAAAAGAAATTCCCAGAAGGATTCGTTTTTTGTAATAGAAAACCATGTTTTATTAAAAAAGAATGAATGTTTTTTAAAGTTAAAAGTGGAATGGAGATTCTTTTAAAAAGGTAATAGCTTTTGTAAGCTAAAGCCATAGGTAAGGAGAGAGGAAGAAGCAGAAGAATTTTTCCTTGAGGTTTTAAAAAGTTTTTTAATTTTAAAAGAAAATTTTTTGGTTTTTCTAAAAATTCTAAAATGCCTAAACATAAAATCAAATCATATTTGTCATTTGTATGAAAATTTTCTACAGGAGAGAACACATATTCTATTCGAGGATGTTTTTCTATAGACATGTCATGGAAATCAACACAGACAAGTTTTTTTGCACCTTGATTTAAAAGAATCTTCGAATATTCACAAGAGCCTGCCCCTAAATCTAAACAAGAATTTATATTTAATGTTTTAACTAAATGATGAAAGGTTTTTTTTTCTTTATCTCTTAAGCCTTTCCAAAACCAATTGCTGTTATGAGCGTATGGCTTTTTTAAAGATTTGAAATGCTGTTTTATTTTTTCTGAATTTAACATTTGAATTTTATATTTTTTGGTAAATTGTAAATAAAAGCACCAAAACTTAATTTAGGATGTCTGTAGATTTTAGCTTGAGGTCCAAAGAGAAAAAGAAGCTCTTTGCTTGAACGGTAATAAGGACTTCCCGCTTTGTAATTCCAAAGGGAATAGCAGTGATGAATCCATTGAGATAGAGAATTTCTTTTTTCAGAAAAACTGTGAAGAAACCATGTCGATTTATAATTTTTAGCCAGTAATTTTATCTTATCTGTAGAAATCCAATCTAGCAGACCTAAGGAAACAACAATCTCTGCTGGATAAATATTTTTTGTACAGTCTTCACAAAACAAGGAAACTTGATTGGTTTTATTAAGTTTTTTGACTTCTTTTTGAAAGCTCTCAATAGCTTTATTAGAAAAGTCAACTCCTCTATAAGATTCTATACAAGAGGGATTGATTTGTTTCCAAAGATAGCCACTTCCGCAACCTAGTTCAAGGTATTTTGTTTTTTTTGAAAATTGATTGAGTAAATAAGAAGCCATTTGAAGTCTAAATTTTACAGAGGAATTAAAATCAAAATATTTTGTTTTTTTATATTTATTTTTTTCCCAGGAAGAGATTGTCTGATTCCAAAAATCTTTTTTTGTCATTTTTATTTATTCCCATTCCCATACAATAGATTCCTCAAAATCTCCTCTATGAGTATGAGTTTCTTTAAAAGTTATTTGTAGATTCTTTATAGATTCTTTTTTACAGGCGTTCAAGTTAAAATTCATTTTTAAAGGAGCGAGTAAAATCTGAGCTTGTAGATGGATTCTGTGAGCTCTAGGATAAAGAACATTTCCTACATTCGGAAGAGACTTTTTTTGAAAATCTAAGCCACATTTAAGTTTGATTTGAATATCTTCCCACAAAGAGATTCCATCTAGGTTCGCAGTATCTGTCATAGAACTTAAGGGAACTCCAAAAAAAGCAATACTGAAAAAAAGTTTATTTTCTCTTTCAAAATATTCTATTTTTAGACCTGTTTTTTGTAAATAGTTTTCATTGAATTTACAGTAAAAAAGTTGATTTTGATTTTGAAAGGTTTTCGTTTTTTCACATTTTTTAAGCCATAAAGGCTCTTTTGCATAGTAAGCTTGTCCTAAGTTATGGAATCCTTCAGGAAATAAAGAATTTTTTGTTGTGTTATAGGAAATAAGCCAAAAACTTTCATAAAGTTTCGCTGTGTTTAGAATCAATCGTTTTTCTTTGAGTTCTTGTTTTAAAAAGATAGAGAGAAGGTTTGATTGTAAAAAATAATCTTCAAAGTCTTTTTTAGTAAAATTTTTGAATTTCTTTAAATGCTGAATGATAAAATAACCTTGAAGTTCTTTCTTTTTAACAGAAGATTCTGGATTTTTTACAGGAAGTAAAATTTTCTCAAACCAAGGTTTTCTTTTTTTAAGACTTTCTTTAGCAAGGCTGTAGTAGATTAAAGGGCTACGTTCTGAAAAATGTCCTACGATAAGGATTTTTTTCATTGCTTTTTTAGGAGTCCATTTTGTTTCTAGATAAATGTGTCTCATAAGATTATCTATATCTTTATAACGGATATGTTTTTTATAAAAGTTATGGGGAAGAGGGAAAGGCTTATAAAGATTTTTATAATAATGATTGAAAGAAAGAAACATAGAAAAATAAGTAAAAGAAAAGGTCAAAAGTGAAAGGCATGTGTTTTTAAGAAAGTCTTTTTTATTCCATTTAAAGTAAGTTAAAACTAATAAAAAAAAGAAAAGAAAAAAGAGAAATTGAAGTGGTTTTTTGTCAAAAAATAAATGATAAAAAGGATGGGGTTTAAGAAATAAAGTTAAAACAAGACTTAAAAAAATGAGGACTAAAACTCCTAATTTTTTAAAGTTTTTATATGATAAAAAATGATCAAATAATTTAGAGCAAAGAATAGCAAAAAAGACAGGAATAAAAAAATGATACCAGTTATGTTTGAATATAATTACAATGAAAAAGGGAATGAGTATAATAATGATTAAACTTTTAATAGAAGGAGTTAAAGTCTCTCGTTTTAATTTATACTTTTGAAATAAAATCAAAATAGAAACAAAAAATAAAGAAAAAAAAGAGAGGCTTAAATAACTCATTGATAGGTACCATCCTTCAGAAAAAAGTTCTTTTCTTATATAGTTTAAAAAATTAAAATATTTCCCGCTAGAGCTTTCAATGATTTGAAAGTGTTTTAATATCAAGTAGACCATAAAAGGACTTAAAGCTAAAAACAAAAATACAATCAGAGTTTTTATTTTTTTTGGTTTGTCACTCAAATAAAAAAAGAGAGCTGTTAGAATATGAGTAGCTACTAGTAAATGAACTTGCACCCCTAAGCTTATGATGAATCCTGTTAGATAGAGATAAAGATTGTTTTTTGTATTTCTCCAATAATAAAGAGATATTAAAGCTAAAACATGAAACATCACAGCAAATTCAGGGTTTAAATCATTACTCCAATTCTTAAATATGTTTATAAATATAAAAAAGAAAATAAGAAGAGACTCTTTATGCTTTGTAATTTTTGATACAAAGAAAAAAGAGAGGCTGTAAATTAAAGAATTCCAAAGGATGGTCCATAGAATAACTTGAGTGTAAGTGCCTTCTCCAAAAAGAAGAGGAGGAAAGAGGAGGAAATAAAAAAAAGGACCTGGAAGATTGTTTCCTGCACTCATTTCAGGTCCTGGCCAATAAAAATGACCGCTTAACCAGTCCCTTGCTCTAGAAATATCTCTTTCTGTAAAGATAGACCAATTAATACCAAAACTCACAAGAAAGAAAATAAAAGTTAAAGAAAAAAATAAAATCATTTGAAGAGCTGTTAGTGAAGAAAAAGGAAGAAGAGTTTTTTGATAAACTTTTTTTAATTGTTTGAGGCTTTGCTCAAGTTTTATCATCTGGTCATTAATAAATAGCTTGCTTGTAATGTCAATATATAAGCCTTTAAATGATTTGAAACTTTTTAAAAACTATGTTTAGTAATAATTATTATAATAAAGGTGGAAAATGTCTCAAAATATTTATATCAGTACGCCTCTTTATTACGTCAATGATAAGCCTCATTTAGGAACAGCTTATACTAATATTATAGCGGATATTTTCAATCGTTATCAAAAACTGTTTGGTTCTTCTAGTTTTTTCATCACAGGAACCGATGAACATGGTCAAAAGTGTGAACAAACTGCTAAAGATTTAAAAATCCCTGTTCAACAGCACTGTGATCAAATGAGCTTGACATTTGAAAACACCTGGAAGGCTTTAAATATTGAATATGATTTATTTTTTAGGACAAGTTTTAATTATCATAAAAAGTCTGTTCAAACAGTGTTACAAAAATTATATGCTCAGGGAGATATTTACTGTTCTAAGTATGAGGGTTGGTACTGTGTCAGTGAAGAGATTTTTTATAAAAAAAAAGATTTGGTAGAAGGAAAATCTCCCTCAGGTCAACCGGTTACTTTTTTAAAAGAAAAGGCTTGGTTTTTTAAAATGTCTAAATATCAAAAACCTCTTCAAGAGCATTTAGAAATCAATCCTCAATTTATCAGGCCTTTAGAAAGGCAAAATGAAATTCAAGCTTTTTTAAAAAAACCTTTGCAAGATTTATGTATCAGTCGTCCTAAAACAAGAGTTTCTTGGGGAATAGAGATTCCTTTTGATAAAGACTTTGTGACTTATGTCTGGGTGGATGCTTTACTTAATTATATTGTAGGAGCTGGTTATTTAAATAGAGAAGAACACTTTGAAAAATATTGGTTAAACGCAAAGAAGATTCATTTCATTGGAAAAGATATTCTCATAACTCATGCGGTTTATTGGTCTTGTCTTTTAATGGCTTTAAAGCTTCCTTTGCCTCAAACTATTTTTTCTCATGGTTGGCTTTTAAATAAAAATCTAGAGAAAATGAGTAAATCCAAAGGAAGTAAGATAGATCCTTTAAAATTATCGAAAAGAATCGGAGAAGATGAGCTGAGATGGTTTTTAGCTAAAGAAACCAATTTAAGTAAAGACTCTTCTATTTCTATAAGTTACATGCTTAAAAAAATAAATGAGCAACTTGCTGATAATTTAGGAAATATTTTAAGCCGTGTTTCTAATTTAATTGATAAATACTTTGAAGGAGATATTCCCTCTTATAAAAAAGAAGATTCCTTAACAAAGAACTTTCAAAAAGAGAAGTTAAATTTAAGAGAAGAAAAAGAGTTTTTAAAAACATTGACGGAAAATCAAGTTTTGAAAATGGAAGGGCAAATAAGAGAATTTCAGCTCTCTCAAGCCTTACAAGGGGTTTGTTTTATTTTATCTGAAATCAACAGATATTTAGAAAAAAAAGCTCCTTGGAAGCTTATTAAAGAAGATAAAAATCAAGCTGCTTTGGTTTTGTATAATAGTTTAGAAGCTTTGAGAATATGTGCGATTTTAATTTATCCTGTCATGCCAAAAAAAATGTTAAAATTACTCTCTTTTTTAGGAGAAACTCCTGATTTTAAACATGTAAAATGGGGGAGACTGCCTTTAGGGAAAAAACTAAGGAAAACTCCTATTCTTTTTCCAAGAATTCAAAAAAATGGAGGTGATGGCCGGATTTGAACCGACGTACACGGATTTGCAATCCGCTGCCTAACCCCTCGGCCACATCACCTATAAGTTATTCACTTTAGTTTTAAAATTTTGAAAAGTCATTGCATTTTTTGTTAAAAAATAATTTTACTTATTTTTAATGAGATTTTTAATTTCTTTTAAAAATCAAGCATTTAGTTTGTGTTATTTTTTTTTGAAAAAAATAGATAGCATTTGCCATAGAAAATAAGAACTGTTATAGTTTCACAGAATATAAAAAAAAGGAGTTATAGATGCAACAAAATTTACTTAGAGTAGGAGATAAAGCTGTTTATCCAGGCTATGGTGTTGGAAAAATCACTTCTATTGAAGACAAGGATATTTTAGGGAACCGATTGACTTTTTATTCCATGCAAATCATGGATTCTGGAACAAAGATAATGATTCCTAAAAACCAAATAAAAAGTATAGGAGTTCGTCCTATTGTGTCTAAAAAAGAAGCTAAAAAAGTGATGACTATGATCAGTGAAGAAGGAGTAGAAAAGAAAAGTAAAGCCTTTGTCAGTAAGAATTGGCAAAAGAGACATCAATCTTATATAGATAAGATTAAAACAGGTTCTATTTATGAGATAGCAACTGTGATTCGAGATTTAAATCACCTTCAAAAAGAAAAAGAGTTGAGTTATGGTGAAAAGAAAATGATGTCAAAAGCTAAAAATATTCTTTACTCTGAACTCTCTTTAACTATGGATAAAAAAGAGTTGGATTTGATTTCTGACTTTTCTAATTAGTTAAAGAAATTTGATTTTTTAGAAATTTCTTTTCATGTCTGTTCGTGTTCGTTATGCACCCAGTCCTACAGGTTATCAACATGTGGGAGGAGCAAGAACAGCTCTTTTCAATTACCTTTTTGCAAAAAAAAATAAAGGTTCTTTTATATTAAGGATTGAAGATACAGATCAAGATCGCAGTCAAGAATCCGCTCTTATTCCTTTAATAGAAAGTCTTATGTGGTTGGGCTTAAAATGGGATGAAGGCTTGATTTTAAAAAAAGGACAGTTGGAATCTCAAGGTTTTTATGGTCCTTATAGACAAAAAAATAGAATTTCTATCTATAAAGAAAAAGCTTTAGAGCTGATTAAAAAAGGAAAAGCTTATTATTGTTTTATGAATTTAGAAGAAGAAGCTTTGCAAAAACAGCAAGCTCTTCAACAAGACATGTCTTTTAAAGTCTCTAGTCCTTACAGAGATTTTGATTTATCTCAATCTGAAAAAAAAATTCAAGACGGAGAGCCTTTTTGTATACGTTTTAAAACAGAAAAAACAAAACAAAGCTATCAATTAAAAGACTTGGTTCGAGGAGATGTGAGTTTTCCGGGAGATAGTTTAGGGGATTTTATTTTGATTCGAAGGGATGGTTTTCCGGTTTATAATTTTTCTTGTGCCGTCGATGATTCTCTTATGAAAATAAGCCATGTTTTTAGAGGAGAAGAGCATTTATCAAACAGTTTAAAACAACAAATGATACAAAAAGCTTTAGATTTTAAGTGTCCTCAAATAGGTCATCTTTCTATTATTTTAGATAAAAATAAAAAAAAATTGAGTAAAAGAACAGGTTCCAAAAGTCTAGACTATTACCGGCAAGAAGGCTATTTAGCTTCTGCTTTACTGAATTTTTTAGCTCTTTTAGGATGGAATTCTAAAACTCAGCAGGAGTTTTTTTATAAAGAAGAATTAATTGAAAAATTTAATATAAAAGGTTTAAATTCGTCCTCTGCTATTTTTGATGAAGATAAATTGTTATGGCTTAATGAAAAGCATCTCAAGGGACAATCTGAAGAAGGTCTTATGAAAGAAATAAAGGTTTTTTTAAAAAATCCTATCTCTGATAAAAATCTTTTTAAGAAAATGTTATCTTCTTTGAAATCTAGTTTTAAAACCTTAAAACAATCTGCTCAGCTTTTAGATTTGTTTTTAACCGATCATTTTGAATTAAACCCTAAAGCTAAAGACATTTTAAAAGGAGAAAAAAGTAAATCTTTGTTAACACATTGGATTGCTTTTTTAAATCAAAAGGATAAAGATTATTTAAGTTTAGATGATTTTAAAGAATTTCAAAAAAGTCAAAAAAATATAAAAGGCTCTCTGTTTTTTAAACCCCTTCGCTGTGCTTGTATAGGTCAACCTGAGGGCGTGGAGATAAAAATCTTAGTGGAATTACTAAGTAAAAAGCAATTGCTTCAAAGAGCTAAAGTGGCTCTGAAATATACTAGAAAAGATTAAGAGTTTGAAAGCATAAAACAGCTAAGATATAAGCTATGATATTTAAACTTAAAAACTGTATAACTGCAAACTTTAAAGATCCACTTTCTTTATAGACAACAGCGGAGGTGGAAATACATTGTAAAGAAAACATAAAAAATACAATTAAAGAAATGACACTGGCTGTTGTAAACATTAAAGATCCATCTTGATGAGTGATTGTTGTCATCGTTTGTAAGAGAGAATTCATTAAAGTGTCCTCTCCTCCTTTTGTAATCATAAAAATAAGAAGCAATGCGGATACAAAAACCTCTCTTGCAACAAAAGCAGCAATCAAGGCAAAACCGACTCTCCCATCCATTCCCATAAGCTTAAAAAAAGGTTCTAGGAGCAGTCCTATTTGAGCCGCTAAGCTTTCAGAGACTCTTTGTTCTTCTGGTAAATGAGGAGAGGCAGGGTAGTGAGTTAATCCCCAAATTAAAACAGATAAAATAAAAATAGGCGGGCCAGCTTTTACAATGTAATGTTTACTTTGCTTATAGGCACGGTTTAAAATTTTTAACAACGAGGGTTTTCGATAAATAGGAAGATCTAATAAAAAAGTTTCATTTTTTTCTTTTTTGAAAAAAAAATTTAAAAGAGTCACAGAAATTAATCCTAAGAGAAAAGAAGCTATGTAAATAGCTGTGAAACTTAAAGCGGCTTTCCAAGGAGCTTGTTTATAAAAAATAAAACTTAAAAGTAAAGCATAGACAGGTAATCTAGCCGAACAGCTCATAAAAGGTATAGAAAAAAATAACATCTTTCGCTCTCTTTGAGAGTCTATGTTTTTTGCCAATAAAAGAGAAGGGATGGCACAGGCATAACCCGATAGAAAAGGAATAAAGGACCTTCCACTTAAACCTATTTTAGATAAAGGACCATCCATTAAACAGACAGCTCGAGCTAAATACCCCGTATCTTCTAAAAGAGATATTCCAATAAATAAAATAAATATTTGAGGGACAAAAACTAAAACACTTCCAAAACCAGCTAGTATTCCATGAGAGACAAGATCAGCTATATAAGGAGTAAAAGATAGAGCTTGGTTTGTTCCCTTTATCAACCAAGAAAAGAATTCGTCTATGAGATCCATAAAGGGAGTAGCTAACCAAAAGATAGAACAAAACAAAGTAAACATAATTCCCATAAAGATAAAAAAACCAAATTTAGGATGTAAAAAGAGACGGTCCCATTTTTGTGAGAGAAAGATTTTTTTTCTCTCTTTTTTGAAGCCTTGAATTTTTTTAGGATTTTTTTTTAAAGATTGATTTACAATTTTTTTACAGTGTTCTAAAAGACTGAGATCTTTTTTTATCTTTAAAGGGAAATCTTGTGGATTGACTTGATACGTTTTAATTGCATCTACGAGATCTAAAACTCCCTCTCCTGTTAAGCCTTTTATTTTTATAACAGGAATTTTTAAAGCTTGAGAGAGTATGTTAGCTTGAGGTTGATAATTTTCAGGTAAAATATCAGACATTGTAAGAGCAACTATGATAGAGTAGCCTTTCTTTTTGAGTTTAAAGAAAAGAGGTAATTGAACTTCTAATTTACTGATATCTAAAACTAAAACAATCCTTTGAGATTTTTTATTTTTAGATAAAGCTTGAATTGTAATTTTCTCATCTTCCGATTGAGGATCGAGGCTGTAAGTTCCAGGGCTGTCTATCACTTCAGCAAAGTAATTGTATTTTTTTAAAAGAGTTCCTTTTGAAAGAGAAACCGTAGAGCCAGGATAGTTAAGCACTCGACTTTTAAAGCCCGTGAGCCAATTAAAAAGAGTGCTTTTACCACAATTAGGAGGTCCTATTAAAAAAATACTTTTTGTAAAAATTTGTTTTTTCATTTTTTAAAGATTAGAATTTTTTTAAACCAACTTTGACTTACTAAATTATTATTTTTTTTTGTATCATTAAAAGGAAAATGCTTTCACAAGTAGAGTTGAATTTGTTAGCTTGAGTCAACTTTGATTTTCTCTGCCGTTTGCTTTCGAATCGTGTATTTCCCATAATCAGAAAGAATGATTAAATTCCCTCCAAAGGGAAGCTTTCCTAAGAGTTGAACGGAAGAGTTGATAGTTAAGCCCATTTCTCTAAAACGAGTTAAAATATTAACTTGAATGATATCTTTAATTTTAGCTGTTTCTCCGGTGTTCATTTGAGATAGAAATTTCATGAAGAATCCATCCTCTCAAATTTTTAATGAATTAGCTAATATTTTTTTTATTGAAAATAAATTGATAAATGAGAATAAATTGAAAATCCTTGATTCTTAATTTAAATAGAAGTAAGAAAAAACTATGATTTTTGAAAACATTTTAGAAACCATAGGACAAACCCCCTTGGTTAAGCTCAATAAAATTGTAAAAGATTTAAGCTGTAATGTGTATGTCAAATGTGAGTTCTTTAATCCCGGAGGTTCTGTTAAAGATCGTATTGCTTATCATATGATAAAAAAAGCGGAGGAGAAAAATAAAATTCGTCCAGGAGATGTTTTAATTGAAGCAACAAGTGGAAATACAGGGATAGGAATTGCTTTAGCCGGAGCTGTTTTAGGTTATAAAGTTATTATTGTTATGCCAGAAAAAATGAGTCAAGAAAAAGAGATTGTTTTAAAAGCCTTGGGTGCAAAAATTATTCGAACTCCTAGTAAGGTCGCTTTTGATGATTCAAAAAGTCATATCAGTGTAGCTAGGCAAATGCAAAAAGAAATTCCAAGAGCTTTTATTTTAGATCAGTACTCTAATCCCGATAATTATAAAGCTCATTATGAAGGAACGGCTCAAGAAATTTTAGAAGACTTAAAATATAAAGTTGATATGATTGTCATGGGAGTTGGAACTGGAGGAACTTTAACAGGTGTTGCTAAAAAAATAAAAGAAAACTGCCCTCACTGTAAGATTGTTGGAGTCGATCCTGTAGGCTCTATTTTAGCAGGAAAGGAAGATATCAAGCCTTATGAAGTCGAAGGAATTGGTTATGATTTTATTCCTCAAGTTTTAGATTCTTCCTTAGTCGATGAGTGGGTAAAAACAACTGATAAAGAGGCTTTTCTTTTTGCTAGAAAGCTTATTTTAGAAGAAGGACTTTTATGTGGAGGCTCTAGTGGTTCTGTTATGTTTGCGACTTTAAAAGTAGCAAGTCAGCTTAAAAAAGGACAAAACTGTGTGGTTCTTCTTCCTGATGGAGTTAGAAATTATATCAGTAAATTTTTAAAAGAGAACTGGATGAAAGAAAAAGGATTTACACATGACGTTTGATGAGATTTTTTCATTTTTAGACAATGCTTTTTTAAAATTTAGTTTTATTATTTTGATAGGTTTATTTTTAGCTCAATATAAGAGATTTTTTATTCTTTTTTTAATCAAAAAACTCTTTTACTTTCTTCCTCAAAATATTAAAGATATTTTAATAGAAAAAAATAAAACCGCTTATTTTTTATTAATTTTTTCTATTTTTTGTTGGTTTAGTTTTCAATTTATTCCTATTGAAAGTGACTGGGGTTTTTCTGTTTTTACTCCTTTAAAATTTATTTTTACTTTAGGAGTTATAATGCTTTTATGGGGAGGGGTTGATATTTTAGAAGAACTTATCTTCTCTCGCCTTTCCTCTTTAAAAACAGATGATTTTATTATAAAAAATCTCTTACCTTATTCTAAGAAAATTTTAAAAACTCTTGTTGCTATTGTTGTTGCTTTAGTTTTTTTTCAAAATATTGGTTTGAATGTCACCTCTATCCTTGCAAGTTTAGGAATTGGAGGTTTAGCCTTTGCTTTAGCTGCGAAAGAAACTTTAGGTCATTTTTTTGGGGGAATTTCTATTATTTTGGATAAACCCTTTTATTTAGGAGATTGGATTGTTTGTAAAGACATTGAAGGAGTCGTTGAAGATATTGGTTTTCGTTCTACTAAAATTAAAACGTTTTATGATTCTGTTGTGACAATTCCTAATTCTTTTTTAGCGAATTCAACCATTGATAATTTGGGAAAAAGAACCGCTCGGAGAACAAGAATCACTTTGGATCTCACCTATGATACCTCCCCTGAAAAGGTTGAGGTTTTTGTTGAAGGGTTACAAAATATTATTAGATCTAACTCTTATACAAGGAAAGATTATTATCAGTGTTATTTTTCAGGTCTTGGGAGTCACAGTTTACAAGTGTTTTTGAATTTCTTTTTAAAAGTGTCTAACTGGGATGAAGAGCTGTTACAAAAACAAAATGTTTTTTTAGAAATTTTACGTTTAGCTAAACACTTAGACATTGATTTTGCTTTTCCTACTCAAACCTTAGATATGCCTCATAAACCGGGAGAGAAGCTACAAAAAGAAGACAGATTTTCTATAGAAAATTTAAAAAACAAAGTAAGGGATTTTGGACCTCAAGGTTCTTTAGCAAAACCCGAAGGCTTAGGTTTTTATGAACCAAGATTTAAAAAGTAGTTTATGTTGTTTTACAAGGTCCTTCTTTTATTTAAAACAGGATTAATTCCATGAGACAGCTTAAACTCTATACGCCTTTTATCGTTAAGCTCTTTTTGTTGTTTCTTAATTTCAGCCATTACGATGCTTATTTACTTTAAGTTTTCTAAACCTCTTTTCTCCAGCTATTAAAAATAGCACCAAGCCATAGTTGAGACAAAGCTTATGACGATAAAATTTGATATATTCGTTTTGATGTTTTCAATGTTGAAAAAATAGGTTCAACCTGGTTTGCCTTATGAAAGCTTTTTCTTAGCAAAGCTGGAACTTTAGAATTCTTCAATATCTGAATCAAGTGAGTGGGTTGCAAAGACATTGATCTTAGTCAAGCACTTTTTCAATTTCAATAATTTTTCTTTAACCTCTTTATGAATCATACATCTCTGGTGAAGAAGTTCTTTTCCGAGTCTTTCTTGTTTCATAAATCCCTTTAGCTCCTTTTTACACCCTTTTTTTTTGACCTTTCATTCTCTTATTTTACTTATTTCCTCCTCCTTTGATAGATGTTACGAGAGATTCAAGAAAAAAGTACTTTTTTATCTGTTAATTGGAATTCTCTTTTTCCTAATCATGAAATTCTTTTGTTAAATGGGAAAAGGATTGATAAAAATAAAAAGCTTTATAGAGTTACGGCTTTAAATTCTTCTCTTTGTTACTGCAAAAGAAAAAGACAGTAATAACTTTAGGAACTTGTGAGACTTTACGAATTCTTTCTCAGTTAAAAAAACAAAAAAACATTAAACTTTTTCCTATTTCTAAATAAACATCTAGAGGGGATGTTAGCCTTAGATAAAAACCTTAAATCAGAAAAGATTAATCTATAATCCATTTTCCTGCGGTACTCATCATAGGCTAACTCTTGTAAACTCTCATCTTCTAATAACTTTGTAAAATAACTCATCGTTTCCTCCATATCCTTATCTTTTGATAAATACTCCTTATCCTGTTAACTCTCCTGATTTCCTTAAAAAATAACACCCCAACTTCTCTTTAAAATCAACTAAATCCTTTTATCATAAAAACGTAGAAAATGATTACCATTTTTAATAGAATCAAAAAGCTGAAATTATTATCTAAATTAAAAATCTTATGACTTCTTGTAAAAATAAATTATTCTACTTTTAAAACTAAGGAGTTTAAATAAACCACCAGGTCAATCATCAGCTCTCCTGTAGCATGTCAATTAATTTAAGCCAACAAAGTGAAAGACTCGTTAGACTTTTTTTAAGAATTCTTCTTTAATTTTTTGAATTTCTTCTTTAGAAAAACCTGTAATTTTAGAAATAAAAGCTATCTCTACTTTTTCTTTCAGCATATTTAAAACAATTTCTTGTTGTCCTTCTTTTCTACCTTTTTCCTCCCAACCCTGTTTGTCTAATCTATAATCCATCTTCCTGCGGTACTCATCATAGGCTAACTCTTGCATTCTCTCATCCTCTGATAACTTTCCAAAATAACTCATCGCTTCCT
>JACOND010000022.1 GCA_014323935.1 Bdellovibrionales bacterium
GAATTTATCATGACTGAAAGAAGAGTTTGTTGTATTTGGAATGTTTTTTTTCATAAACTCAAGTTGTTTTTTTTAATTCTTTAAAAGAAAAGGTAAAAAAATACAAGTGCTTTTTAATAGATTTTTCTAAAAATTTAAGTTCTTTAAACTTCTGTGTTAAAACTCTTTTAAAATTAAAAACTATTAAAACTAGGTTTTTTTAATAACTCTTCTTTGTTATAGCTTTACTGTACTTACTAAAGTGAAAACGTATAATTATTTCGACAAAAATCAAAAAACTTTAATCACTTCCATCATTTTCATGTGTAAGAATTCCATCCTCATTAATAGACCACACATCAAGACTTTTCATTTCTGTTATAGCAACTGCAGTAAAACTATCTTGTTTTGCTGAAGATTGTTTAATTGTTGATTCAACGTTTGAGGGAATAAACACGTTACAAGAACTAGATTTAAAATCATGTAAAGTGCAGTTTGTTTTGACTGAACAGGTATTACGATTTGAAAAGAAACCAGGGATTACCAAAACTTAATTGAACTGCTGAATTCACTAAATGATAATTATCTAATTTTCCATAATTACTTTTAATATCAGCCTCTTTTCCAAATCCGATATCATAGATATAGGGACCAGAGGAAATGGTTCCAATAGAGTTGCAAGTATCGCAGTAGCTGTTAAAAGTTCTACTAAAGAAAAAGCTTTCTTGTTTTTGATCATGTTAGTATTCTATGGGAACTCTATTGTTACGTAATTTCCATGGAGTTGAACATTCCCATTTTATTTTTAACTAAGTGTTAAACATTAAAACTTGCAATACCCTTTATGATAATCTGGTCTCCAATCTCGATGAGGTGCAATCTCCACTTTTTATTTCACCATGTTAGCTTTTGTAATTTCGCATCCTATAGAATGATCTATGCCTAGGTATCATTTTTTTCTAGGACATTCTTTTTTAGTTTCACAATCATCACCAATAGGACTTCTAAAAATCATACTTTCATCTGATTTAATACCTATGACAACGTCACCTGTTGGACATGTTTTACTTTTTACAGAGCTTTTGCAAATCACATTTCCATCTTCTGATCCTATGTAGGTTACTTTGAACAATTGTATAAACTTTTGTTTCAAAATGAAGGTTCTCATAACTTGAGTTTGATAATCTAAAAAATAAAAAACATTTTTTAGAACAACTGGGCTAAAAGAACAGTTACAATTTGATTTACCAAACTTCAGCTTAAATTCAATATAACCTTCAATACCGTAATCTTTTTTATATTTATGATTCTTTTAAGAACAGGCTCATTTCCTTTACAGTTTCTTCTTAAACATGATAAAATCTCTCCTTTATATGATAATGTATAATTTTTGGAAAAATTACTATCTGTAAAATAAATTGTAAATAAGTATTTTTATTGGAATTTTATACAGCTCAAATAGAGAGTATGGAAAAAAAATTCCTTGGTTGGAATTCTTACATTTTTCACTTAGGGACTTATTTTTCAAAGTAAAATTTCTTAAATCTTTTATGCTCTAAAATAAGCCCTTTTTTTTAATTACTCTATAATTTCAGAAACAACTCCAGCTCCCACTGTTCGACCTCCTTCACGAACAGCAAAACGAACTCCTTTTTCCATAGCGATTGGAGAGATTAATTCAACTTCTAAATTTGTATTATCTCCTGGCATAACCATTTCTGCATTTTTAGGAAGTTGAACAGAACCAGTTACATCGGTTGTTCTAAAATAAAACTGTGGTCTATATCCTTTGAAAAAAGGAGTATGTCTTCCCCCTTCTTCTTTTTTTAAAACATAGCATTCACATTTGAATTTTTTATGAGGAGTGATAGAACCGGGAACGGCTAAAACTTGTCCTCTTTCAATGTCTGTTTTTTCTATCCCTCTAAGTAACAATCCCGCATTATCTCCCGCACGACCTTCATCAAGTTGTTTACGAAACATTTCTACTCCTGTAACAACTGTTTTTTTAGTCTCACGAATTCCTACAATTTCTACTTCAGAGCCTGTTTTAATAAGTCCTCTTTCAATACGACCTGTTGCCACAGTTCCTCGACCTGAAATTGAAAAAACGTCCTCAACGGGCATAAGGAAAGGTTTTTCTATATCCCTTTTAGGGCAAGGCACATATTCATCAACCTTATTCATAAGATCTAAAATGGCTTTTTCATTCTCTGCATCTCCTTCTAAAGCCTTTAAAGCAGAACCTTTAATAATAGGAATGTCATTTCCAGGAAATTTGTATTCTGTTAAAAGTTCACGTATTTCTAATTCTACAAGGTCTAACAGTTCTGTATCATCGACTTGGTCACATTTATTTAAAAAAACAACGATAGCAGGAACTCCCACTTGACGAGCTAGAAGGATGTGTTCTCTCGTTTGAGGCATAGGACCATCTGTTGCAGAAACAACAAGAATAGCTCCATCCATTTGAGCAGCTCCCGTGATCATATTTTTTACATAGTCAGCATGTCCAGGACAATCTACGTGGGCATAGTGTCTTTTTTCTGTTTCATATTCAACGTGAGAGGTAGCAATTGTGATTCCTCTTTCTTTTTCCTCGGGAGCTTTGTCAATTTCATCATATTTCATGACTTGAGCCCCTCCTTTTTTAGCTAAAACAGAAGTGATAGCTGCCGTTAATGTTGTCTTTCCATGATCTACGTGACCAATCGTCCCTACATTTACATGTTCTTTATTTCTATTAAAAGTTTCTTTAGCCATAGTTCCTCCTGAAGTTAAGACTTATAAAATGACTGTGTAAAAAGATATAAAGATAAATTGAATAAGTGTCAAATAAGAAATGGCAGAAAAACTTTTTTTTATTTAAAAATTGAATTTTTTTCTTTATTTATGATTTAAAAGCTAATGTCTGACCAAGACTTAAAATAATTTTCTTTAAGTTCTTTTTGACAAAAGATATTATTTTTTAATTTCAGTGAATTTCCAGAATGAGTTTCTCCTAGAAAAACATAATTAAAACCAAGTTTATCTAATTCCTGTTTCAAAGCTTTTTCCTTGTCCTTTTCAATACAGACAATGATTTCATAAAGTCTTTCATGAAAAAGAGAAAAAGGGAAAGATTCAGATAAGTAAAAACCTCTTTCTTTTTTTAAAGACATGCGAGCTAAAGTATAAGCTAATCCAAATTTTCCAACAACTTGAGCACTCGAGAGAAGAGAGCTTAGCTTTTTAACTTGTTCTATGAAAATTTTTACTAAGGACTCTTGCAAGCCCCCATAAGCGATTTTTTCTTTTTTACCCTTAAAATAAGCTCCAGGAAAACTAAATTGATGAGAGTATATCAAATAAGCGGTTTCCGTTTTTTGTGTAAAACCATCACTTGGAATTTTATGTGAGTTTTCTTTGAGTCCAACCATAGCAATAGAAGGAGTCGGTGAGATATTTTTAGTTCCGCTTTCATTGTAAAAACTGACATTTCCACTAATTATTGGAGTGTCTAAATAACGACAGGCTTTTGCTATATTTTCTACACATAAAACAAATTCTCCCATAATTTCTTTTTTTTCAGGATTTCCAAAATTTAAACAATCTGTAACAGCTAAGGGTTCAAATCCTCTTAAAGCGAGTTGTAAAGCAGGATAAAAAACAGCATCTTTTGCACCTTGTTCTACATCGATATCCATGAGATAAGGACGGCATCCTAGACTGATTCCAAGTTCTCTTTTTGTTTCAGGAAGACGTAAAACAGCGATTGGAAAAGAAGAGTCTTTGACAGTATTTGTACCCACTCTTTGATCGTATTGTCTGTAAATAAACTTACGACTACGACCTTGGGATGAAGATAAACTTTTTAGAAGGCTGTCTCTTTCGGATTGAGGTTCCTTAAAATTTCTAACAGAAACTCTTTTTACAGGTTCTGGAAAGACATAAGGACGTTTTTCAATAGGAGAGTGAGTTGTAAAAAGTTGAGGATCAATTTTTAAAAGAAGCTTATCTTTCCAGTAAAGTTCTATTTCTTTTGTAGGTAAAACTTCTCCTAAACAGTGGATTTCTAACTGATAACTTTGAAAGATTTTTTCTAACTTTTTATAGTTAGAGGCTTTACAGATAAGAAGCATTCTCTCTTGGCTTTCTGAAAGTAAAATTTCCTCAGGTTGAAGGTTTTTTACTCTAAGAGGAACTCTATCTAAATGTAGACTTAAGCCTAAGCCTGTTTTATCAGACATCTCAAAGCTAGAGCAAGTCAAACCTGCAGCTCCCATATCTTGACAGGCTACAACTAAGTTTTTTTTCATACTTAAAAGGCAAGCTTCCATAAGTTGCTTTCCAAAAAAAGGATCTCCAATTTGAACAGTAAGTTTAGAATCAGCTTTTTCTTTTTCAAAGGATTGACTTGCCATATCTGCTCCTAAAATTCCATCTCTTCCTGTTGCTGAACCTACATAAACCACATAGTCTCCAGCTCCTTCCCCCTTAGAACTCATGACTTTTGTTTTTGAATCAAAATAACCTAAAGCCATCACGTTAACTAAAATATTGCCACTATATTTTTGAGAAAATTCTGTATATCCTGTAAGAGTAGGAATTCCGATACAGTTTCCATAATCTGAAATCCCTTTTACAACGTCCTTTACGCGTCTGGCATGTTCTTTTTTTACAAAATCTTGTGTTTCCTCTGAGCGGTCTGCAAAACAAAGGTAATCTGCTAAAGCGAGAGGGCGAGCATTCATTGCAAAGATATCTCTTAAAATGCCTCCTACTCCTGTCGAAGCTCCGTGATAGGGAATCAGATAAGAGGGATGATTATGACTTTCCATTTTAAAACAGACTTTTTCTCCTTGTCCTAAATCTAAGACTCCAGCTTGTTCTCCTAAGGCTGAGATTTTTTTTTGAGTAGGAAACTGAAATTTCTTAAGATGAGTTTTTGAACTGCGGTAAGAACAATGTTCATTCCATAGAGCTAAAGCTAGAACAATTTCTAGAGTCGTAGGTTCTCTTCTTAAAAGCTCAGATAACTTTTGATGATCTTTTGTATTGAGTTGGTATTTTTTTTGTTTCATTTTTGATAATTTTTTTACTATTTTATTAAAAAAGTATCAAATAATTTTATTAAAACAAAAAATTAAAAATAAGAAAGGAGTTAAAAAATAAGTTTTCTAAAGCTTTTACTTGATTAAATAAAAAAGTATAACTAAAGTGAAAATTCACTTTCTTCTTTTAAGACAGAAAAATAAAAGGGATTTCAAAACATGCAAGTTTATAAAAAGTACCGCTCTCCTCATTTTGAGAATCAATTCATTCCTGTTGAATTTGTGATTTTACATTATACCGCTCAGAGTTTAAAAGAGAGCTTAAATATTTTTTTAGGGTCTAAACCTGTTTCTTGTCATATTTTAATTGATAGAAAGGGTTTTGTTTATGAAATGGTTTCCTGTTGGCAGGGAGGGGTTAAAAAAGCTTTTCATTCGGGAAAAAGCTTTTGGAGAGACCGTGAAAACAATTCATGGAAAAATTTTAATGACTTTTCTCTAGGAATTGAGATTGTCAATTGGAATGGTAACATTTTTCCATTTACTTTAGATCAGTATGAGAGTCTTTCTAAGGTTTTAAAACATTTTCAAACTCAATACTCTAAATTAAATCATCCAGAAAGAATTTTAGGGCATGAACATATTTCTGGTTTTCGAGGAAAAAAAGATCCTGGGTATTTATTTAATTGGAATCTTTTGTTTCAAAAAGTTTATTCTACTAAAAAAGTACAAAAAGCAATTTTAACAAAAAAAGAACAAAAATCTTTATCTTTTTTAAGTCAAGTAGAAAGATGGAATGATAGAAAAGCAAAACACATCAGTTTGATTTTAGAAAATAATAAATATCCTTTTTGGATGAAAAAGATACTTTGTGCCTTTGTATTTTATTTTTTATCTTAATTAAGGAATTCCTATTCCTAAGGAATCTTTAGAGAATTTTTTATCATTAATAACTTGATATTTTATTAAAAATTATTTTAAAGTAAGATGGTTATGTCTGAATATGATTATGATTTGTTTGTTATAGGAGGAGGTTCAGGAGGAATTCGAGCGGCTCACTGGTCCGCCTCATTGGGAGCTAAAGTGGCTCTTTGTGAAAAAGATCGTTTAGGGGGAACTTGCGTTATAAGGGGCTGTATTCCTAAAAAAATGATGGTCTATGCAAGTTCATTTAATAAAAATTTTAAATTAGCTAAAGATTATGGTTGGCAAATATCTTCCCCTTCTTTAAATTGGGAGGAATTCATTCATAATAAAGATCAAGAGATTCACCGTTTAGAAACAATTTATCAAGGTATTTTAAAAAAAAATAAGGTCGATTTTTTATATGGTCATGGTAAAATTGTAGGTCCTCACAGCGTAGAACTCAAAGGGAAAAAATACACCGCTCGTTTTATTTTAATTGCTGTTGGAGGTCAGCCTTACCGTCTCTCTATTAAAGGAGAAAATCATTGTCTTTCTTCAGATGAAATATTTCATTTAAAAAAACCAGCTCGTTCTTTATTAGTTTTAGGGGCCGGGTATATTGGACTAGAGTTTGCCAGTATTTTTAATACTCTTGGTTCAAAGGTCTCTGTTATGTTTAGAAAAGACTGGATTTTGTCTGGTTTTGACCAAGCTGTAAGAGAGCATCTTCAAAAGGAGTTATCTCAGCAAGGTTTGAAAATGTTAGCTAACCGAAGCCCTGTTGAGGTTAAAAAAGAAAAAGAATCCTTAGTCGTAAAAGATAATACAGGAGCTTTGTGGAAAGGAGACTGTGTGCTTATGGCTCTTGGCCGGATTGCAAATCTAGAGGGTTTGAATTTATCCTCTGCAGGAGTTCAAACCGAAGGAAGATATATTGTTGTGAATGATTTTTTTCAAACAAGTTGCCCTAGTATTTATGCGGTAGGAGACTGTATTACAAAAGGATATCGATTGACGCCAGTTGCCCTCAATTCAGGACTTTATTTAAGTGAATTTTTATTTGGAAAAAATAAAAAAGTGTTTGAATTCCAAAATATTCCTTCTGCCATTTTTACTCAACCCGAAGTGGCTGTTGTAGGTTTAAGTGAAGAGCAAGCCCTTCGTGATGGTTATGAGGTGAAAGTGTATGAAACTCAATTTCGAGCTTTAAAATTAAGTTTAACGGGCTGTAAAGAAAAAAGCTATATGAAGTGGGTGGTTTGTAAAAAAACAGACGTTCTTTTAGGTTGCCATATTGTAGCTGAAAATGCAGGAGAAATTTTACAAGGTTTTGCAGTTGCTGTTAAAAATAGACTCACTAAGGCTCAATTAGATCAAACTGTTGGTATTCACCCTACAAGTGCGGAAGAACTTGTGACTATGAGAAGTTCTCGAAAATAAAAAATTACAATCTCGTTTTTTTAAGTTAAATCTAACAGTGCTAGAGAATATAAATCAAGGAATATAAACACAACGAAAACCATATTGAGATCTTAAGCCTCTCGTGGTATCTTGATCTGTGGTTATTTCAGTTGAAAAGATTCCATTTCCTTGACGAGTTCTATAATTAAGACCTCTGATGATCAAGTTATGATTTTTTTCAATATCAATCTCTCCTAATCCCCAGTTAAGCTCATCTCTACGTCTTGTATCCTCATTTGTATTTCTTATATAGGTTCTTTCAGGACCAAACATGTCTTTTAGACGACCTCTAAGTTCAAAAGCAGATCCTTCAAAGCTTTGATTTAAAGTGTATTTATCCTTCATAATTTCTCCAACATTACCACACATATCCCAAATAACTTGTCCATTTGTTAAAATATGTGTTCGTCTTTTATAGGACCAACCCGAACCACAACTCGAATCAGCACAGTCTTGTTTGTCATCTGAAGAAGCTGCTTTAGCTAGACTTCTTGTCACTCCGCAGTTTAAAGCATTATCTGGAAAAGAGCTTCGTCTTCCAGAGGACCAATTTATATCTGTTTCTTCTATAGATAAAGCAATATTTTGCCACTGAGAATTTCTTATCAAATCATATCTAACTCCATTATTTTGACACAACTTAACAGCTTCATCGTAACTGATTCGACTGATGGGAACATCCTCAGATTTAGAGACAGCTTTAGCTGAAGCCTCACCTTTTCCTAGCACTTTAGCTTCATATTTCATGACATAAAAACTATTTTCATATTGATCTTCTGTGTAAGGAACAGGAATATAATTTTCTGGTCCTGTAAAAGCAACTTTAAGCGTTCTACATAATCTTTCTCCACTATGACTTATTTGAATGATAATATCATTTTCTGAGGAAGCAACAGCTGTTAAGTCTAACTCTAGTTCCCAGGTGTTTTTAGAACAAATTGGATTTTCACTGAGTTCATATCCATTAACTGTAAACAGGACATTTTCCCCTCGATTGCTACACCTTCCTCTCAACCTATAATTTCCTACGTTGATGGAATCCACGTAGTCTAAGGTTCCTGTGACACTAAGGAGTTGAGTGCTAGATCTTAAGGAATTAAATCTCGAAGAATTCTCATGTCCTTTACATCCATTGTTATAGTGGTTAGCGTATCTACTGTCATCATAGGGACCCTTATAATTTGTGTTATTATAAGTGTCTTGGTGATTGTCATGATAGGTATCAGTCTCTTTTGAGATATCTACATAGGCTTTGGTTTTTCTAGAAGAATTTTGACAAGAAATTAAAATTCCTAGAAAACTCATTAAAAAGATAAATTGTGTTTGATTTAAAATGATTTTTTTTAAGATTTTAAAAAAGAAAAATGACATATTCTTATCCTTGAATTTATAAAAAAAAAGTAGTAAATTCAAGAAAAAAATATTTTGTTTGTTGTCAAGATAAAGTCACTAAGACCTTGGTCTGTGTGAAAAGAGTTTGGAAGCTTATGTAAAAAAATATTTTTTACAGAAAATTGTTTATGAACACTTTAAGTTTTTTAATTATGAAGAAAAAGATATAAAATGGATTTCCAAGACTTTCTATTAAATTCTTATACATTAATTCAAAAACCTCCCTTTTTTCCTAAGATTTCTTCGATTTGTGTTCATTCTCAAAAGGTAAAAAAAGATTCTTTATTTATAGCTTTCAAAGGCTTTAAAACCGATGGTCATTTTTATATTCAAGAAGCTGTTAAAAAAGGAGCAGGAGCTTTATTACTTAAAGAGACTTCTTTTGTTCCTCCTTCTTTTGAGGGACTTGTTTTATTGTATAAAGATTTTTTTTTAGAAGATTTGCTCAATCAATTTTATGATTTTCCCTCAAGAAAACTTTTTACTATTGGTATCACAGGGACGAATGGAAAAACGAGTTTTTGTTATATTTTAGAACATTTATTTAAACACTGTGGTTGGTCTACAGGAATCATAGGAACGGTAGATCATCATTTAAACGACAGAGTCTGGCCCTCTTCTCTGACAACTCCTGTCGCATGTGATTTATTTAAAAGAATTTCAGATTTTGTAGAACTCTCAGCTCAAGCTACTGTCATGGAAATTTCAAGCATTGCTTTAGATCAAGGCAGAACCCTTGGAGTTGATTTTAATGCTTTAGTTTTTAGTAATTTAAGCCAGGATCATTTAGATTATCATAAGACCATGGATCAGTATTTTGTAGCGAAGAGAAAACTCTTTCTTCAAGCCGAACAAAATTCGCAGAAAAATCTTTTTTATTTGTTAAACCAAGACGATGAGTACTCTCATAAAATCAAGGAGAGTTTAAAAAAAACATGTTGGACTTTTGGAAAATCTTCCCTTTCTGATTTTGTTTTTTGTATTAAAGAAAGCTCTAAAGAACATACCATTTTTGAATTAAAAAGCTCTTTTGGAACTTATGAATTTTACTCTCCTCTTTTAGGTGAGTATAATGTTTATAATGCGGTTTCAGCGATAGCTTGTGCTATGCTGGTAGGTTTTAAAGCAGAAGATTGTCAAAAGGCTTTACAAAGTTTTCCTGGAGTTCCAGGGAGGCTAGAGGCTATAAAAACAGATTTAGGTTTTGATATCTTTATAGATTATGCTCATACAGCTCAAGCTTTATTTTATGTTCTCAAAGCTCTAAAACGAAAATTTTCTTTTCTCGTTTTAGTTTTTGGTTGCGGGGGAGAACGTGATAAACAAAAAAGACATCAAATGATGAAAGTGGCTTTAAAATTCGCAGATAAGGTTTTTTTAACGACAGACAATCCAAGACATGAAGATCCAGAAGAAATTATTAAAGACTCTTTAGAGGGAATTTCTCTTTCTCATAAAATTGTAAAAGAGTTAGATAGAAAATTAGCTATAGAAAAAGCTCTTCAATTTGCAAAAAAATCTTTTTGTGTTTTAATAGCAGGTAAGGGGCATGAAAGATTTCAAATTGTCAAAGATCAAAAAAAGCCTTTTTCTGATAAACAAGTTGTTCTTGATTTTTTAAAGGAATTAAAAAATTAAGAATTTTAAAATGTAATAAAGAGATTTTTTGACATGGCAGGATTTTATGAAATCTTCTTTTTTAATTGAATCTTTAACTTGTAAACAGGTTTTAAAGGCAGGGGACTCTTCTTTTCAAGGGGTGGGAATTGATTCTAGAAAAGATTTAAAAGCTCATGTTTTTTTTGCCATCAAAGGGAAAAGATTTGAAGGTCATGATTTTTTAAAAGAGGCTTTAGATAAAGGGGCTAAAGCTTTTGTTGTAAGTGATTTAGAAAAGTCTCGGTTTTTATTAAAAAGTCCAGATGTCACTGTCCTCCTTGTTCAAGACACTTTAAAAGCTTTAACAGATTTAGCAAGAGCTTGGAGAGAAAAACAGCAGTTTTATGTCATAGCTATTACGGGAAGTAATGGAAAAACCACTACGTGTTCTTTTACAAAAACGATTTTGTCAGATTTTTCTCCTTTTTCGAGTCCTAAAAGTTATAACAATTCAATAGGGGTGAGTCTCTCTCTTTTGAATGTTAAAAAAAAATCAGCGGTTTTAATTCAAGAAATAGGAAGCAATCAAGAAGGAGAGATTTCTTTTTTAACTGGTTTATCTAAACCTAACATCAGCGTTGTTACAACAGTGGGAGCTTCTCATTTAAAAGGACTTAAAAGTGTAGAGGGAGTGGCTCAGGAAAAACAAGAGATTTATTTAAAAAGTCCCGGAGCTTCTTGGATTTTTAATAGAGATAATCCATGGACAAAAAACATGTGGAAAAAATTATCTCAAAATTTTTTTAATAAAACAGAGAAAATTCCTCAAAAGATTTTCAGTTTTTCTTCTTATGAAAATTCTGCTGAGTTGCAGTTGAATTTTGTGAGACAAGGAAAAAGGAAATCCTTGATTAGGGGACGAGTTGGAGACTATGAGTCAGAAGCAGAAGTGCTATTTTCAGGTCAAGAGAATTTAGAAAATTTAATGTGTTCAGGAGCTATAGGTCTAGCTATGGGTTTAAAACCAGAGAGTCTATGGAAAAAGTTTTCAAAATGCCAGATTCCAGAAGGACGTCAAAAGTATTTTCTTTTAAAAGAGCAAAAAATCTCTTTGTATTTTGACGCCTATAATGCAAACCCTTTAAGTATGAATTTTTTTTTAAAGCACTGTGAAAAGGCTTGTCTTGGTAACAATCGTATTTTAATTTTAGGAGATATGAGGGAACTTGGAGAGGAATCAGAAAATTACCATAAAAACTTAGCTTATAACGAGACACTTCTTTCTTCAAAAGTTATTTTTTTTATAGGAGAGAATTCCTCCTTAATAGAAAAAGAACTTAGGAAACAGTCTTATAAGGGTTTTTTTAAAGCTTTTAAGACTTATAGTTTGGACTGTGTTTCTTTTTTAAAAAAAACATGGAAGCAAGGAGATTTTGTCGGAATAAAAGCGTCTCGAAGTCTTGCTTTAGAACGTCTTGTTTTTGATTTAAGCGGTCAAAAAGTTTTTAAATAAGACTTTGATTTTATATCTTTTAAGGAAAGGAAAATTCAAATGTTTTCAGGATTAATTCAAGCTGTTAGCTTTGTTTTAAAAACAAAAAGCCAAGAAAATCTTTTAAAACTGACTTTAAAAAGACCGGACTCTTTTACTTCTTTAGAGAAGGGAGAGAGTATTGCTGTCAATGGAGTTTGTTTGACTTTAGTTGATTTTGATAAAAAGAGTATGAGCTTTGATTTAGCTCCGGAAACTTTAAAAATTACAGGCTGGAGAGAAGAAAAAATAAAAGAAGAGACTTTGAATTTAGAAAGATCTTTAAGCTTACAGTCGGCTTTAGGAGGACAGATTTTAACAGGACACGTAGATGCTAAAGCTCTTGTTAAAAAAAAAGAAAAAAAAGGAGAGAGTTATTTTTTAACAGTTCAGATTCCTAAATCCTTTAAAAAATTTTCACCTGTCAAATCTTATCTTGCTTTAAATGGAGTTAGTTTAACTGTCAATAAAGTAAAAGCTTTAGAATTGGAATTTTGTTTGATTCCAGAAACTTTAAAAAGAAGTAATTTATCAAAGCTTAAAAAAGGAGATCTTGTCAATTTTGAAGTGGATTATATGTCTCGTTTGATTCATTGCTTTTTAGAAAGTCAAAATCAAGATTTTTTCTCTTTGTTTAGGGATAAAAGATTTCAAGTGATCATGCTTATTAATATGCTTTTTTTGATTTTGTTTTTTTTCATGTCTTTGTAAGAGGATTAAACAGTGTGCTAAAGAGCTTTTCAAAAAAAAGAGTTTGTAGTAATCTTTAACTTGTGAAATCTTACTTAGCTCTATTAAATGAAATTTTAGAAAAAGGAATCGACCGCCAAGATAGAACAAAGACAGGAACAAGGTCTTTATTTGCTTATCAGCTACGATTTGATTTAACTCAAGGGTTTCCTTTAGTTACAACGAAAAAAGTTCATCTTAAATCTGTTATTCATGAGCTTTTATGGTTTTTAAAAGGAGATACAAACATTCGTTATCTTCAAGACAAAGGAGTTCGAATATGGAATGAATGGGCGGATGAAAAAGGGGATTTAGGTCCTATTTATGGAGCTCAGTGGCGACGTTGGAAAACTCCTACAGGAGAGAGTATTGATCAGATCTCTTGCTTGGTGGAAAACCTAAAAAAAAATCCAGAATCTCGGAGGCATTTAGTGGTCGCTTATAATCCAGGGGAATTAAATCAAATGGCTCTTCCTCCCTGTCATGCTTTTTTTCAGTTTTATGTTGCAGGTCAAAATTTAAGCTGTCAACTTTATCAAAGAAGTGCGGATGCTTTTCTAGGAGTTCCTTTCAATATAGCTAGCTATTCCCTTTTAACTTTAATGTTAGCTCAGGTCTGTCAGCTCAAAGCAAAAGAGTTCATTCATACCTTTGGAGATGTTCATATTTATCATAATCATTTTAAACAAGTTAAAACTCAGTTAAAAAGAAAAACTTATCCTTTAGCTCAGATAGAGATCAAACCTGAGAAAAGTTTATTTGACTATAAATACGAGAACTTTAAGTTAATAAATTATAAGTGTCATCCCGCTCTCAAAGCTGAAGTGGCTGTTTAATATTTTTCTGTAGAATGAGGACATTTGAGGGATTCAAAGCTAAAACCTCCCAGATTTTACTTGATTTCATGAAATTAATATGCTTCTATAAACTTGTGCTTAATTTATTAAGAAAACTCTCTTTTTGTTTTTTTAATAAAAAGATTTTCCTCAAAAAAAAACAAAATTATTTAAAGAATGAAGGTTTTTCCTTAATAGGAGTTGTGGCAGCTTCTGTGATTGGATTGATTGTTATGTTAGGTGTAGCTACAACATTTAAAAACTTGAATCAACAAGTTGAAAGTTTGGGAAATGAAAATAAACAAGAAATACTTTTTATGCGTATTCACTCTTTAATGAGAAAAAAAAGAGTTTGTGATGCAACTTTTAATAATGATGAATCCATCAAAGAAAAAATTTTTGATAACGAGTCTTTTACGTTCTATAAACTTGAAAATAGTGATATTGATTTTAAAGATAAAAATTTTCTTAAAAAATACAATCTTAAACATCCGTCTTTGAGTTATATGGAAATGGAATGTACTCATGCTTGTAATCAGGATGAGAAAACATGGACTCTGATTGTTTACACACAAGATAAAGATGAATTTATTACAGCTAGGGAGATGGGTATCAGACTTGATAGTGAAGGTAATTGTATAGGGAGATAAAATGTTCAGAAATTGTATGTTTGTTAAACCTACTTCTTTTAAATCAGAGAGTATTAGATCTTTTTACCAGGACTTGGAGGATAGACATATTTAATTTTCATGAAAAGAGCATCATTATATAATACGGGGTTTAAATGGGTAAAGAAATTACCTAAGAATCAAGGTTTTTCCTTAATAGGAGTTTTAGTGGCTTCTGTGATTGGATTGATTGTTATTTTAGGTTTGAGTACAGCTTTTAATAATATGTATAAACAAACGAGTGATTTAAAAAGTGAAAATAGAAAAGAACAGCTTTTTCTCCACATCAATGCTTTGCTTTTACAACCAAATATTTGTAAAAATACTTTTGTATCATTTCAAGGAAAGATTTATCGAAGAGAAAAATTTAAATTAATGAAAATTAAGGAGAGTGATGTTGATTTTAGTAACAAAAATTTTCTTCAAAAATACAATCTTAAAGTGAATGATGATGTCACTGAATCTTTTAGTTATATGGAGATGGAATGTTCAGATATAAATTATATTAGGAGAATTTGTACTCTTTCTATTTACATGCAAGATAAAAAGGGTTTCATTAGCGTAAGTGAATTGGATATTTATTTTAGATATGAAATTGGAAGATATATTTGCGAGATTTAATAAGCTAAAAAAATGGTACGAGAT
The DNA here is from genome assembly GCA_014323935.1 of Bdellovibrionales bacterium. Classification (GTDB taxonomy): domain Bacteria; phylum Bdellovibrionota; class Bdellovibrionia; order Bdellovibrionales; family UBA1609; genus JACOND01. The sequence continues at coordinate 14,780 of JACOND010000022.1, forward strand.
GAGAAAATGAAAAATATAGAGGTTTTAGCTTTTCGTTTTTCTCCTACTAAAAGTTTTTTTATTTTAGATCAAACTCTTCTTCCTGAAAAAAAAAAGTTTATTTCCATCAATCATCCTAGGCAAATGTCTAAGGCTATTAAGGACATGAAGGTTAGAGGAGCAAATTTGATAGGAATCACCGCAGCTTTTAGTTTAGCTCAATATACTTATAAAAATCCTAAAGCAAAAGATATATTATCCTTAGCTAGGGAACTTAAAGAATCTAGACCGACGGCTGTTCATTTAGCTAAAGCTGTTGATAAGGTTCTTAAAAAAAAGAGTCCTCTAGGTAAATTAAAGCAGGCTTTATCTATTTATGAATCCGATAGAAAAGCTTGTGATTTGATGGCTCAAAAAGCTCAAAGTCTCCTCAGCAAAGGAGAGGGGATTTTAACTTATTGCAATACAGGGTCTTTAGCTACCGGAGGTATAGGAACAGCTTTAGGAGTTATTAAAAAGGCCTTTAAAAAAAAGAAAGATCTTCATGTTTATGTTTGTGAGACAAGACCTTGTAATCAAGGCTCTCGTCTTACTTTTTGGGAATTGAAGCAGGAAAACATTGCTTGCACTTTAATTTGCGATAACATGCTGGCTTATTTGATCTCTCAAAAGAAAATTCATAAAGCTTTTGTTGGAGCTGATTGTATTAGTTTAAATGGGGATACTGCTAATAAAATAGGAACTTATAATATGGCGGTTATTTGTAAACATTTTAAAATTCCTTTTTATGTTGTAGCTCCCTTTCATTCTATTGATGCTTCTTTAAAGAAAGGTTTTTCTATTCCTATTGAACTAAGACCTTCAAAAGAGCTGTCTTTTTATTGGTCTCAAAAAGGAGCTGATATTTGGAATCCTAGTTTTGATGTTACACCTCATAAGTTAATTACTGGAATTCTTACAGAAAAAGGTTTTTTTAAAAGTCCTATTAAAATCTAGGACTCCTTCTTTATTTTGAAAGGGAATTATATATTTTCCTAAATCTTATAGTAACCTTTAAGTGTAAGGTTTTTAGGGCTTATTATTATGTAGAGAAAAGAAAAAGTTTTAGTTTTTATGATTTCCTTCAAAAAGAAAGGCTATCAAATTATTTGAAAAGACATTCTGACCAAAGAGATTTGTTTGCCAACACTGCCAATCAAAAAGAATGGCTGAAAGAAAACACTGTTATATCTGGCTTTTTTAAAGACCTGTTATTTCACAATTTTTGTCTAATCTATAATCCATTTTCCTGCGGTACTCATCATAGGCTAACTCTTTTTAAGATCTCATCCTCTGATAAATTTGTACAATAACTCATCGCTTTCTCAATGTCCTTATCTCTTGATAAACACTCCTTCTCCTCTCCTGAAGAGAGTTTCGCTCTCAAATCTAAGGAAACTTTTTTCCCTCCTAGATTTTCTACAGTTAAGATTGCTGTCTAAAAATTTAAGGCTTTGTTTCTCTTGAGGTTTTTTTATTTTCTTCTACTGGGATGTTAGAATTCTTGATCTCTAATTTCAAGAATGTTTAGAAAATGTTTTAAAACACGTTTTAAGATATCAGGTTTATCTACAAAGAATTTTTTAAAGACGACATCTCTTATCATTTTTATATAGTTTTTTTGCTTTTTCATTTATTACCTCCTGATTTTAAATTAAGTTAAAGTCACTCCATAATAGTTACATGCAATTCACTTCCAAACTGATAAAAAAATAATGGAAATTAGATATTTTACACCGAATAAAGCTTATAGTAACCTTTAAGTGTAAGGTTTTTAGGAGCTTCTTATTAGAGATAGAAAAAAGACAAAGTTTTAGCTCTATGAGCTACAACAATGCCAATTAAAAAGAATGGTTGAAAGAAAAAGCCTTATAGACATTTATAAATGTAAAGCTTGCCGTAAAGAGTTTTCAGTTCAAACAGCTCGCAAAGGAGTTTCAAGTTTTAAAAATTTTTTATAGGGGTTTTTCTTTGATTTTTCGCTTTCTTTAAAGTATCCTTTTAAAGAAAACAGCGTTTCTTTTAAGGCTTTATTCTGTGGTCTAAAATATATAAATCCCTCTTTTTTTAAGGATTTCCTTTTTGATAGATTCTGTCAAAAATCTTGGTTTATACATCTTGCTTCTTGAAAGATTGTAAATCTTAAGAGATACTTTTAACATATGTTAAATCAAAGGGCTTTTAGTTTAATTGAAGTTTTAACTACGGTTTTGCTTTTAGCAGGTTTGATCTCTTTGGTGGTTCAAATTTCTTACGGAAATAGTCGACGTGCAAAGAAAACCCGTCATTTAGAAAAAATGTCTCAAATACTAGAAAATAAAATGTTGGATTTAAAAACTGAATTTCAAGGTCCTAATATTATAAATCTTCCAGCAAGTGGAGAAGGTGAGTTTGAACAAGAGCCTTATTACACTTGGTTTTATGAAACACAAAAAATTCCTTTGCCAAGTGAAGATATTATTTTGTCTTTAATTCAAATCCCACAAACTCAGCTCAATGAACAATGGGTGCAATCTTTTAAATCTATTTTATCTGATACAGTGATAGAACTTAAATTGACAGTTTTTTATAATCCTCCGAAAAAAGAAAAAAGCATAGAACTTTCTTTAAGTTCCTATTTTGTAAATTATGAAGAGTCACCTTCTTTTATTTTAAATCAAATCATGAAATTCATTCCAAAAGGTTCGAGTTTATGATATTAAAAAACTCTAAAGCTTTTTCTCTCTTAGAAATACTTGTTGCTTTAAGTATTTTTACTTTTCTTTTTTTATCTATTGTTCAAATTGTAAAGCAAACCCGCCGACATGTCAATAAAATACAAGGAAATTTACAAGCTAAAGATTCTATTTATAACAGTCTTAATTTAATTAAAAGAGATTTATCTTCTTCCACTTATTTTTTAGATTTAAATCAAAATTTAAAGCAGAATTTTCCTCTCGAAGAATCAGATTTGAAAAATCCTAAAAAACCTAAAAATTTAAAAGCTCCTTTATTTTTAGATTCTCAAATTGCCTTTAAGGGTAAGAGTCAAGAGATGGAGTTTGTCTCTTATACTTTCTCTCAAAAGGATTCTTTTAAACAGTGGCTTAGAATTCGTTACATTGTTGAATCTTGTCCTGATGAGATAGATTCTCCCTCTTGTCTTATGAGATATGAAACGCCTTATTGGAATGCTTTTGAGAGAGAAGACTTAAAAGAAGATAAACTTGTTGTTTTGAAAAATTTTGAGTCTTTAAATTTTTCTTACTCCTCTGATTTTCGTTTGTTAAATTCTAAATGGGAGGATTTTTGGTCTGTAGAAAAAGATTTTAGAAAATTGAAAGGAGTTCCCTTTTTTTCTCTTCCTGTTCGAGTTCAGATGAATGTAAAAAATAAAGAGACCGCCTTAGAGACTTGGATTTTTTTTGTATCTAATAAATATTTACATGAATGGAATCCTTATTCAAAAGGTTTTACATCTTTTAGTAAGTTATAAAGCTTTTAATATGTTTTTTTATAAAAAAATGAAACAAAAATCAGGAGCCGCCTTACTTATTTTATTAGCTCTTTCTGCTCTTATTATACCTCTTCTTCAGGGAACTTGGTTAGACACTCAAAATTATTATCAAATTCGTCGTTACTCTGTCGATCAAATGAAGGCTCGTTTTAATGCTCAAGCCGGTATAGATATAGCTTTAATGAGACTTTCTATGTTTAAAGGAGCTGAAAAATCTCTTCCGACAAAAGGAAAATCTCAATTTGCTTCTCTTTTAAATCAGTTTTGGACTTTTCCTTTTAATTGGCCTTTAACTTTAAATGAGGATCTTTTAGAAAGTGAAAAAGAGGCTCTTGAGGAATTAAAGCAGAAATCATTTGTAGAAGGGTCTTACTTTGTTTTTATAGAGCCAGAAGATGGTCGTTTTGATCTCAATAATTTGTCTAGTCCTTTTCCTTTCCTGCAAGAATTCACCTATGAAGCTCTTTTTAGACTTTTGTCTTTGTCGATAGAAGAAGACGAACGTTTGAGAGATAAATATGATGAATCAGATATCAGAGAGATTTTAGATAATATTTCAGATGAAATAGATACGGATAATGAAAGTCAATCGGGAGGTTTAGAAAGTCTATTAAAAAAAGGAATTGCAATTTTGAATCGTTCTTTTATTTCTATAGAAGAGCTGAGTAAAGTTCAAGGAATAGACAAAAGTTTGTATCAAATTTTAGAACCTTATACAACTGTTTATGGCTCTTGGTCTTTAAATATAAATTATGTAAAGGATAAAACTTTATCAGCCCTTGGTTTTCCTCTAGATGTCGTAGAGCAGGTTATGCTGAGAATTTCAGCTGATTCCCAGGACTATCGGCCCTTTACCGGCGAAGATGATTTTTGTCAATTTAGCCAGCAACAAGGCTATGATATCTGTGGGGGGTTAAAGGAAAATTATGGACATTTAGATATGTTAAATTTTAATTTTCCTGTGGCCTTTCGTATTAAATCTTTAGGGGAGTATCGGTCACAAAAAGTTGAGTTAGAAGCCCTGCTTTATGATTTATCTTCTACCTCTTTGCAATATCAAAAAATTCTTTCTTTAGAAAAGAAAAGACGGAAAGCAAATCTAAATAATCCAGGAAAAACAGACCAAACAGAAAGTCCAAAACCTAAGCAAAACGAATTAAAGATTGACTACACTTACTATAAATCTTTAGTTATAATGTATATGAAAGAAAATTCTTTAGATGACTAAAAGTTTTGAAAGCATTCTATCATGGTTAGTTTAGGCATATATATTTTAAAAGATAGTTTTTGTATTTCTGAAGTCTCTTTATTGAAACAAAAGCTAAAACTTCTTTCTATTAAGGAATTTTTTTGGGAAGATAGCTCAGAGGAAAAAAAACTAAAAATGTTATCTGAGCAGATAGCTCAAAGAGAACAAAAGTATAAAGGTCAAAACATTCGATTTTGTTACTGCCTTCCTCAAAGTCTTGTGGCTTCTTTTTCTCTTCAACTTCCTTTTAAAGAGCGGTTTAAGATTTTAAAGACAATTCCTTTTGAAGTTGAAGAACATACCCCCTTTCAGTCTAATAAAATTTTATTTGATGCTAGAGTGTGTCAAATAAGAGAAAAAAATCAAAGTGATGTTTTAGTCTTTGTAACTCTTGAAGAATCGATATCTTCTTTTTTATCTTTTTTAAAATCTGTCAAAAGACCGATACATTTTTTAAGTTGTTCCATTTCTTCTTTAGTAAATCTTTTAGAAGCTTGGAATACCCCTCTTTCTAAGTCTCAGAATTCAGAATTGGTGGAAACTTATATTTATTTAGGAATTGAAAATAGTTATTTGCTTTTTTTCAAAAACGGTTTTTTAAACCATAGCTCTAGTTTAGATTGGGGTTGTAGAGAAATTATAGATGAAATGAAAAAAATTTATAAATTAGATAAAAGTAAAGCTTGGAAGGAGTTTTTTCATAAAAGTTTTTTATTGACTCAAAATCAAGGTTTTAGCAAAGAACAGGTTTTCTTTTCTAATTTAGTTAAAAAACATGTCGAAAAATTGATCTCTCAATTTAATCTTTTAAACATGTCTTTAGCAAGTAAAGAGAATGTAAAAATCTCTAAAGTGAGAACTTTTGGTCCTGGTTCTATCATTAGAAATTTAAATGTTTTTTTAGAAAAAAAGCTCAATATACCTTTTCATAGTCTAAAAAAATTTCTTCCTTTTCCTCATTGGAACTGGAAAGAACAAGCTTATGGTTTAATTGCTACAGGTTTAGCTTTAGAGGGATTGAAAAGATATCCTTACCAAGGTTTAGACTTTTTACATTCTAAAAAACAGTTACCTTCTTTATTTTCTTTAGGAAAATTAAAAAAGAAAGCTATTATAGCTTGTATGGCTTTTTTCATTTTACTTTCGTATGTTGTTGTTAAAGACTATGAGACGTCTAAACTTTTGCTTCAAATTGAGGAGGTTTTTAATGAATATGGTCGTAAAATTGCTTACTTATCTCCTAATAAATTGAATGTAGAAAATGTGGAAAGTTTTTTAAAAAAAGAGCGAAAAATATTAGAAGCTAAAGAGATCATTAAAAAAGAACTCTCTAAAGCAAATTCCTTGGATTATTTAGAAAAAGTCGTTCACAAAATAGGTTCTTCGGAAAAATGGAATTTGAATTTAGAATCTTTGAGAATTTTTGGATCAAAAATAGAAATAAAAGGAAGCATTGATTCTTCAAAGCAAGAGGATTTTTATAAGTTTCTTAAAACTCTCGCCTTAGCTCAGTCTATTTCTTCAGGGGAAGCTAAAAAGAAGGCTGTTTCAATAAATTCAAAAGGAGATCAAAATAAGATGCTTTCTTCAGATGAATCTGAAAAAAAGGACCAACACATAAAGGCTGTTTTTTCTTACTCTTTTCAATTTAAATAGGATTTTAAAGTGCTAGATATCAATAAATTGAAACAAAGATTTTTAGAATATGGAAAGCAACTTGAAAATCGGCTTTTAGAAAGTAACTCTTTTAATATTTTAAAAGAAAGATATCAATCTTTAAATGCTTTAACTCAAAATTTTTTAAAATATGGACTTCTTAGTGTTTTTTCTATTTGTATTTTAAGTGTTCCTGTTTATTATTTAAGTGTTTCTCTTTCCTCTTGGTTGCAGTTCAAGAACAAATATGAGCTATCTCTTGATTTAGAACAATTAAGAAAAAAGAAATCCCGAGCTTTTAAAAACTCTTCAATTCAATTCATTCATAATAGTATCACTCAATTGATTCAAAAATACTCTTTAGATGATTTTGATATAAGCAAAGAATCTCAGCCTTTTTCTCTGTCTCCTTTGATTCAACATGTTTTTTTTAATGTGTCTGTTAAAAATCTTAATATTAAACAAGCTATCCAATTGGGAGCAGATTTTCAAAACTTATCTCAAATTCGTTTAGATGAACTAGTCTTTAGAGAAAATGAGGATTATAAAAAACATTATGACATTTATTATAAGTTATCTTTTTTCACTGTCCAAGAAGCCTTATCTAAAAACATTCAAAGACCAAGACGCTTTGAAGATCAAAAAGCTTCTATAGATTCAAAAGAAAAACCAAAAGGACTTTTTATTGACAAAAAAGAAATAAAAAAAAAAGGTCTTAAATAAGAATGAGCTAGGGCATAGACAGGGATTTAGAAAATAGTTTATTAACATAAAAATAGTATGAAAACATTATTAAAAAAAATCTTTTTTGTTTTAAAAAAATATAAGAAAAATTTAGTTCTTATCTTATGTCTTACAATTGTTTTTTTTATCTTTAGATTCCCTTTAAGCGAATTTCTTGAAAAAAATATAAAAAGTTTTCAAAAGCAAAATTTTTTAAGTTTTGATTTTGATGATTTGAAATTTAATTTATTTCCTCCTCGTCTTTTTTTAAAAAACATATCTTTTGTGTATCAAGAAAAAAGAAATCAGTTGGATTCTCTGTTTATTTCACTTTCTTGGAAAGACTTGCTGGCTTTTAAAAGAACTGTTAAAGTCAATTTAGTTCATGAAGATTCAAGGCTTAGCTTACTTTTTAGAAGGAAAAAAATTGTTGAGGATGAAAATAAAGAAAAGATTTTTTTTATTAACTCTTCTTCTAACAGTATTGACTTAAAAGATTTAGATTTCTTATATCCCAATATGTCAGGAAAAGTTAAAGGAGATTTTTCTTGGAAGGGATCTCTTCAAGATACCGAAAGTATTGTATCAGAGCTTTATTTAACAGGACAAACTATCAAAATCTTAAAACTTCAATTAGATACTTTTTTAGGACCTTTAAATTTACCTCCCATTAATTGGACCAAAATAGAATTGAACTTTCAAATAAAGGAGGGAGAATTAATTTTTAAAAAAGTGGAATTAGGAACTTCAGAAGATGCTTTAAACATCAAAATGAAAGGAAGCAGTTCTTTTAGTTATTACAGAAGACTAAAAATTGATTCTTATAACATAGCTCTTCAAATAGATTTAGATAAAAACCTAAATTTTAATTTTTTAAATATTATGTTTTCAGCTTATAAAGAAGATAAAGGAAGCTTTGATCGTTATAAAGTTCGTTTAATAGGTCAAGGAAGTCAAGTTCCTAAGATGGAAAAAATAGAAAGCTTTAAATAAAAAACTTTTAAAGGATGTACTATTAAGAAATAACTGAAGCAAAGAAGTACATACCACTCATATTCCAATATTAGCTTGAAAAGAGATACCACATTCAAAGCCTATAATGAATAAAAAAGCATGACATTTATATTGATTAGGAGAATTTAGCCTTTTTTTTAGTTTAAGAATCTTAATTTTTGAAAAGCCTGTTACTTTCATAATTGTATCCACACCAGTAATTTAAAGACCTGTTTTTTCCGCTTGTCCTCTATGCCTTCTTCAAAAGCTTGTTTGTCTTAATCCATCTTTACTGCGGAACTTTAGGCACTCTTGTAATCTCTTCTGATAACTTTGTAAAATAACTCATCGCCTCCTCCTTATCCTCAGAGAGTTTCACTCTCAAATCTAAGGAAACTTTTTTCCCTCCTAGATGTTGGAAGATTGCTATCTAAAAATTCAATACTTTTTTTCTTTTGAGGTTTTTATTTAGATGTCTTTTTTTCTAACTTCTTGGATGTTTAGAAAATGTTTTAAAATATCTGGTTTGTCTACAAAGAACTTTTTAAAGACAACATCTCTTGTCATTTTTACATAGTTTTTTTGCTGTTTCATTTTATATCTGGTTTTAGGTAAGGGGGGTGTTTTTTACATTAATTTTAAACTTACCTAATGTGTTTTTGGGATTTATCTCCTGAAGTTGTTTTTTAACTCTATTCACCAGAGATGTACGATTCATTAAATAAGAATTGTTTAGATTGGGTTTGTTATATTATAATTAAAAAAAGAGCTTGCCTTTTTTTACAACTTCTTTTAAATAATCAAAAACACATCTTGAGTTTATGGAAAAACAAACAGCAAAAACAAATTATTT
>JACOND010000023.1 GCA_014323935.1 Bdellovibrionales bacterium
GAAGATTATCAGTAAGGGAGTGTGCCAGAATTCAAACCTTTCCTGATAATTTTGAATTTATTTATAAACAAATAATGGCTATAAAATGGTGGGCAATGCTGTTCCTGTCTTATTGGCTAAAAAGATTGGAAAAGCTATAAAGGCTGATTTTATCTAATAAGTTTTTCATAAGTAAGTCTTTTATTTCAGACACTTTGACTAATGATTTAACTCTATCCATTATGTCTATACACAATTTTCTTTATCCAATCTAAAGTTAAACTCTTCTAAGTATCTGTGAATATGTTTTTTAGAAAAGTGATGATAGACTCCTTTATGTCCTCTTTTAATTAAAGACGCTTTCAATGGCGTTTGTTGTAGCTCCAGTCTCTTTATTTACATATTGATTGGTGTGAGTTGTTTGTGAATAAAGATTTTTATCTAAAGTGTGGTAGTACGTAACTTGGTCTGTCATAATTTTACTGCCCTCTTTATACATGTCTATTATGTTGCCTTGTAATTCAAGCTTAGAAGCTTGTTTAATGACTTTAGTCTTTACTTTATTTCCGCCTTGGAACCATAGCCTTAGATTCTTTCCAAGACTTTTTTTTATTTAAACTTAGACTTGTGTTTGTTTTTGGATAAGTCGCCAAACCAAGTTTCATCCAATTGAACATTGCCAGACAGTAGATCGCCTTTAATTCCAAAAGCTTTTCTTAGCCTGTGGAGCTGTCTTTTGAGTGATTCCTATTTTTTTGAAAGCTGTAAAAACTCCCTTACGGGCTGTTTGAAGTAAATAAATAACATATAACCACTTTTTAAAAGGAAAGGTGATTGCCTCAAATACCGTTCCTGTTTGAATTGAAAACTCTTTCCTACAATCTTTAAAAGCGATAAACTCCCATTCTATTAGCTTTTTCAGACATTCTTTTTGATCCGCGGTGTTGACAAATAACTCCCTTTGACCAGCGTGTCTTTTTAAAAAATTTAACTGCCTTTCTTTTTGAGACAAACTTGCTCATAAATTCATAGGCACTTAAAAATTTTAGCTTTTTTTTGTCTCACTAATAAATTTTAAAACCCTATATTTAAAGTCTATCAATAAGATTTATGGGGCATCCAATATATAATTCCTCTAATATATTAGATAAATCTTGCAAAATTAAATTCTTTAGGATATAATCAAACCTAATTTGAAATTAGGGGTTTTTTATGAAAAAGATCTATATAAAATATCTTTTATCTTTTTTTTTACTTACTAGTTTTTCTTGTCATAAAAGTTTAGCTTGTAAGGACTTAAATCCAGAAACCTGTTCTGTATTAAAAGACTTTCAAGTTTTTTCTCAAAATACACAAATCCACTTTGATCATCTCTGCTCAAATATAGAAGGTGAAAAGGCATGGACAAGGGAAGCTTATGTTCTTTTTGGCCCAGGGCATTCTGCAAAAATCTTAGCTCAGCTCAGTATGGGATGGGTCAATTTAGAAGAAGAAGAACAAGGAGTCGCTCTTCATTTTATGGAAATAGAAGTAACAAAGGCTTCTTGGAAGAACACAAATCTTTCTTTTGCCTTCGAAGCTAATCACTTAGAGAGTGGAAAAATGGTAAGGGGAGAATTTCATGATCAATACTATACCTATTCTGAAGGGGTACAAATTCCAAAAAGTTACAACCTAGATTCAAAAGGTACCATCAGATGGTATGATTTTATAGAACCTGAAGAAGAAAAAGTTAAAACAAATGATCATAATTATTCTTCAGAGTTCTATCTTCCTATGAGTCAACTCCTTGAAAAAGATGGAATTTATCAACTCTCTGTTTTGATAAAAAACAATCAAAACCAAGAAGAAATAAGGCTTATAGGTCCTCAAATTAACCCTTTTTTATTAGATATTAAAGAGAAACCTCAGGTGGAAGTTTTAGGTTTGTTTGGTACTTTAAATCCTTTTCAAAGAGGTGGAATTTGGGATCTTTTATTCATGGCTATACCGCACGACAAATGCATTAATGCCAGAAGAAAGTCACGAAAGATTTTCAAGGAGTCTTACTAAAGCCTATTTTTCCTCCTTCACAAAAACATGAAAACTCCCCAAAAAAAAACTTTACTTTATAAGCTCATTATCTATCTTTCTCCAAAAGTTAAAAAACTTTTAAAAAAAATCCTTTATATTCCAAAGAATCAAACAGACAATGAATTTTCAACGCAGGTGTTTATTTTTTTCGTTGTTCTTGTTTTAGGAATTCGTTTTTTAGCCAAAGCCCCCTCTCCTGAAGATCCTTATGGAGCAAGTGATTCTTTTTTACATAATATCAACCTTGTCTTTCATGAAGCGGGACATATTCTTTTTATTCCTTTTGGAGAATTTCTTACTATTTTAGGAGGAAGCCTTTTTCAGTGCCTTGTTCCTTTTATTTGTATGTATTACTTTTTAATAAAAAGTAATAATTTTTCGGCCTCTATTACATTTTGGTGGTTTGGGCAAAATTTAATGGATATTGCCCCTTATATTTATGATGCAAAAGCTCTCTATCTTCCACTTCTAACGGGAGCTCAGGGAGAGGCAAAAAAACTATCTCATGATTGGTATTTACTTTTAACTAAAATGGATATTTTAGATCAGTACTCAAACCTTGCTTTGTTTGTAAATAATTTAGGTCGTTTGTGTCTTGTTTTATCTCTTATATGGTCAGCCTATCTCCTTTTTAAAACAAACAAATTGTTAGCAAAAAAATAGAGTATTTAAGATTTCAAAAAATTATAACATCTTCTTAAGTTCTATTTAAAGGCTATTTTAGATTTCGTTTTTTATCCTTTGAATTTTTTAACTAGACCATAGCCTTATTCTTTTTAAGGGTTATGTATAATTTTTTTCAAATAAATTATACTTTTAAGTGCTATGAAAAAAAGATCTCATCAAACTTTAAAAAAATCTGATTTGGTCAACTCTGTCTATAATAAAATTGGCTACAGTAAAAAACATGGAGAAAGTGTTATAGATAGTTTTTTTAATATTATCAAAGAGTCTTTAAATGAAGGAGTAGGAGTTAAAATTAATAAATTTGGAAAATTCATACTTAAAGATAAAAGAGCAAGACCAGGAAGAAATCCTCGAACAGGAGAAAATTTAACTATCTCTCCAAGAAGAGTTATACTTTTTCATGCAAGTTCTAATTTAAAAAAATTATTTAAACCATGATTGATATTGAAAAATCTTTTAAAGATATTGAAGGAAAAATCAAAACTCTACCTTGTAAATTGAATTTTAAAATAGGGGAAACTGCACAGTTTTTATCTCTTTCTCCCTATGTTTTAAGATACTGGGAGAAAGAACTTCCTCTTTTAAAACCTACAAAATTTTATAACAATCAGAGACTTTTTTCAAAAAAAGATATTAAAATTCTACTCCTCATTAAAACTTTACTTTATAGAGAAAGTTTTTCCATGGAAGGTTTAAGAAAACATCTTCCAAGTTATGTAAAACAAATGAATTCTTTTCAAGAAAAGAAAAGCTTTTCTCCTCCTTTACAAGTAGAAAAATACATTCAACAATCTCTAAGTATTATCTCTTGCATGAGAGAGCATCTTGAAGCTCATAAATTTTAAGCTTGTTTTAACTTAGAAAGTAAAGATTCTCCATAACTATAAACAGAACCTGCCCCTAAAGTGATAAAAACATCTTTTTCCTTGAGGAGTTTAGAAAAAGTAGAATAAACTTCAGTTTCTTTTATAAAATAAGCTTTTTTATGTTTAATTTGTTTAACAAAGTTTTGAGAATTAATATGATCTATAGGCTCTTCTCCCGCAGGATAAACAGGTAAAACATATAAGATATCAGCAAGATCGAAACTTTTTAAAAAACCTGCCCAACAACTTTGAAATCTTGTGTAACGGTGAGGTTGAAAAAAAGCGATAAGACGTCGATCTTGAAACTCCTTTTTAAAACTTGATAAAAGAGCTAACAACTCTGTAGGATGATGAGCGTAGTCATCATAAAATAAACAGCCTTTATAACTTCCTTTAAACTCTCTTCTTCTTTTAACTCCCTTAAAATTTTGTAAGCCTGTAAAAATCTTTGATTTTTTTAAACCTGCAGTGTAGGCACAAATCATAGCCCCTAAAGCATTTAAAGCATTGTAATCACCTTTTAAAGGAACTGTAAACTCTGTCCATTTTTTGTTTTTATAATAAACAAAATACTGATCTTTCTTTTTTTTCAAAACAAAATCATTGTTTTTAGAAAAACCATACAAATAAAATTGTCTTGAAAATCCTTGACTTAAAATCTCTCTTACATTTTTACAATCTCCACAAGCTATGACAGCTCCATAAAAGGGAATCTTTTTCAAAAAATCATAAAAGTTTTTTTTCATCTCAAACAAAGAACCATAAAAATCTAAATGATCGTCGTCTATATTTGTTAAAACCACTAACTCTGGAAAAAGATGATGAAAACTCCCATCACTTTCATCTGATTCGGCAATAAACCATTTACTTTTTCCTAAGTGAGCTGTAGATTGAAAAAGATCTAAACGTCCTCCTGCGACAACAGTAGGATTTTTACCGGCATTAAAAAAAAGACTTGCTAAAAAAGCGGTTGTCGTTGTTTTTCCATGAGAGCCTGCAACGACAATTCCATGTTTAAGTCTCATCATCTCAGCTAAAGCTTCCGCTCGGTGAATAATCGTCAAATACCTTCTTTGAGCTTCTTGTAATTCTACATTGTCTTTTTTAATAGCGCTTGAAAAAACAACAATATCTGTTTGAGAATCGATGTGAGAAGAATGATGACCTATAAAAACTGGAATGCCTAATTTTTTTAACCGAAAAACTTCCAATCCTTCTTGTAAATCACTTCCTGTCACCCTACAACCTGAATTATAAAGCAATTCAGCTAAACCGCACATTCCTATGCCTCCAATACCAATAAAATGTATATTTTTATTTTTTAAATACATAAATCCCTTAAAATCCAGTTTAATATTTTATCTTCTTTATTTGGAATTTGACTTAATTTTCTTCCTAAATTCTCTCTATCTTTTTCGTCTTCTTTTAACTCCAAAATTTTTTTCTTAAAACTTTCAGCGTTAAAATCTTTTTCCAAGATCATATCTACACAAGATTTTGAAAATAAATTTAAAGCATTTTTAAGTTGATGCCCTCCGGCAGAATGCGTGATAGGAATTAAAACAAGACTTTTTCCAAAAAAAGCGACTTCTAAAATAGAACCTGCTCCAGCCCTAGAAAAAATCAAATCACATCCTTTATAATAGTTCCTAATCTCAGAGGAAAAAGAAAAAGGGAAAACATTTTTTAAAGATTTATATTTTTCACAAATAGGTTTAAAATATTTATACCCTGTTTGATGATAAATAATAATATCTTTTCTCCAATCTTTTTGTATAAGAGCTTCACTGACAACTTGATTTAAAAACATAGAACCTTGACTCCCCCCTAAAACTAAAACTTTAAATTTATTTTCTGGAAAAAAATCCTTCTTAACAGGAGTCTCTTTTTGTACCTTTTTTCTTAAAGGATAAGCGGACCAAATTTGTTTTTTTGGATTTAAGTTTTCTACAAAAGGAAAAGCTGTAAAAACATGATTTGTAAAAAAAGATGAGATTCTATTAGCTAAGCCCATTTTTAAATTCCCTTCCCATATGGCTCTTTTTTTTCTTAATAAAAAACCGATCAGTAAGAAAGGAACTGTCACACTTCCTCCTGTTCCTAAAATCACATCTGGTTTAATTTTTTGTATTAAAGTAAAAGCTTTTAGGAAAGAAGTAGGGAGTTGAGATAAAGTCTTTAATCTACGTAAAAGACTTTGTCCCTTAGCCATTCCCCCAAGTGATAACGTATGACAGGTGTAAGGAGTTGATTGAAGGATTTTTCTCGATAAAAAAGAATTGGGATGAACAATATGAATCTTTAAAGAATTGAGTTGTTTTTTTTCTTGATAAAGATCAGATAGCTTTTCTGCTAAAGCAAGAGCCGGGTAAATATGACCTCCTGATGAAGAGACTGCCATTAAAACAACTTTTTTCTTAAACATCATCTAAGATTAAACAGAAGGATTGTTTTTTTCAATAGATATCAGCCAAGCAAATAATAAAAAAACACAGACTAAAGAACTTCCTCCATAACTTAAAAAAGGTAAAGCTAAACCTTTTGTTGGAAGAAGAGCTAGATTGACAGCACAATGAATAAAAACACTTAATGCAAATATAAAGATCAGACAAAAAGCAATGAGTTTTTCATAAAAATCATAAGCTTTTAAAGAAATTTTCCAACCTAAGTAAATTAAAAAAGCATACACTGAAAATAAAATAGAAAGTCCAATAAATCCTGTCTCTTCTGCAAAAACAGATAAAGTAAAGTCTGTATGAGCTTCTGGTAAAAAAAACAATTTGTTTTGACCTTTTCCAAAGCCCATTCCCCATAAAGAACCAGAATGAACCCCTAAAAGACTTTGAATCACTTGAAAACCTTTTCCTGAAGGATCTTCCCAAGGATCTAAAAAAGCCTCTATACGAGACATACGGTAAGTTTCACTTGTTATAAAATAAATAAGAGACCCTAAAATAATACTAAAACTTGTAATAAAATAAAACCAAGGAACTCCTAATGCAAATAAAAGAGCTAAAATTAAAGAGATCAGCAAAATAATACTCCCGAAATCAGGTTGTAAAATTAAAATCAAAAAAGGAAAAGAAATCATAAATAAAGGAATAAACCAAAAAAATATTTTTTGTGAAGACCATTGTTCTTTTAAAACCAAAAACCAAACCAAAATAAAAGGAGTCGTAACCTTTAAAAGTTCAGATGGTTGAAAACGAAAAGAAAAAGGGAAAACAACCCATCTTCTAGCTCCTCCAGCAGAGACACTCGTTTGAGGAAATAAAGTGAGTACCAAAAGAAAAATGGATAAAAACCATAAAAACATCCCTAAGTAACGATTGTATTTCCAAGGAATAAAAACCAAGATAAAAAAAAGAATCCAAGCTATAAGGCTGAAAAACAGTTGCTTTTTAAAAAAATACAAACCATCCCCATAAGTTTCTATAGCAAATAAAAAAGAGGCACTATAGATTTGAATCAAACCTAAGCCTGAAAGAAAAAAAAGACATAAAAGAACATTACGAATTAAGAAATTAGACAACATATTAAATTAAAAAACCTTCTTTAATAGACTGAAAACCTTTTTTTAAAAAATAACAATTTATAAAGCCTTTTTGTCTTAATTTTTTAGAAAAATCACGAGATAAATCACCTTTATCACAGACTAAAACAAGAGCTTGCTTTAGATCTTGATTTTGTAAAAAGTTTAGAATTTCTTGCTTTGACTTAAATTGAGCTTTTTGAAGAACTTTATTTAAACCTGTATCTTGAACCGAGGATTCTAAACAGAAAAACCGAAAAGTAATATTTTTATCCAATAAATTTTTGAGTTGATATCCATCTAAAGAATACAAATCTTCGTCAAGCAAGGACTCAACAAAAAGTTTATCTTGTTTTTGAGAAACTAGAAATTTTAAAGCAAAGGATTTTATTTTTTTTAAATAGCTAAAAAATTTTTTTTTCACAAATTCACTTAAGTTGTTACTTTATTAAACTTTTTTTTCTTTATTGTTTCCCTTTATTAGGAAACTTTTCTTTTGAAAAAAAAGCAATAAAAAACACGAGAAGACTCAAAAAACCAGCAAATAAAAAGGGACTTTGATGGTTTACATTTTGATAGACCCAGCCTCCTAAAGCAGGTCCAAAAATTCTTGCCATAGAAGAAAGGCTTTGATTCACTCCAAAAATTCCTCCCTGAACTTTAGAAGAAGTCAATAAACTGATGGTTCCATTCAAGCAAGTACTAGATAAACTGTAACCTACAGAAAAACCTGTCACACCAAAAAATAAAATAAAAAAAGCGAGAGAAAAAAAACCGGTACCGGGTTGAATAAAAAAAATGGAAACACCAATACCTATTAAACCTAAGGACATAAATATTAAACCTAATAAATTAACAAAGCTCTCACCCCATTTAGGAATCCACTGTCTTACAATCCAACTTTGAGTTAAAACCATAAGCATACCAATATAAATAAAAGAACTATAAGCAAGTTTTTTACTCCAAGAAAAATCATCTTGAACTAATAAAATTAAAACGGGTTCAATATGAGCTAAAGAAAACCAGAGAATAAAAGACATGATTAAAACAAGACCTAAATGAGGAGTTTTTAAAGAAGCCCATAAATGACCTAAGGAAGGACGTTTAAACAAAGTATTGTTTTTAAAAACACTTTTTAGATTCTTTTTAGAAGAGAGACTCTCTTCTAAAAAAAATAAAGAGAAAAAAAAATTTAAAATACATAAGAAACTAGCTCCCATAGAAGCAAAGTAAACTCCAAAAGGAGCCAAATCTCCCAATTGAGAACCTAAAATAATAAATAAAAAACCTAAAAGAGGACCTAAAGTAAAACCCGCTCCAAAAGCCATACCAATTAAGCCTAAATTCTTAGATCGTTGAGAAGGAGAGGTGATATCAGAAATGTAAGCGGAAGCAATAACCACATTTCCTCCAAAACAACCCGCTAAAATCCGAGAGAATATAATATCTTGAAAACTCTCTGAAAAAGCAAAAAATAAATGAGCTAAGCAAGATCCTAAAAAGCCCAACAGTAAAACCTGTCGTCTTCCAAATCTATCACTAAGACGTCCCCAAAATGGAGCAAAAAGAAATTGCACCATAGAATAAGCACTGATTAAAAGACCTATTTTAAAACTTTCTTCTCCAAAACTTCTAGCTAAAATAGGTGTTAGTGGAATGACCATACCAAAAGCTGTAATATCAGCTAAAATAACAAGAAAAATTTTAATTAAATTCTTTTTTTGCAAGTTTCATTCCAAAAAGCTTAATGCCTTTAAGCTATAAACCGAATAATTACTATATGTCAAAAGTATCTCTTTGTTTTTTCTTATTTTTATTTCCTTTTCCTGTTTTTTCTTATATTAAACAGGAAGAAATTCCTTCTCCTGAAAAATCCTTTGAAATTAGGCTTAAATCAGAATTTTTTCGATCTTATAGCAACTATACAAAATCAGGAGACCTTGTTTATCTTTCAGATAATTTTCAAAAAAATTCTTTTCAATATATTCTAATACAACCTCAGCTATCTTACTTTTATCCCTTTAAAAAGACGTATGCTGGTTTTTCTCTTTTTGCAGACAGCTACAATGCTAAAAGCCACAGCCAAAAATCTGGTCTTGAACTTCCTTTTAAACTCAGCGTTTTAGGAGGACGTGTTCAGTTTTTTCAGAAAATTCAATCTCTTTTTATAGGTTTTAGATTAACAGGTGCTTATTCTTTTCATCATGTTAAATTAAATCCTGATACAAAGGAATTGAATTTAAGTTCCCCTCAACAAACCCAAGATAATGAGATAATTGTAGGAGATCATGCCTCTTACTTTGAACCTACTTTATCTTTTATTTTTAAACCCTCTCCTAACTTTCATATTTATAATCAAAATTCTTTTCGTTACAGAAGCTCCAATCTTTCAAGTCTTTTTTCTTTGAATTTAGGAACTGTTTTCCATAATTCTGCTTTTTCTATAGGAAGCTCTATAGACACTTTTTTTTCTTTTCTTCGTTTTGATGATTACACAAATAGACCTGGATATAGACATGAACATCTAAAAAAAGTAAATGCTGGAAGTTTTAAATTTTATTCTATCAATCCCTCTGTGATTTCTTTTACTTTATGGACAGGTTTAAACTTTAGTCCTTTTCAGATGACGTTTTATGTTAATAAAGATACTTGGGGAAAAAATTATGGAGAAGGTATAACATTAGGACTTATTACAAAATTTAAATGGAAATATTCAAAAAAAATTTTTTTAGAAGAAAAAAGAAAAAAAAAGAAATACTTGGATTTTAATTCCAGAAATTCAAATTACAGAATTCAAGAAAAAAAGGAAACTTCTTATTTTGAAGAAGAAGAGGACCCTTATAGTGAGAATAAAAATATAAATTTAGAACTTCAAAAAGAATTAAACCTTTTAAATGAAGAGGAGTAAAACTGTTCTTTGTAATAAAATCTAAATAGGAAATTTAAGACTTTACGATAATATCCAAAACTATTTTATTTTGACTTATTTATTAAATCAGATATTTATTCTTTCTGTTAATTGCAAAAGAGAAATTTAGAAATAAAGGAATAAAAAAAGCACTTCCTTTTAAAATAAAGTTTTTAAACCTTTTCATGGTATCTTCTTAAATGTCAAAAATTCCTCTACACTTATTTTGATTCCTTATCTCCTCTGCCTTTTTAAAAAGGACTACAATCTCTTTTCCCACTCTTCCCGTAAACCGAATGATATCATAGGGAGTTTCCTCATTTTTATTTTTTATATTTGGATCTGCTCCAAATTCTAGTAAAACTTTTACCTTATCTATCCTCTGAGATTCAACCGCCCAATAAAGAGGGGTGTTTCCATTATGATCTTTTGCATTAACCTCTGCTTTCGCTTCTAATAGAGTTTTCATAACGTCTAGATTCTCACTATTATATATAGAGACGATATGTAGAGGAGTGTATCTAAATTTATCTTTTGCATTCACGTCGGCTCCTTTTTTTAGTAAATCTTTTACAACCTTGTTTAATGTACCGTATCTAGATGCATAGTGGAGAGGAGTTTGTCTCTTATTGTCTCTTACATTGACATCGACTCCCAATGCTATTAAAATTTCTATCATTTCTAAATTTTTAATTTCAATGGCAAAAAAAAGAGTGGAAATGCCTCTGTTATCCTTAAAATTATTTGCAAAAGAAAAATTTATAAGAAATAAAGAAATTGGAAAAAGACTTGTTTTTAAAATAAAGGATTTAAATTTTTTCATAGAGACATCCTTGAATTGTTTATAACATATCAAATTTCACTGTTTTATAAATAAAATATTGAAATTAAGGGGAAATTTTTCTACTTTTTTAAAGGAATTTTCTTTTGAAAGCAAAAAAAGAAATTTTTAATTGTAATTTCTTTATATCTTTCCAAATATTTCTACAACATCCCTATAAGCATCTTCATAAGCTAAATTTTCAGCCGTCTTTCCAAAATTACCCTTGAAGAAGTTATGACTTTCAGAAAATGAAAATAAAACAATTTAAAAAACTCCTTTTACAATAAAAGCTTTTAAACATTTTTAGATATTCTTAAAAATGTTTCTACAATTATTTGATAGTTTATCAGTTAATAATTTTACAAGATCTTTGTTACCATTTTGAAAGGCATAATCTAGAGGAGTTTGTCCTTTATTATTTTTTGCATTGACCTCCGCTCCCGTTTCTAATAAAAGTTTTATAATTTCTATATAACCATATCTAGTGGCATTATGGAGAGGGGTTTGTTCATAAATATCTCTTGCATTCACGTCGGCTCCTTTTTCTATTAAGAGTTTTGCAATTTCTATATAACCATATCTAGTGGCATTATGGAGAGGAGTTTTTCCTTTATAATCTCTTAAATTGATATCCACTCCCAATTCTATTAAGAGTTTTACAATTTCTATATGACCATATCTAGAGGCAAGATGGAGTGCGGTTTTTCTCTTATTATCTTTTACATTTATCTCCGCTCCTTTTTCTATTAAGAGTTTTACGATTTCTTTGTCACCAGATTGAGAAACATAATGGAGAGCGGTTTTTCCCTTATTATCTTTTAAATTTACGTCAGCTCCGTTTTCTATTAAGATTTTTACAATTTCTATATAAGCATTTTGAGAGGCAAGATGGAGAGGGGTTTGTCCATCTATATCTTTTACATTTATTTCAGCTCCTTTTTCTAGTAAGAGCTTTACAATTTCTTTGTAACCGTTTTGAGAAGTATAATGTAAAGCGGTTTTTCCATAATTGTCTTTTACATTTACATCAGCTCCGTTTTCTATTAAGAGTTTTATAATTTCTATATGACCATATCTAGAGGCGAGATGAAGAGCGGTTTTTCCCTTATTATCTTTTACATTTACCTCAGCTCCGTTTTCTATTAAGAGTTTTATAATTTCTATATAAGCATATTGAGAGGCGAGATGCAGAGCCGTTTGTCCATCTCTATCTTTTGCGTTTATATCCGCTCCGTTTGCTATTAAGAGTTTTGCAATCTCCACGTTCCCATATTCAGAGGCATAATGCAAAGCCGTTTTTTCATGTTTATTTTTTTCATTTACACCGTATAATTTTATAAGATTTAGTACAAAATCTAAATTCATTTCTTTAAAATTTTCATAAGCTTCTTTAATAACTTGATGTAATTTTGTGTTTCCATCTATATCCCTAGAATCATCAGCAAAAGAAAAATTTATTAGAAATAAAACAATTAAAAAAAGAACTTTCTTTAATAAAAAAAACTTTTTAAAACTTTTCATAGACTCCTCGTTGATAATGAGTAAGCTTTTTAAAGCTAAATTTTACTCTTTTTCAAATATAATAATAAAGTAAGAAAAAAGTAAGAAAATTTTTCTTTACTTTACGTATTTCTACAATATAAACCTTTTTAAAGCTAAATCTTAACTATATTTCCAAAATTATTTCTATATTTAAATTCTCATTTCTATACTCGTTTCTAGAGAGGCATAATTAGAGCTAGGGTGAATGATTTTTTACATTTACTTTTTTGTTCTTGAAGGATTAAGAGCATCAGTTAAGAAAAATTTTTATTTTTTAGATTTTAAATTCTTTAATATTTTTTTAAACAAAGAATCTTTTTTTGTTTTTTTGGAAGAACTCTCTTTTTCTATTCTAGGGGAAATTTCTTTTTGAGAATCTTTTTTTGCTGTTTTTTCGTCTAAAGTTCTTTCTGTTTGTTTATCGAGAACAGAACTTTTTTCTTCAGGAATTTCTTTTACACTTTCTTTTTGAACGGATTCTTGAGTTTCTTCTTTTAAATTTAACTCTTGAGTTTTAGTTTCTTCTATTATTTCTTGAGTTTTTTCTAGCTTGGAATTTTCTAAACCTTCTAGGACATCCGTTTCTTTTAAATTTATCAAAACTTCTTCTTTAGGCATGCTTTCTTCTTTACTTTTTTGTCTAACAATTCCTTTAATACTTAATTTTATTTCTGTTTGATTTTTTGCATCTAAGTGAATTTTAATTTTATGCTCTCCCACTGTTTTTAGTTCTGAAAAGTGAATATCTTTTTTATCAATACTGATAGCATGAAGTGTTTCTAGAGCTTGAGATATTTCATGGGCGGTTACAGAGCCAAAAAGTTTATTGTCTTTACGTGCTTCTTTTTCAAATTTGAGTTTGATGAAAGAAAGTTTTTCAATTAAAACTTTTCTTTCAGCAAGAGCTTTTCGTTTTTTGGCTTCAATGATATTTTTTTGATGTTTCCAGTTCTTTAAATCCCCTTTGTTCATCAAAATAGCATAATTTTTAGGTATTAAGAAATTTCTAGCAAAACCTTTTTTTACAAAGACTTGCTCTCCGGCTTTACCTACATTTTTGACATCTTTTTGTAAAATAAGTTTCATAGTAGAATTTTTTTAATTTTTTACCTGACGTTTTTGTATTTTAGCTTGCCTTTCTTTTTCCTTTTGTGCGGTTTGTTCTAAACATTTAAAAAAATTTTTAATGAAGCTTTCAGGAGTTTCTTTTTTTGGAAGTCTTTCTTCATGGAAGTACAGGACTTTTTTATCAATAGAAAGCTGAGATCTGATTTCGGAAACACTGTGAGGAGCTGCAGAAAAGAGTAAATGAAAATAAAAACCACGAGTTGCTTTTTTATGTTTAGGATTAGCTATAGACCGAGATCCCCAAGTGTCTACACGTAAAACCTGACCTTGATCTTTTTCTACAATCTCAGCGACTTTCTGACAGATTTCTTTATGTTCTTCTTCCCTGCTACTAGGATGTAGCACTAAAATTTGTTCATAAAAATTCAAATTCTTCATAGAGCTAGTATCCTTACAAAAAAAAACAGATAAAAACAAGGAAAAAGTTTTTTTATGTAACACTTTTTCTTTTTTTGAGATAATTCAGCTAGTTTTTTATTTTAAAATTAAGATTTTAGCTCCAAACTTTCTAGGAGAGCTGACTTTAAAATACTTGCAGCTTGGTTTAAATGTTTTTGTGTCAAAGTAGCAGGAATGAGAAATCTCAACCTCTTTATATCCCCTTGCCCGCAAGAATAGCAAATTAATCCTTTTTGAAAGAGCCGTCCTAAAAGAGCAGAAACTTCTTTCGTTTTGTTTTTTACAGGAGTAGCTCCCCACATTAGACCCCAACCTTGAATGTTAGAAAGGAGATTTTCTTTTTCTAAGTTTTTCAAATGTCTTTGCCAAGTTGCTCCTACTTTTTCAATGTGTTTGTTTTCAATCAAGCCTTCTAATTCGTTTAAAACCACTAAAGAGGAATGAAAGCTAGAACTGCTTCCTGCAAAGGTCCCTGAGACCAAACCCGGTTGAGGATTGTATTCTTTTGTCCATAAGGTTGCAGATAATTGAAAGGCTTTTCCAATCGTGCAAACGTCTACGTAGTCTCCTAAGCCTAATTTTTCAAAAGCAAAAAACTGACCACTTCTTCCAAAAGTTTGTACTTCATCAAACCAAATAGCAATTTTTTTACTTTTACAAAAATCTAAAAGAGGAATAAAAAAATCTTTATTTGCTAAAAAGCAACCTCCATCTCCTTGCATCAGTTCCATGATAAAACAAGAGATGTTGCCCTTTTCTTTTTCCCAGTGAGATTTTAATGTTTTTAAGGCTAAAGAAGGATTTTCGATGGAAAAGGGAACTCTTAAAACTTCGTTATAAACGGGAAGACCTTCTTTAATATTAGGATTTGCTGTGATTTCACTCATGAGAGTTGTTCGCCCGGCAAAAGCTTTTTCAAAAGCTATGATTTTTCTAGCTCCTTTATGCTTTTGACGAATCGATTTGAGAGCATTTTCATTCGCCATAGAACCAGAAGGAGAGAACCAAGCCTGAGCTAAATTTGATTTTTTTGAAGCTATTTTTAAGAGTTTATTTAGGAGTTTTTGATAGATAGAACTCGTTTGTAAATGCCCTAGCATAACAGCATCTTCTAAAGCTCCCTTTAAACTTGCCCTTAGGATTTTAGGATGAGAATGTCCTAAAATATGAGGACCAATCCCACAAATAAAGTCTAATTTGACACTGCCATCTAAAAGTTGAACAAAAGGTCCTTGACCTAAACCGGAGCTAATATAGGGATAAAGTAAAGGTCTTCCTCTTAAATTTGCTATCGAATCAAGAAGCTCTTGATAGTTAGATACTTTTTCTTTTTTAGGAGGAAGAACCTGGGTTAGATTTTTACTTTGATCTTGAATCTGTTGAACCATCTGATTTATTAAGCTTTCCAGATCCTTTTTTTGTTTAAAAAAATGAGATTTTTTAAAAAGGAGATTTTGCAGTCTATTTTGTTTCATTAGCTTTTTTAAATTTAATATTTTTAAGTTATAATCTTTTTATTTAAAGTCAATGGATTTAGAGTTTTATTTTTTTAAAGTGTTTTCTTAGGATTTGAGAAGAAATTGTTTTTAAAAAGGGAAGTTCTAAAATCACCTGAGTTTTCCCCCATTTTTCTATGTCTTTTTTATTATCTTGATGGAGAGGACCGGAGAGAATAACACCTAAAACCTTTATTTTTTTTCTTCTCAGAGCTTCTAAAGTAAGCAAGCTGTGATTGAGTGTTCCTAAACCACTTTGTGCAGTCACAATCACAGGATATTTGAGCCACTGAATGAAATCCATAAGAGTGTCTTTTTGATTTAAAGGGACAAAGACTCCTCCTGCTCCTTCTGTAATTAAAAAAGAGCTACGGGGAGCTTTTATTTTGTGGAAATGAATTCTTTTATTTTCTTTTTGAGCGGCTTGGTTAGGAGAAAGAGGGTATTTAAAATCATAAGAGCTAGGGTGAATGATTTGTTTTTTTAAAAACTTTTTAATAAAATCAGTATCTTTATCTTGTCCTGTTTGAATGGGCTTCCAGTAATCTGCTTTAAAATGTAGACATAAACCTAAAGACACAAGGGTTTTTCCTACTCCTGTTCCCGTCCCTGTTACAAAAAGAGCTTTCATTTTTTAATAACTTAAAAAAACTTATTTCATTTGACAAGACAGAAAGCTTCTTTTTTTTCTGAGTTTAGTAGAGAAACTAAAATGTTCTACATTTTGTCTTTAAGTACGAACGAATATAAAACTTATAAAAATTTTAATAGAAGAAAAACGAGTTTAGATTTTTAATAGTAAAATCTGCTGAGAATTTCCTTAAAATAAAGAGGAAAACTCTTTTAAAGATGAAGGGCTTTGATGAATTGAAAAGAAACAGAGTTTCTTGCAGATTTAGAAGATTCCAATCTAAAAGAAGAAACTCAAGGGAATCTATTCAAAAGGAAAAGGTAAAAGAAAGGAAACAAGTTCCTCTCTCAAATACAGAAAGGGTTTATGAAAAAAATAACAAAAAAAGATTCTTTGTTTAAAAAAATATTAAAGAATTTAAAATCTAAAAATTAAAAATTTTTCTTAACTGATGCTCTTAATTCTTCAAGAAGAAAAAAGTAAATGCAAAAAATCATTCACCCTAGCTCTAATTATGCCTCTGTAGAAGCGAGTATAGAAATTGTAAAAGCTTTAAGAGAAAATAGGGAGTTGAATATAGAAGATAATTTGGAAAGACGTAAGATTTAGCTTCTGAAAAATAAAAAGGAATTAAAATATAAAAAAATGATTTTGTGAAGAGATAGGTTCAAGGATTTTAGATGTTTGACTTAAAATGTTATTTTTCTATTGATTAGGGTTTAATTTTTTTTAAAAATAAAAAACTTCTTGTTTCGTTTTAAAAAGAAAATTCCTTTAAGAAAAGTGGTAAAATTTTCTTAAATTTACTATTTTATTCACAAAATAGTGAAATATAATTATTTATAAACAAATTAAGTAGGTCTCTATGAAAAAATTAAAATCATTTATTTTAAAAACAAGTCTTTTTCTAAATCCTTTATTTCTAATAAATTTTTCTTTTGCCAATGATTTTAGGGATAACAAAGGCAACTCCACTCTTTTTTTTGCCATTAAAACTAAAGATGTAGAAAGTATAGAAAATTTAATAGCATTGGGAGCCGATGTCAATGAAAGAGATGATAGGGGACAAACTCCTCTCCACTATGCATCTGGATACGGTATATTAAACAAAGTTGTAAAAGCTTTACTAAAAGCAGGAGCCAAAGTGAATGCAACAGATAAAAATGGAAACACTCCCCTCCATATTACCTCTCTATATGGTAGTGATAATCTAGACGTTGTAGATTTTTTAATAGAAAACGGAGCAGATGTAAATGGAAACACCCCTCTTCATTGGGCGGTTGCATTTCAGAGGATAGATAAGGTAAAACTTTTACTAGAGTCGGGAGCGGATGTGAATATACAAAACAATAATGGAGAAACTGTTCTCGATCTCGCCATATTATATGATAAAAAAGACGTTATAGACTTTTTACAAAGAAAAAAGAGCGAAGGAGTTAGGGAAAATATTTTAAAAAAAACTTTAAATAAATGTAGAGGAATTTTTAACATTTAAGAGTATATAAAAATCTTTAAAACCTTTTATTTTAAAAGCAAGTTCTTTTTTAATTGTTTTATTTTCTTTTTCTGAAAGTCATAACTTCTTTAAGAATAAAGAAGTAAATTTAAAAAATCACTTCTTTGCAAACCTCTCTCTAGTTATACCTCTGTAGAAGTTTAGTATAGCATCTGTTTAGTAATATAGAAAATAATTTAGGAAAGACGGCTAAAGATTAAACTTATGGAAAAACTTTATAGGGATATTGTAGAAATACATAAAGAAAAGAATTTGAAATATTAAAGAATAGGACTTTGTTTAAAAGAAAAATTCGTAACTTTTAATAAAACAGAGTCTCTTTAACCGGAAAATTTTTCTTTTTAAAGGAAGTTCTTTTTTAATTGCTTTAGTTCTCATAAATTTTTCTTTTGCTGAGGATGCTAGGGATATAAATGGAATTACAGCTTTACATCAAGTTGTTATAGAAGCTTATATAAATTTTAAAAAAGTAGATTTAGAAGATGTATTAAATCTTATAAATTTATCCGAGGTCAATGCAAAAAATAACTATGGAGAGACGGCTCTTCATCTCGCCACTAAATATGGTAACGAAGAGATTGCAGAACTTTTACTAAAAAACAAAGCAGACGTAAATGCAACAGATAATAGAGGAAAAACCGCTCTCCATCATGCCTTTGGATATGGAATAGAGATGGAAACACTTTTCATAGAAAACGGAACACTTGTGTATGTAACAGATAATAAGGGGCAAACTGTTCTCGATTTCGCCATTAAAGATAATAAACCAGAACTTGAAAAGCTTTTATGAAAAAACGGAGCAGATGTAAATATAAGGGATGTGGATGGAAAAACTCCTCTAGATTATGCCTCTCAATCTGTTAGGAAAGATAATATAGAATTATTATCTAAGAAGCGAGATAATCAAAATAGAAATAAGTGTAGAGGAGTTTTTGACATTTAAAAAGGTATAAAGTTTCTTTAAAAAAAGCAGTAAAATTTTCTTAATATTTATATTTTCTTTATAAAACAGTGAAATTTGATATATTATAAACAATTTAAGGAGGTCTCTATGAAAAGTTTTACATTTTATTTTTTTAAGAATTTTCTTTTTTTAATTGCTTTATTTCTCATAAATTTTTCTTTTGCTGAGGATATTTCTAGGGAGGAAAAGGGAAAACTTCATGTTGCTATTATAGAAGCCCATGATAAAGGAAATCATCACCTTATATTGGACTTAATAAAAGACCTTATGAAAGAGGGAGGTAATGTAAATGTACCAGATACATATGGACAAACTACTTTGCATATTGTCTCTGCTCTTGGTTATAAAAATATTGCAGGACTTTTAATAAAAAACGGAGCGGAGGTCAATGTAAAAAATATAGTAGATTCACAAACCCCTCTTCATTATACCTTTTTACATAGTAAGGAAGAGCTTGCAAAGCTTTTAATAGAATCAGGAGCCGAGGTCAATGCAAGAGATAAAAAGGGACAAACTCCTCTCCATTATGCCTCTTGGTTTGGTAACATAGAACTTGCAAAATTTTCACTGGAGTCGGGAGCGGAGGTCAATGCAAAAAATAATAAGGGGCAAACTCCTCTCCATTATGCTTCTATGAAATGTAATCAAGAAATTGCAGTTCTTTTAATAAAAAGTGGAGCAAATGAAAGTATAAAAGATAAATCTGGAAAGACAGCTAAGGAGTTAGCTGATGAAAATTGTATTAATAATTTGATTAGCTAGTGGAAGTAAATGTAAAGATAAAAAAACCGCTTTGCATTATGACTCTGAAAAAGGTAATAAATATCTTATAAAATTATCAACTGATAAGAGAGCTAATCAAAATGGAAAAACGTTTAAAAATAAGAGTAGAGGAATTTTTAAAATATTCATAATATAAATAAAATTTTTATAAATTTATTAAAGAGAAAAGATTGCTAATTATAGTATAAGGTATAAAATTTAAGAGATATCTATGAAAAGGTTTAAAAATTTTAGAAGAAAGTTCTTTTTAGTTGGTTTATTTCTCATAAATTTATCTTTTGCAAATGATTATAGGAATAGTCATTTGTATAAAAATGGAAACACTAAATTACATCAAGTTATAACAGAAGCTTATGGAAATTTTAAAGAATTGAATTTAGAACATGTAATAAATCTTATAAAGTTATACGGTGTAAAGGAAAAAAATATAGATGGAGAAACCCCTCTTCATTATGCCTCTATAATTGGTAACCCAGAGATTGCAAAACTTTTACTAAAAAACGGAGCGGATATCAATGCAACAGATAACAGTGGAAGAACTGCTCTCCATCATGTCTCTTATGCCCCTCCTAATCGTAGAGAAGATATCACAAAGCTTTTAATAGAATCAGGAGCCAATGTGAATGCAAGAGATAAAGATGGAAAAACCCCTCTTCATCATGCTTCTGAATCTCGTAACATAGTCCTTTTAAGTCGCTTACTAGCAAGCGGAGCGGATATCAATGCAACAGATAACAGTGGAAGAACTGCTCTTCATTATGCCTTATATCGGTATTATGATGAAAAGATTGTAAAACTTTTATTAGAATCGGGAGCGGAGATAAATATAACAGATATAGATGGAAGAACTCCTCTCCATCATGCCTCTCAAAATCATAGAATAAAAACCGTTGCAAAACTTTTATTAGCGAGGGGAGCGGAGGTCAATGCAAGAGATAATAAGGGACAAACTCCTCTCCATCATGCCGTTCAATTTGGTAGAGAAGAGATTGTAAAGCTTTTACTAGAATTGGGAGCGGAGGTCAATGCAAGAGATAAAGATGGAAAAACCCCTCTTCACCATGCTTTTGAAGATCGTAACACACTCATTTTAAGACGCTTAGTAGAAAGCGGAGCAGATATCAATGCAAAAGATAATAAAGGAAACACTCCTCTCCATCTTGCCTTATATCGGTATCATAACAAAAGGATTGTAAAACTTTTATTAGAATCTGGGGAATCCGATTTGAATGAAAGAGATATAAATGGAAGGTTTAAGCCTAAGAAAAAGTCTAAAAAAGGGGAATCCGATTTGAATGAAAGAGATATAAATGGAAGTAAAAATAATTGTAAAAATATTTTTAATTTTTAGGAATATATAAAAATGTTTAAAAGCTTTTATTTTAAAAGGAGTTTTTTTAATTTTTTTATTTTCATTTTCTGAAAGTCATAACTTCTTCAAGGGTAATTTTGGAAAGACGGCTAAAAAATTTAGCTTATGAAGATGTTTATAGGGATGTTGTAGAAATATTTGGAAAGATATAAAGAATTTACAATTAAAAATTTATTTTTCTGCTTTCAAAAGAAAATTCCTTTAAAAAAATCGGTAAAAATTTCTTAATTCATTTACAAAGCAGTGAAATATGATTATGTTATAAACAATTTTAAGGATATCTCTATGAAAAGTTTTAAATCATCTTTTAAAAGGAAATCTTTTTTAATTGCTTTATTTTTAATAAATTTTTCTTTTGCCAACGAGTTTAGGTATAATAGAGGCACCACCTCTCTTTTTTTTGCTATTGAAATTAAAAATGTAGAAAGGATAGAAAAGTTAATAGATTTGGGAGCCAATGTGAATGCAAGAAATGATAGGGGACAAACTCCTCTCCACTATGCCTCTGAAGATGGTTCATTAAACAAGGTTGTAGAAGCTTTACTAAAAGCAGGAGCCGAAGTGAATGCAAAAGATATAGATGGAAGAACTCCTCTCCATCATGCCTCTCTATTTAATACTCATAATCTAAACGTTATGAAAACTTTATTAAAAGCAAAAGCGGAGGTGAATGTAAGAGATAATAAGGGAGACACCCCTCTTTATTGGGCGGTTGCACTTAAGAGGATAGATAAGGTAAAACTTTTACTAGAATTTGGAGCAGATCCAAATATAAAAAATAAAAATGGGGAAACTCCCTATGATATTATTAAGTTTACGGGAAGAGTGGGAAGAGAGATTGTAGTCCTTTTTAAAAAGGCAGAGGAGATAAGGAATCAAAATAAGTGTAGAGAAACGTTTGGCAATGTTATTATTTCATAATATATAAAGTTAATGTAAAAGATATAGATTTTTTTGACTGTTTCATTAAAATTAAATATTTTTTAATGTTTGAAGATTTTGAATTTGATTTAAGACAGAAAAAAAAAGAAAAGCTGTATCGAAAAATACCATGTTTGAATTCTTTATTAGATTTTACTTCAAATGATTATCTGAGTCTAGCTCAGCACCCTCAAATAAGATCTGAGATTCTATCTCTTTTGAAAAAA
>JACOND010000024.1 GCA_014323935.1 Bdellovibrionales bacterium
GCATTGCCCACCATTTTATAGCCATTATTTGTTTATAAATAAATTCAAAATTATCAGGAAAGGTTTGAATTCTGGCACACTCCCTTACTGATAATCTTCTATAGTTTTTATTTTCAAAAACTCTAATTTCTGTATTTTCTTTTTTTACCATTTTAGAGCTATCAGGATGTAAAAGAACATGTCGGGCGTTAGCTTGAATAGTAAAAGATTGCTGATCCCAGTTTTTTCTTC
Source organism: Bdellovibrionales bacterium (assembly GCA_014323935.1). Taxonomy (GTDB): domain Bacteria; phylum Bdellovibrionota; class Bdellovibrionia; order Bdellovibrionales; family UBA1609; genus JACOND01. The sequence goes on from JACOND010000024.1 coordinate 232, forward strand.
TGTTCCTAGACATGAAAATAGGTGAAAATCTACTTTTATAATATTCATGGTTTTGGATAAAGTGATTCGTTTCAGGATAAGGTTTAACATTATGCCTTAAATCAAAAATAGTATCTTTTAAGGTTTTTTGTTTAGATTTTTTTAAATTGTTAAAATTAAACTTTTTTCCTGTTGCTTTTTTATATCCAATTATAAAAACTCTTTTTCTTTCTTGTGGAACTCCATAATCTTTAGAATTTGTAAGTTTATACTCAACGTTATACCCTATCTTTTCAAAACTCTTAGCTATTTTAATAAAAGATTCTTTCATATTTTTATAAAGTATACCGCCAACATTCTCAGCTAAAAAGAAAAGAGGGCTTTTATCTTTAATTATTCTTATATACTCTAAAAATAGCTTTCCTCTTTCGTCTTTTATTCCTTGCCTATTTCCAATCTCACTCCAAGATTGACAAGGCGGTCCCTCCACCAAAACAGCTAGGGATTTCTTTAGAGTTTATTACTCTTATGTCTCTGATATCTATATTATCTCTGTTAAAGTTTTTTTTCAGTGTTGGGACTATATGTTTATCAAACTCATTATGCCATTTTATATCAAAGCCCGCTTGTTTAAAACCACCACAGCCAGAAAAAAGAGATATTATTTCCATAAAAAAACACCTCCATAATCTTCTTTATTAAAGAATACCATAACCTTTAAAATCTCTATAGTATTTTTTTTAAATCTATCTTTTGTTAAAATAACAACTAGTTTCTTGTCTTGATATTTATCAAATAAAATAAGAGGATTTTTAACTCCCCAAAAATTTCTTAGCCTTAGCTTTGTGTTATATTTATCAATGTTTTTAATTGTTAAAGATCCTTTAACTCTTTTTGCTATATTAAGATTCATATTTTCTATTGTGTTTGAAACAGAGTCTTTTATGTTTTCACTTAATTTCTTGTAATCAAAAGATTTAAAAATCACCATAGATAAAGATCATCTTTATCAGGATAAGAGCTGTTAAGTTCAATATGAGCTTTTAAATTTGACCGCTTTTTTATTTCAATTTTAGTCCCGTCTTTATGCAATATAATCAACAGGCTGATTTTTATTAAGAGAATACTCTTTAGTCTTGAAAAAGATTTGATATAACAAATTGCTCCAAAAACTCTCCTTGTGATTGTTTAGAATTTTTTGAATATATTTTTTTTGATAAAGTTAACTCAGAATCCTTAATTTTTGCAAACTTTAAAATGCTGTCTGCCAAGGTACTCATACTTTTATTGAACAAAAAAACAAAAAAATTTTTAGCTTATATGACTTTTTCTGGTTTATTGCTTTTTCTATTAGGCTGTTTTCTGGACTCTCTTTCTAGGTTTTTTTGACCTTTTTTTTCTTAGAATTATAGGAAAATATCCTTTTAAAGAAAGCCTTAAATTTCTTATTCATAGCTTTTATTTATAGGGCTTTTTATGGGGCGTCAAGTATATAATTCCCAATATTAAGTTTTAAAAATTAAAAAAAAATGACATTAATTGTGTTTTTTATCTTCAATGAATGATTAGAAATAAAGATGGTGCCCATGATGAGAATCGAACTCATGACCTCAACCTTACCAAGGTTGTGCTCTACCCCTGAGCCACATGGGCCTAGAATTAAGCATGAAGCTATTTGCTTAAGAAATCAAAATCTTTTTTTGAATTTCTAAAGCTGTGTTATAATAAATGCTCTCTGTCTTATCTTTTTTATTTGCATAAGTAAAAAAAGAATTTATACTTTAATAAGGTTTTTTAAAATAATATATGACTATTTTTACTAAAATTATTAATAAAGATTTACCAGCAAATATTGTTTATGAAGATGAACTTTGTCTTGCATTTAAAGACATTAATCCCCAAGCTCCTGTTCATGTTTTATTGATACCTAAAAAGGAAATTCCCTCAAGTCAGCAGATTCAAAAAGAGGATCAAAACCTTATGGGACATTTGATGGTGAAAGTTCCTGAAATTGCAAAACGGCTAAAATTATCATCTTATCGTTTGGTTGTGAATTCAGGAGAAGATGCAGGACAGACAGTTTTTCACATACATATTCATATTTTAGGTGGTAGAAAACTAGCTTGGCCTCCTGGTTAAATTCATTCAATGAAAATTTTTCTAACAGGATTAACTTTTCAATTTTAAAAAATAACTTAGTTTTATTTACATTTGTCAATTTTGATAAGGTCTTGTGACATGTTTCTACTCCAAAGCAAATTATTAAAAACAATATGTTTTAGTAACACATTCCCTAGTAACTAAAACTTAATGACCTAAGGTTTAGTCTTACAGTTCAAGGAAATTTCTTCAGCCATGTAATACAGCTGTAGGAAATCATTTTCTCTATATTGTTGTAATAGTATTTACAATATTTTCATAACCTATTGACAGAAGCTGGATTCTTAGTATCCAGCAATATTTCTTGCTTACATCCAATTTTTTATAAATTCTATACTAGCTTCTACAGAGAAAAAATGCAGAACAGTTAGCTTATCTACACTTCTTGCATTTACATCCACTTTATATATTCTTAGCTTTAAAAAATGTTTCTACAATTATTTCTAACAGCGAGATCAAGAGGGGTTTGTCCCTTATTATCTTTTGGATTTAAATCCACTTCGTTTTCTAGTAAAAGTTTTACAAGATTTTCATTATTATTCCTAACAGCGAGATGAAGAGGGGTTTCTCCATCTATATCTTTTGCGTTTGGATTCGCTCCCGATTCTAGTAAAAGTGTTGCAACCTCTTTTATATCATATTCAGCTCCATAATGGAGGGCGGTTAAGCCATCTCCATCTGTTGCATTTACATCCACTCTGTTTTTTATCAATAATTTTACAATAGCTGTGTTACCATATTCAGAAGAGGCATAATGCAAAGCGGTTTTTAGCTTATTATCTCTTGCATTTATCTCCGCTCCCGATTCTAGTAAAAATTTTGCAGTCTTTTCTCTACCAAACAAAGAGGCGAGATGGAGAGCCGTTTTTCCATCTTTATCTCTTGCATTTATCTCCGCTCCCGATTCTAGTAAAAATTTTACAATCTTTTCTCTACCAAACCAAGCGGCGAGATGGAGAGCCGTTTTTCCATCTTTATCTCTTGCATTTACATCTGCTCCCTTTTTTATTAAAATTTTTGCAATGTCTAAACGATTATATTGAACAGCGACATGAAGAACGGTTTTTCTTTTTTTATCCCTAGAATCATCGGAAAAAGAAAAATTTAGAAATAAAGCAATTAAAAAAGGATTTCCTTTTAAAAGAAATCTTTTAAATCTTTTCATAGATACTTCCTTATTAAAGGTTTTATACTAAAGTTATTAAATTCTTCTCTTTATGTAAACAAAATTGTAAAATTTGCTGATTTTTTAAAGAGAATATATATTAAATATTAAAAATTCCTCTCACTTATTTTTAAAAGGGCTTTATATTGAAACGAAAAATCTTAATTAGTATTTTCTTTACAATATTTCTCTTTGTTTTTAATCTATAGCTTTTGAATTAAAAAAATTGAAATAAAATTTGAAAACAGAAATCAAAGAAAATAAAGAGTTGATATAAAGCTTATTAAAAAAAGAAATTTACTTTTTAGTTGATTTTTTTTTATTTTATTGTATTATAATATTATTTAATATAAATAAGGAGGCATTAAATGTTAAGAAAAAAATGGCACTATCTAATAATAACTTCACTTTTAACTATTTCTTGTCAACATTTTGGAAAATTTTATAAAGATTCATGTTCAAAACGTTCATCTTGTAAATACAAAAACAAACGTATAGGTTTAGCTAAACTTGTTTCTTTTAATGATTCTTCTCTAGAAGGATCTATATCTTTTGAAGAAAAAGGAAAAGATCACTTTGTTCAAGTTAAAGCTAAAGTTGAAGGATTAAAACCTAATCAACATTTTTCTTTTAAGGTTTATGAATTTGGAAATTGTGAAAATAAAGGATTAATGGCAGGATCTCAGTTACATTCAAAATACAAAAAACATAAAAAATCTCATTCTAAAGATAAAGCTTTTGTAGATTTAAAAAATTTAAATCTAACATCTGATGAAAAAGGAAATGCTGAAGTATCTTTTAATATCAAATCTCATTTAAAAATGCTGATGGGACGGTCTGTAATTGTTCATGTAAAAGAAGACAATCTTAAAAACCAAGTCAAAGAAAATTCTAAAAAGCTTGCTTGTGGAATCATTGGAGTTAGCTCAGATTCTGTTGCATTAAAAACAATGTTAATGGGTCCTAAAGTGATTTTAATGGCAAAAGCTGAAAAAACTTCAAAAGAAAAACCTATGATGAAATCAACTCCTGAAAAAACTTCAAAACAAAAACCTATGAACTCAGCTCCTGAAAAAACTTCAAAACAAAAACCTATGAACTCAGCTCCTGAAAAAACTTCAAAACAAAAAAAATCTATGGACTCAGCTCCTAAAAAATCTCCTTCAAAGGAGTATAAGAAAGAAGCAACTGAAGAAGATGAATTAGAAGAAAAAGCTGATAAAAAAAGCTACTAAGACTTCTTAAGTTTTTTATAATGCTTCATAAAAGAAATCTACTTTAGGAAAGATTTAATGTTGTTAGTACTGGGAATAGAATCTGAAATATCCCATAGTGACCAAGAACTAAGTAAAAAGCTTTACAACTCCTAAAACTCTTCCTTTTGATTTTTAATTACAGCGAAATTCATCTCTCTAACACCCGCATCTGTTAAAGTATACATGATTTTTTTAATATCTAAAAAATTAACATTTTGATCGGCTTGAATAGTTACCCTAAAAGGAGCTTGAACAATGACACCATCATCATTTGTATTTTCTGCAATTTGTTTTAATTGAGCTAAAAGAAAATTATTTTCTTTTTGATTAGCGGAATTTAATAACTCTTCCATCTTTGCTTTTAAAGGAGGATAAAGCCAATCTTGATCGGAGGTCTCATCATTTAAATTACCTAGTACATCTTCATTTAAAGTCACAACACCATCAGAGAGAATAACTACATAAGAGGGCTTTAAAGTTTTAACTTCTTGTGCTTTAGGAAGATCAATTTTATCGGATATAGGTAAAATTTGATCTGTCGCAGCATAGTTTTGAAGTAAAAAAACAACTAAGACTGTAAACATATCCACCATAGCCGTAAGTTGTAAAACAGCTACTACATTTCTTTTAAAATTTTTAACCTTACTTCCTTTACGAAGTCCTGGAACATAAATAGGCATATCAATTAACTCCTGTTACAGTGATTGAAACTTGTGGAATTTGATTAATTAAAAAAGCATCCATAGCCTCAACTAAATATTTATAGGATACATCATCAGCAACGGAAACAACTCCATCTAACTTTTCTGGATATTGCTCTTTGACTCTTTTTAAAGATTGAACTAAAGACGTTTTATCATAGTCTCCATTTTGCAATTTAGGAATAAGACTTTTCTCTGTTCCTAAAGTTAAATTAAAACCTTCAGAGTGAACATCAACCCTTAAAACAATCTCAGTAAAAGGAGGTGGTTCAATCGTTTCTTCTGAAGTTTTTTTAGAATAAATAGAGTTGCCTAACTGAACCATAGATACTTGAGTCCATACAGCTGTGATAAGCAAGAAAATAATACAAACACTCATTAAATCAATGAAAGGAACAAGATTTAATTCTATATTAGTTTTTCTTCCACTACTATTTGATTCTTCAACTTGAGCCATAAGCTATTCTCCTTTAAGAGGATTGTTTTTCAATTTTATCTCTATTTGAAACGACAACATTCATAAGATTCATTGTATTTTCAGAAAGTTCTGTCAAAGCTCTTCCAATGATGGTTTGAAAAATACCATAAGCAAAAATAGCAATAATTGATACTAAAAGCCCAAAAGCTGTACAGTTCAAAGCTTCTGAAATACCTTTAGATAACAAAGCAGCTTTCGTTGCTGCATCGGCCTGACTCACCCCACTAAAAGATGTAATCAAACCAATAATCGTTCCTAATAAACCTACAAGCACACTTAAGTTACCAAAAACAGCTAAAAAGCTTGTCCAACCTTCAATTTTAGGAGTTTCCCTCAAAACAGAAGCATCCATAGCAACTTGTATTTCTTCATCAGGTCTTTTATTTAAAACCTGAACCAAGCCGGCTTTCATAGTATTTGTCATAGGAGCTGGTTTACTATCACAGTAAGCAATGGCTTGTTGAACATCTCCTCTTAAAATCATATTAAATAAATTCTCACTTAAAGAATCTTTATTGACCAACAGTTTTTTAAGACTTAAAGCTCTTTCTATAATTAAAAAAAGAGTTAAAAGTCCAATCAATGCGATGATATACATCACCACTCCCCCTTCACAAAAAGGTTTCGCTAAGCCTGTGACAGCTTCACACTTATTGAGATGCTCTATCATTTTTGTATCCATTTTTTACCTCCTACGGTTTATTTTTTTATTACTTTTTTCATATTTTACCAGCATTTATAAAGTAAAGTTAAAAGGAAACGTGACCTCTGGAATTTGACCTGAAGGTGGTTTAGGAAAAATTAAACTTTCTAAAACACTTACCATACAGTTTTTTAAAGGATTACTATCAATATCACTTTTCACAACAGAAGCACTCGATCCTTTTCCTCTTGAAGTTATCTTCCACCTCATAAGCATTTTTCCTTGAAGAGAAGATTGAAGGTTTAAACTCGATTGATAGCAACGATCAAACCTGTAATGATTTTTCTTAAGAACACGAACAATCGCATCTCTGTCAATTTCCCCGGCAACAACAACATCTTGTGTGCTAAATTCTATACTGAGTCGTCCTCTTTCTCCTAAACCTCCTGTTCCTGAACCTACAACCCCTAAACCTTGACCTTTACTTACTTTGATTCCACTAATTCCTACTAAAGCATTCCCCTGACCTCCCGAAGCAACTTCTTTTGTTTTAGTACCAACTCCCTCTCCTTCATAAGATTCTTTTGTTCCCGAAAAACCTGTATATTGACTTGCTAAACCCGTTAAACCTCCCGGACCACTAGAGCCTTTATCAAGCTTGCTAAGCTTTCCTCCTGAACCAAAAACCCCCAACAAACCAACTTTTGTAGGATCAGGAGCTTTGGTTTTAGCAGAAGAACCCTTCTTATTTGTTTTTAAAGAACCTCCCGGACGAGCGGATCCTGTTTTAACTTTTTTCGTTTTGAGCTTTTTAGAACCTGGAGCAACCGCCGCCATTTTACCTGGCTTTTCTTTTCTAGGTGTGGATATTTTTTTAACTCTTTTTCTAATAGGAGTTTTAACAGCTACTTTTGGCTTAGCTTTAACCGGCTTTTTTCTTTTCAAAGCGATAGAAGGAGCCTTTTTAGTCTTCACTTTTTTAGTCATATCATATTTAACAACTTTTCTTTTTTCTTTCTTTTCAAAAACAACTTTAGCTACACGAATTTCCGATTCAATAAAGTCTGCATCTTTGAGTAAAAAAGCAGGAGCATATAACACTCCGTAAAAAAACAACAAACCAGTGAGTAAAAAAGCAAAGAGTAGAACTAAAGATTCAGAAAATTTAAAATTGAAAAGACCAGATAAAAGCACGGAACTTGTTTTACCTGTAAGCCGGATATAAACATTTAAATTTTCACCAAAATTTAACTTAAGCATTTCATAAGGCTTTAAAGTCACTATTTGATTTCCTTTTAAAAAATGACTTCTTCGAGTTTTTTTATCCTTCCCTTGAAATAAAGTTCCTGTCACACCATTTTGTAAAAAAATTTTAGCTCCTAAGGAAATACTAATTAGCTTATAAGGTTCTTTTTGCACCATGGAGGGAAATTTAATTTGGCAATTTTTCCCTCCTCCTATAAAAATATCTCCTCCTTTTGAAAAAGTATGAGTTTCAAGAATTCTTTCTTTCCAAGCAAGATTCACTTCAATCAAATTTCCAATAGAAGCCTCTAAAATGTCTTCTAGATTTTTATTCTTACTAGGAGGAGCATAAGTCTTCCAAAACCCTTTATCTTTAGAGGTCTGATGAGAATTTTCTCTCGCTTCTCTTTGAGGAAGTTCTTTTTTTACATCCTCAGAAAAAGATGGAATTTCAGAATAAGCTTGAGACAAAGTCTCTTCTGGAGAAGAGTCTTTTACTTTCATCTGAGAGGGAACTTCTTGTTGAACTCTAGGTTTAGAAAGCTTTTCTTGAGGGGGTCCTATAAAAAAATGTATTTCATAAGAAGCTATTTGAATCGTATCTCCTGATTTCAAAAGAGTTTCTTCTTTAATTTGAACTCCGTTAACAACAGTATCAAAATTAGACGTTAAATCTAAAATACAAAAAGTATCATATTTTTTTTCTATTAAAACTTGCCAAGGAGCTAGCTCAGGAAGACTCAAACTTAAACCTTCACTACTTCCAATACTGATCTGATCGTCTGTAAAGATTTTTGTCTTTAAAAACTGAGAATTTTTAAAAATTTTTAAAGAAATATAATTCAAGAAGACCTCACTTGCTTAGTGTAAATTTAGAATTTTATTCTATATCTCCTAGAGTCAATCTCATCTCAGGTAGAAAATTTTTTCTAGGTTTGATCATCTTTCCAAACTCTATACTTCTCTTTTGATATAAGGTAAACAAACCTGGACCTAAAACCTTTCCTTTAATTAAAAGTTCATCATCAAAGTTAATTTCTACCACTTGATCCTTAGTTTTTTTATCTGATTTTGATTTCGCAAAAACAGGATTTAAAAAAAACACGAAACTCATAAAATAAAATTTCAAAATCATTTTCCAAGACCTTTCATCTGCAAAGAGATATTTCGAGAAAGTTTATTAACTTTTTTCCTCAATCTATAATTGAGCTTATAAAACTTCAACTCATCTACAAGTTCTTTAGCTTGATTTAAAGTTTTGTTAGCCACAACCACAGTCTCTCTCTTACTCCTTTCGGCTAAAAAACAAGAATAATTAAATAAACTCTCAAATTTAGGTGAAGAGGATTGAATAAGTCTTTGAAACAAAGTATTTCCTTTGTCCCATTTTTGAGATCCTGTTAAAGAAACCGCATAATTATCTAATAAAAATTGAGAGTTTTTTTCATTAAAAGTATTTTCTGTCATAAAATCATAAGCCTTTTCATAGTAAAAATAAGCATTTCTATAATCCTTTTGTGTTATAAAAATATTAGCTACATTGAGATGAGCTAAGGAATATTTGGAATTTCTATTAATAAGCTCTTTTAAAAGAGATAGAGCTTGCCTTGGTTTTCCATTTTTTAAAGAAATAAAAGCTAAATTATTTAAAATAAAAGGATTTTGTGTTTTACTATAAGAGGAAAGACGGTTTAAAATTAACTGAGCTAAGGCAAGTTGATTTCTTTTTAAATAAAAAAAAGCTAAAGAATTAATAGCGATAACATTTTTAGAATCTTTATTTAAAATAGAAGACACAACAGATAAAACCTGAGCTTCTCTATTACTTTTAATCGCCTGAGATAGAAGCTTAAAATCAGAACGATCAACGCCATATTTAAAAGATTGAGTAAAACGATTAAAAAAACTAGAATAAATAGTTCCAGCATCATCTTTTAGAGGCACAAAGACAGTCTCTTGGATTAAAGATTCAGGAAGAAATTGATCTAATTTTTTATTTAAAAACTTAAATTCACGAAGACCCTTATAAGCTTGATGAATCCATTCACTATAAACCTTAAATTCCAAAGATCTCTTGATAGCTAAACGGTAGTGTTCAATGGATTTTTTGACATAAGGTTCTATAACTCCTTTAATTCCTTTTCTATACTCTATTTGCCCCTTTTTATCAAGTCCTTTAGGTAAAGGAGCGGATTCAATTTGTTGAGCTATGTCCTTATTCACATTTCCTATTAAAACCAGTGAAGATAAAATACTTTCTCCTTCATCATAACGAATAACAGGTTTTAAGGCTTTTTCCATATCCTGTAATAATTTAATTTTTTTGGCCAGTATTCGTTCTTGCTCTCTAGGATTAGTAGGGATTTTTATTTTTAAAAAAGGGGCATAAAAATCTACCTTTACAAGATAAAAATGAGATCTAGCCCCATAAGTCACTCCTGTATTTAATCTTCTATATAAATTTAAAGTTTTTTCATGCCATGTTTTTGCTAAATTTGCTTGTTTTAAGTTTGTTTCATAAATACTAGCAATAGAAAAAGCCGATTTCATAACTTGTAAAGCTTTTGAAGAAGGAGTTTTTAAAAACTTATCATAGTATTCTATAGCCTGTTTCCATTTCTTGTTTCTTTCATAAAGTTTAGCTATTAGAAATAAGCTGTCATAACGATCTCTTTTTTTACTCAAACTATAATACCTATTATACGAATAAACAGCACTAGGGATATCATTTAAAGAATCAAAAATAACACCTGCATTATACCAAAAGTCAGAAGATTTAGAATCTTGAGGATAACTTTTAGCAAAGCTTACATAAGCCTCGGCTGATTTTTTATAAAAACCTAATTTTTCATATAAAACCGGTAAAAACTGCTGGGCCTTCTTTCTAAGATCTCTATCTTTTTTCTTATAAGTTAAAAGACTAGAGTACATGGAAATAGCTTTTAAAGAATCCCCGGCCTTTTCAAAATTCAAACCTGCATTATAAAAAGCAGAAACTACAAATTTAGAAGAAGGGTTTGATTTAGCAAACTCTTCATATAAAACAGCACTTTCTTTATATTTTTTTTCATTTGATAAATCTTGAGCCTTTTTAAAAGAAATCTGTTCTAAAATAGATTTCGCTTCTTTCAAAAGCTCTCTATCTAAATTAGAATCCTTAGATAATTTAAAAGCTAAGGTTTCTAAAGATTTATAATCTTTATTTTTACTATATAGTTCCAAGAGTTTTAAATTAACATTTTTTGATAAAACCGAATTCTTAGGATACTGTTCAGATATCTTTTTAAAATATTCTATGGACTTATCAAAATGATTAAATTCATAATACATAGAAGCTATTCGATTTAAAATAGAAGGAGTATTTTCTGCTCTTGGAAATTTTGTAATATAACGATTTGCTACTTTAATAAAACTTTTGATGGTACTTGGAATTTCTACAGGTCTTGTTTCCTTACCCACCCTTTTTACAATGTCTTTTCTTGTGGGAAAAGTTTTCTCTAAGGCTAAAATCTGATTTTGATAAGCCACCTCTGTATATTTACTCTCAGGAAAAAGAGAAATCACTTCTTCATAAAACTTAACAGCTGAAATATATTTTTTTAAATCAAATAAAAGCTCCGCATACCAAAAGTATATTTGATCAGAATACTGAGAATTTTTAAAAGCTGACAAATAGTATTTATAAAGATTAAGAGCAATTTGTGAAACCACTTTAGACCGAATTTCTTTATAAATTTGATGATTTTTTAAAGCATAATTTCGAATAGTAAGTTCCTGTAATTCAAAAGATTTTTGAATTAACTTTTTCTCTCCTTGATTGGCAGTAAACCAAAGGCTACCAGGTCCATACTCTTCAACCCATTCTTTAACAACTGTAACAATATCTGTTCTTTTTCCTGCATTGTAAGTCGCTTCTACAATCTGATATTTGTACTCAAAAGCTTTTTCACCAGAAGGGTTATAATCAATCAAGTTTTGAAATAAAATAATCATAGACTGTGTTCGCCCCGAATCCCTATAACTATAAGCTAATCTCTCTAATAAAGGCCAAGCTATCGCTTCTCCAAAAATATTCACAAAAAAAGAACGAGCTTGATTAGGTTTTCTTTTAGAGTAAGCGTAAAACAAAACCGTATCATAAGTGGCTTCATCTAAAAAATTTAAATTTTGACCACTACGACTTGAAGAAAACTCCCGTCCTTCTTGAATGAGACGTACCAGTAATTTTAAACCCTCAGAAGGACGACTCATTTTATAAAGAGACCAAGCCATTTTATAGAGAGCATAAAAATAAAATTTTCCTGCTTTATTTTTAGAAACTAAAGAATAATATCTCAAAGATTCTTTCCAGTTTTTTAACTGAAAATAATGTTCACCTAATTGAAACCTTGATTCGTAAAGATAAAAGCTTCTAGGAAATCTTCTTTCTAATTCTAAATAATACTGTATTCCTTTCTTTTTATCTTTTAATTGATAAAAATTAAAACCTAGAAAAAACAAAACCTCATCCATTCTTTTATGATTGGGGTAGTTTTTTCTAAAGCTTTCAAATAACTTTAAAGATTTTTTATTGTAATTTTGTGCTTTTTTTAAATTTAAAAAAGGTTTAGATTTCCTTAAGCCTTGGTTAAATTCTTCCATTTTTCTCTCATAATCACTATATAATTTATAAGAAATGATTCGAGACTGCTCTACATACAAAGTACCTAGCCTTAAAATGATATCTGGACTCTCATTTTGTTTTAGCAATTCATAAAGCTGTTTGGCCTCTTCTATCATGACCTCCTCTAACTCAGCCTCATCACTTCCTTGAGAGTAAAACTTTTGAGTCGATGGCTTCATTCCACTTAAGTTTAATTTCTTTCTTTTTTTAGAAGGAATAACAGTCTCAGGAATTTTAAATTTACTAGAATTTAAGCTTCTTTCTACAAAAGTACTTAATTCTTGATTCTCTTCTACTGTCTTAGTCTCTGTGCTGACATTTTGAGTAACAGACTTCGCTTCAAAAGCATAAACTAAAAGAAAAAATAATATTTTATTCACAGTTCTGCTGTCCTAAATAATGGTAGTTTCCAATCTCATCTAACCAAGCCTCTCCTTTAAAAAGCCAATATTCATAACCATTTTGAATATAAAAGCTCCGTGAAGTTTCCTCATCAATTTGTATCTGTTCTAAATACTTATTACTAATTTTCTTTTTTAAAATCTCTCTTTTCCCTTTCAACACGTCATATCTCAAATATTTCTCCGAAAGACTCAAACGTTTTAATTCATCTCTTACTTCTAATAAAACTTTTTTGACTTCCTTCCCAGCTAATTTTTGAGTGCTATCAATTCGGCGATTGATCATATAAAAAGCATTCCTTCCGACACGGTCAGATTTCCATTCAGGAGCTAAACTATTTAACACATCTTTTTCTTCTTTTAATTTTAATAAATACGCTATTTTAGAGTTAAATCTATCATTTCTTGTAATGCGATCTACAACGACAGCAGGAAGATTACTAGCTCCCGAAGATAATCTTAATCCATTCCCTTTTTTAGAGTCAAGAATCGCTTTAACATAATCTAAATAAGAACTGTTATAACTTAAAGACCTTTCAATATCTTTTAACACAGGTTTATAAACCACTTTAAAAAAATCTAACACCTTTTCTAGTTCATAATACTTACAAATATAAAGATAAATGAAAGCTCTTAAAATTAAAGACTCAGGTTGATAGCGATTATTGTAAAAAGGAGAGTGAAGACTTTGAAAGTTACTTAAAGCGGAACGAAACTTTCCCGAACGCAAATAATTCCAACTATTTTCTAACAAAGAGTCATAAAAATAAGGGGTATCTTTAGGAATAGAACGATAAATTTTAATGGAATCTTCAAACTGTTCCCCTTGATAAAGAACCCGAGCTAAACCCATCAGAGCGGCCACACGGTTGGTCGCTGTAACATTTGTACTTGTATCACTTAACTCTCTAAATAAATCCGCAGAACGACTCACTTGATTTTCTTCAGCATAAGACAAAGCTCTATAATAAATCGCTTTGTTAGAGTCAGGAGAATTGGAATTAATTTTTCTAAAATGAAAACGTGCTTTTGCGTATTGTTTTTTATAAAAAGCACATTTTCCAAAATAAAAGTGCATCCGACTTGAAACATTACTAGGGTATTCATATTCCTTAATGTCTTTAGATAAAGAACAAAATAAAGAATCATCTCCAAAGTGATCTAAAATCAAACTCAATTTCTCTATGGATTTTGATTTATATTTTCCTTTTTTATCTCGACGTATGATATAGACAAATTGAAGAGAAGCTAAATGGTACAGCCTCATTTCTAAAAAAGCGATTCCTAAAGTGTATTTGATTTGGATAATTTTATGTTTATACAAAGATCCACGACTTAAACGATACAATTCCCGAGAACCTAAAACATAATTCCCATTTTCTATAATTTTAGTCACCTTTTTTAAATACTCACTCGGAGATATTTTAGCAAAAGAGGGAAAGGAAAGAAAAACTAATAAAATAAGCTTTAGCTTAAAAAGATTTTTATTCATCATCTGTAAGAACTCTCCGGAAAATAATAATTAAAACCTAAAGAAAAATTAATATCTAAAGGGACATGCATTCTACCTGTTGTTTCACTTACAAAAGTATACAACCATTTTAATTCCCAGTTAAAAGCCCAATTTTTATTAATAGAAAAGGTTTGACCTAAACTCAATGAAAGAGCAGGAAAAAATTCCTGGCTGAGTTGAAGAATTCGCTTTTCATTTTTTATTCTTAAAGGTTGATCTGCAATTTTTTCTTTTATCACTTCCTGTCCATCTAAAATCTTATTTCCTCCTCCTCCTATTGTCATGTAAGTATCAAAATAAATAATACTTTTATCTAAGAGAGCAAATTTACCAAAAATAGGACTCCATTTATAATAAACTCCTGTATAAAACTCAGATAAAAACAAACTGTTAGGAAGAATTTTATTAGGTCCATTTATTATATTATTTGTAACAACCTTAAAAATAGGACCGAAAAGATATAAAGCTTCTACACCAAAACCATGATCTTCCCTAACAAAAAAACCTAATCTTCCTGAGACTCCTCCAAAATAAAAAAAACTATGATTGATATTAGAAGATAAAGAAAGATTAAATTCGGCACGAAAAGTCTTTGGAAGATACCTTTTTTGAATGACAGATATAGAATCATAAGGCGTTATCTTTTGTAAATCTGAAATGTTTTTAATTTCTAATAATTTAGAAGATTTATCTTCCTGACTTAATTCTAAGTCCTTTAGGTAGTCCTTAGCATAAGAATAATGAGACAAAAAAATAAAAAATATCAATATTTTTTTCATAATATAAATATCAATCCTATCTCAGATAGGATGTTATAGTTCAAACGTTTTTGACGACCTTCTAACTCTCCATACTTTAGCTCTTTTGAACTCAGATCTAAAAGAGCTATAGCTGGGCCATAGTACCCATAAAAAGAGAGATCTCCTTTTATACCTAGCCACTTATTAATATAAATTTTTTGACCGATACCTATATTAAAGGCTGGAAAGCGATCATTGTTTTTACTAACAATAAACCCTAATCCTGAAAAAGTGTAAATCGACAAATTTAAATTTATAGCCTTAGATAAACTGATTTTACCATAAAAAGGGGTATAACGATAGTTTAAAAATACATTCATGCTAGGACTAGGAGCTTTTGTTACATCAAAGACTTTACCACCTAAACCTTCCCCCTTTTTCAAGGCCCGACCGGCTGAAGATAGGAAAGGCAAATAAGAAACTCCAGATAAACTCACAGCATGAAATTCTGTAATGTTTAAAGCGATTTGTCCTTTAGGATAAAATTTAAAATAAAAAGGCTCATCTAAACTGATTCCCAAACTTACATTCAATTCAACCTTCCATCTTAAATTGATATTCCTATTCAAAACCATACCAGGTATATCTACATTAGGAAGAACAGATTCTGTTGCTAATTCCTCATCAGGAAAATAAATCTTAAAGGCTTGAACGGAAGGACTAAAAAGAATCATATAAAATAAAAATATTTTTATTTTATAAATTCTGTGAAAAAATCTTAAAGTTAAAAAATTATTATAAAAAAACATTACAGTACTATTATATAAATAAAAAATAATATTTTAGCAAAATAGGCTTGTTTTATGTAAGGAATGCAAGACATTAGTCTAATGATCCATGATGACATATAAATCTTTTCGGCACTTTATTCATCAAAATTTAGTCTTAAAAAATCTGAGAGGAAAAATATTAAAATAAAATTTAACTAAAATTTAATAGTTTTTTCCAATTTAAAAAGAAATCAGTAAAATTTTCTTAAATTTACTATATTTATTTACAATAACAGTGAAATAAGTATATTTATATTATAAAAATTAAGGAGTCTCTATTAAAAGCTTTAAATCCTTTCTTTTAAAAACAAGTCTTTTTTTAATTGCTTTATTTGCAGTAAATTTTTCTTTTGCTGAGGATTCTGAAGAGGTCTATGAAAAAGATAAATATGGAAGAACCCCTCTCCATATCGCTTCTCAATCTAATGATTTAGAAGCTGTAAACGCTTTATTAGCAAACAAAGCGGATGGGAATACAAAAGATAAATATGGAAGAACCCCTCTTCATGTCGCTTCTCGATATAATCATTTAGAAGCTGTAAATGCTTTATTAGCAAACGGAGCCGAGATCAATGCAACAGATAGAGATGGAGACACTCCTCTTCATTTCACTTCTCGATATAATCATTTAGAAGTTTTAAAAGCTTTATTAGCAAACGGAGCCGAGGTCAATGCAAAAGATAAATATGGAAACACCCCTCTTCATCTCGCCATTAAATATGGGAATATACACATTGTAAAAGTTTTACTAGAATCGGGAGCCGACATGAATGTAAAAGATGGATATGAAAGAACCTCTCTTCATCTCGCCATTAAATATAGGAATATACACATTGTAAATGCTTTAATAGCAAAAGGAGCCGACGTGAATGCAAAAGATGACTATGGAAAAACCCTTCTCCATCTCGCTTCTCGATATAATAATTTAGAAGCTGTAAGCACTTTAATAGAAAACGGAGCAGATGTCAATGAAAAAGATATAGATGGAAACACCCCTCTTCATCTCTCTAAAAATGAAGACATTGTAAATGCTTTAATAGAAAAGGAAAGCTTTTTTAATAATCTTAAAAATAAGTGTAGAAATATTTTTAAGAAAATATAAATTTGAGATTTAACAATATATAAAGCTCTTTAAAGATTCAGTAAATTTTACAATTTTATTTACATAAGAGAAGAATTTATTTGTGATAATTTTATATTTGTGACTATTTTATAATAGTGTAAAAATGGAGATTTCTATGAAAAGCTTTAAATCCTTTCTTTTAAAAAGAAGACTTTTTTTAACTTCTTTATTTCTAATAAATTTTTCTTTTGCTGAAGATGCTAGGGATACCCAGATACTGCTTGTCGCTTCTATAAGTAATGATTTAGGCACTGTAACTGATTTAATAGCAAACGGAGCGGATATACATATAAAAAATAAAGATGGAAAAACCCTTCTCCATCTCGCCGTTGAATATGAGCATTTAGAAGTTGTAAAAGCTTTAATAGAAGCGGGAGCAGAGATAAATGCAAGAGATATAAATGGAAAAACCCCTCTGCATTATGCTTTTACTTGTCCTTATGCTTTTACATCTAATGATAAAGAGCTTGTAGAACTCTTAATAACAAAGGGAGCAGATGTCAATGCAAGAGATAAGTATGGAAACACCCCTCTCCATCTCGCCATTAAATATGAGGATGTAAATATTGTAAATGATTTACTAGAATTAGGAGCGGATATCAATGCAAGAGATAACATGGAAAAACTCCTCTCCATTATATCGCTCTTGAATTTTCATCTCCTCGCTCTCCCATTCGATATAATAACTTAGAATTTGTAAAATTCCTAATAGAAAACGGAGCGGATGGGAATGCAAAAGATAAATTTGGATACACTCCTTTGAGTTTTGCCATTAAATATAGAAATGAAAAACTTAAAGATTTTTTAATGGAAAAGGGAGCGAAGAGAGATAATAAAAATAAGTGTAGAGAAATTTTTTAACATTTAATAATATAAAATTTCAGGAATTATATAAATTAGCTAAACTTTCTATCACTATACAAAACTATGACAAGAAGTCTTTTAGGAGGGGTATATTATAGCACTTAACCAAACAAACAAAACAAGAGCCATGGAAAAAATAGGTTTAAATATTCAACTGTTCACTATAAATGATATATTGGTAGGTAAATTCAAAGAGAAAGTACTTTAATCTTTTTCCGATCGGACTTTTTAAACTTTATTTTTAGGAATCCACTAAACCTAAGGATTTTATAACTATTTCAAATTCTCTCAAATAATCTCAACTTACTATTTATAGCTATTAAAAATCCCATTATTTTACACTTTTGTATCAGTCTGAAAGTGAATTTGCTAGTAACTTTACATGGAGTGACTTTAATTTAAAAAAAGGAGATATAAAATGAAACAACAAAAAAACCATGTAAAGATGACAAGAGACGTTGTCTTTAAAAAATTCTTTGTAGATAAACCAGATATCTTAAAACGTGTTTTAAAACATTTTTTAAACATCCCTGAAATCATGAAATTAGAGATCAAAAACCCTAATATCCCAGAGTTAGAAGAAAGGAAAGAAAAGCCTCAAGATAAACAAACTGAAGGGATAAAATCAGCTGATAAAAAACAAAGTCTTGAAATGTTAGACACAAATCTTCCTGTAGAAAATCTAGGAAGAAAAAAGTTTCCTTAGATTTGAGAGTGAAACTCTCTTCAGGAGATGACTATTAGCAATAAGAGTATAAAACTTTTAATCTCACCGGGAGCGGAGATTAATGTAAGAGATACTTATCGACAAACTGCTTTATATTATACAATCTAGTAATGAAGTTCTCATAGAATTATTAACTAAGAGCGAGCTAATCAAAATAAAAAAAATAAGTGTAGAGGAATTTTTGACATTTAAGATTATATACAATTCCTTTAATCAAATCGGTAAATTTTACAGATTTGTTTACATAAGAGGGAAATTAATATAAAAGTGTAGTGAACGTATATTTATAAAAAGGTTTAAAAACTTTATTTCTAGAAAGAAGCTCTTTTTAGTTGCTTTATTCCTAATAAATTTCTCTTTTGCCTACTCTTTTGAAAACACAAACACAGATTTGCAGAAGGCTATTAAAGAAGCTCATGAAAATGGTAAAGGATTGGATTTAGAAAGTATGAGTGAACTTATTTCTAAAGTGGAGGTCAATGCAAGAGATATCTATGGACAAACCCCTCTCCATCTTGCCGTTAGAGATAAGAGGATAGTCCTTGTAAAAGCTTTAGTAGAAAATAGAGCAAATATAAATGCAAGAGATGAAAAGGTTGGAGAACCCCTCTTCATTATGCCTCTAATAAGGGATGGAAAGAGTTTGTAGAAGTTCTACTAGAATCGGGAGGAGATGTTAATGCAAGAAGTAAAGATGGAAAAACCCCTCTAGATCTCGCCGTATCATCTGGTGAAAAAGACGTTATAGAATTTTTAAAAGAAAGGGGAGCAAAGGCAGGTAGTAAAAATGAGAAGAGTATTTTTAATAAGCTTAAAATTAAGTGTAGAGAAATTTTTGACATTTAATAATAAAATAATAATAAAAAATTTCTACAAATTCGTTTACTTAAATTCTATTTTATAATATAATACATAAATTCTTAATAAAGAGATCTCTATGAAAAGTTTTAAACGTTTATTTTTAAAAGGAAATCTTTTTTTAATTCCTTTATTTGCAATAAATTTTTCTTTTTATTTCTAAATCAACTGTAAATGCAACAAATAACCAAGGACAAACTCCTCTCCATTATGCCTCTAGATATGGTAAAATAGAGATTGCAAAACTTTTACTGGAATCGAGAGCAGATGGGAATGCAAAAGATAATAGGGGAAAAACTCCTCTGCATCATGCCTCTGAATATCGTATTGTAAAACGTTTACAAGAAAAGGAAGAGAATCTAAATGTAAAAACTAAAAATGAAGAACTCCCTCTCCATTATACCTCTCGAACATATGGTAACGAAGAGATTGCAAAACTTTTACTAAAAAACAAAGCAGATTCAAATGCAAAAGATGGATATGGACAAACTCCTCTACACTATGCCTCTAAATATGGTAACAAAGACCTTTTAAAAACTTTATTAGAAAACGGAGCAGATGACTAAACGGAGCGCAGAGCAAAATTTAAAAAATATATTAGGACAAACTCCTCGATTATGCTTCTGGATATGGTAAAATAGAGATTACAAAACTTTTCATAGAAAAAAAGAAAGCGGATGTCAATGCAAAAGATAATAGGGGACAAACCCCTCTGCATTATGCCTCTGAATCTTGTAAAATAAAGCTTTTAAAAGAATCTGGAGGAATCCAAATGCAAAAAATAAATATAGAGAAACCCCTCTTCATATGATTATTAAATATGAGATTGAAGTAGAAGCTATAAACCCTTTACTAGAATCGGGAACTGATTCAAATGAAAAAAATAAAAATGGAGAACCGCTCTGCATCTTGCCGTTAGATATGGTTATATAGAAATTGTAAAACTCTTAATAGAAAACGGAGCGGAGATTAATGTAAGAAATGTCTTTAAAGAAACCCCTCTCCATCTTGCCCTTAAATATACAAATAAAAATCTTGAAGAGATTTTAAAAGAAAGGGGAGCGAAGGTAGATAATAAAAATGAAAAAGAAATTTTTAATAAACTTAAAAATACATGTAAACGAATTTTTAAGTTTTAATAATAAACAAATTTTCTACAACTTTATTTTAATTATTTTATTTCTCATAAATTTTTCTTTTTCCGAGGATTCTAGGATAAAGATGGAAACACAGCTTTGCATAAGATTATTAAGAGAATTCTGAACATGATCAAAAATTCGATTCAGAAAGTACTATTGAATTTATTTCTAAAGAAACTGTAAATGCAAGAGATAATAAGTAACAAATCCCTCTGCATTATGCCTTATATCAGTATTATAAAAAAGGGATTGCAACACTTTTATTTGTAGCAAAGGGAGCCGAGGTCAATGTAAAAAATAAAGATGGAAAATTTCCTCTAGATTATCCTTCTCAATCTGATAACGAAGAGATTATAGAATCATTAACTAATAAAAATGGAAATAAAATTAAGTGTAGAGGAATTTTTAAAAAAGTGGTAAATTTTATAATTTTTTTGACATAGTTTGACATAAGGATGAAGATAATTACTATATTAAAATAAAAGTAGAGGTATCTATGGACAAACCCCTCTCCATTATGCTTCTAGATATAATAGTTTAGACGTTTTAGAACTTTTACTAAAATCGGGAGCGAATGGGAATGCAACAGATAAAGATGGACAAACTCCTCTTCATCTCGCTTCTAGATATGATAGTTTAGACGTTTTAGAACTTTTACTAAAATCGGGAGCGGATATAAATGCAACAGATAAAGATGGACAAACTCCTCTCGATTATGCTGCTAGACATAATAGTTTAAAAAGTGTAAAACTTTTAATAGAATTTGGTGGAGTTTTTTAGATTTAAATGTAGCAAGTAAGTATTGAGATATCCTCTCTTTATATTGCTTCTCGACATAGTAGTTTAGACCTTGAAGAACTTTTACTAGCAAACGGAGTACAGATATAAATGGAAAAACCTATGAGAAGACAGTTAAGTATCTAACTATTGA
>JACOND010000025.1 GCA_014323935.1 Bdellovibrionales bacterium
TTAAGAAAAATCTTGATAAGAAATCTGTAAGCTTTAAACAAATAGCACATAAACACTTTTTTGATAAGATAGGAGATTTCTCAAGTACCGTTCCTCTTTGAACTGCAAACTCTTTACGGCAATCTTTACATTGATAAACGTATATACAGTGTTTTCTTTCAGCAATTTTTTTTAATTGGCAATGTTGGCAAGCAAATCCCTTTCAACATGTCTTTTTTAAATAATTTGCCAGCCTTTTTTTTTGAAATAACTCAATAAGCTCTTAAATCCCTTTATAATTAAAAGTTACTATAGATTTTGCACGGTGTAAAATATATGCTTCCCAACTAAATAAAATTTATTTGCAAAAAAAAAGACGGAAATTCAGATAAGAAGATAATGCCTTGTTTCATGTATTTTAGGAAAAAACGAGAGTTTATAGCTTTTTTAATTCATTCATAGCTGTTTATTTGCAAAACTAAGTCTATATTAAAAAAAATTATTAAAAACATTGTAATGTATTTAAAAACCTAATATCTTTCTTTAAAGTTTAAATTCTTTAAAGAAAGGAGTTAAAATGTTTTATATTTTTATTTTTTGGGCTTTTATAGCTTTAGCAGAACAGGACTCTTTAGAATCAAAAGAGTTGCTGGGTTCAAAAGAAGAAAAGCCTTCGGCTCAAATAGATATAGGCTCTGAGGGAAGGAATTCTAGAGATTTTTCAGAAGCTGAAAAGATAAAAGTTACGGGTTCTCGTATTAAGAGAATTGATGTAGAGGGTCTAAGTCCTATTGCTATTTATACTAAAGAAGATTTATATAAAACAGGTTATACAAGTTTGTCTGAGTTTTTCAGAAATAGTGTTCATTCAAATTTTGGAAACACTTTGATTCATAATAGAAGTACTTTAACTTTAATCAATGGGAAAAGAACAGTTTATGATCATTTTATAAACAGTGTTCCTCTGATAGCTATTGAAAGAATTGAGATTTTAAAAGATGGTTCTTCCGCTATCTATGGTTCTGATGTGGTAGGAGGAGTTATTAATATTATTACTAAAAAAGGTTTTAACGAGAGTGAGTTTGCTTTAAAAGTGTCCTCTCCTTGGGTGTCTTATATTCCCTTTCAAAAAGGAGGAAGTGATTTAGATGCGTCTTTTGCCTATTCTCGAAAGTTGGGTCAAAGAGGAAATTTCTTCAGTTCTCTTCAATTTCAATATCTAAAGGCTTTAAAATATTCAGAGAGAAAGCAATATAGAAATCCTTCTTTTATTCGATATTCTAAGTATCCTAATTTTATAATTGGAAATAAGGAGGTGATTGCAGATCCAAGATGTCCTAAAGACTTAATAAGAAATAGCTTTTGTGAAGAAGATATTTCGGGGTTTAGATTAATAAGTCCTTCTACATTTGATTTGTCTAATTACAGTTATTTTGAATATGATTTACCTCGGGAGTTAACTTTTTATTCACATCTTATAGCTGTTTTTAATCAAGCAAATAAGGTAGATGATCCTATTATTGATGATCTAGAGGTACCAGAAAATCATAAGATGAGTGTAGGAGGAGGGGCTAAAGGAAAATTGCAGTTTCGCCTCGAAGATCACTTTTGGGATCAAATTGACAGACACTATTTTCTAGAAACTTCTGTTGGATTGAAAGGTTTTATTTCTAAAACTTGGGACTGGGATGGAAGTTTAAAATGGTCTCATTTATCACATTACAAAAATTATAAAGACGCTTTGGTTTTAAAGGATTTCACTTCGGCTATTGTTTCTGGAGTTTATGATCCTTTTAACCCTAACAAAAGGGACTTAAGTTCTGTTGGTTTATATGACCCTCTTTATAAAGATAAAGACAATCGTTTCATTGTTTCTTTGGATTTTTCTGGAGAAATCCCTTGGGGGGGGGTAGAACTTGCTACAGGTCTGCAAGCTTACTACAACCAATATAACAACGTGTCAGATTCTAGAGTGAAAGCGGGAGAGATTTACGCACTCGCAGCTGCGGAAACAGGTTTTTTACAAAGAAGTGTTTTTGCTACTTATCTGGAAGCTGTAAAAAACTTTAATAATGTATTAGAGCTTCAATTGGCCTGGAGAGCGGATTACTATTCTGATTTTGGTTTAACCGATTTTGGTTTAAGAGATTTTTTAAATTTAAAATCAGATAAATTTAAATTTTTAGACTATTTGATAGGAACTCCTAAACTGGCTCTGAGATTTCAGCCTATCAATAATTTTTTTCTTCGAGCTTCTGTAGGAACTTCTTTTGATGCTCCTGATTTAGAACAAATTAATGCCCCAACAAGTTCTGGTTATATATTGATTAATGATACGGTGTTTTGTTATAATGGATTGAAAGAGACAGGTTCTTTTAAAGAGATCAATAAGAGTTTAAGCCAATATGATAATAAAAATGAAAAAGAGCAAGATAAAATTATTAAAGACTTTCTAATTGATCAAGCTTTGGTTGTAGAAAATAAAGATATTTCTGAGAATACGAAGACGGTTTTTAAAAAATTAACTTCAAAAATTTCTAATCAAAATTATTGTAGTGGTCGATGGGTTAAAGGTTTAAATAAGGGGAATAAAGATTTAAAACCTGTTAAAGCTTTGACAGCTTCTTTAGGAGGAGTTATACAGCTGAGTGATAATCATAGTTTTAAGTTTGATTATTGGTATAACTTATTGAAAGGAAGAACTAAATCTAGTTTACAAGGAAATAAAACAGCTGTAGATGCAGAATTGAGGTATGGAAAAGCTTTTGTTGAGAATGTAGGAGTTGTTTATAAAAGAGATGAAAACCAATCTTATAATCCTATAGTAGAACCTGAGAATCAAGTTCTCAATTTAGCAACAAATAAATTATCTGGGATTGATTTAACATGGGAGTCTAGGTTTCCTTTGAATTTTATGGATAGTTCTTTGTCTTTTAAAAATGAATTTGCTTACATGTTAGATGGGAGTATAGAGACTTTTCCGGGAATGGGATTTGTAAATAATCTTGGGAAATATAGTCTTCCTCGTGGGAGAAATTTTGCAGAATTAAGATGGTCCAACGGGAGTCATGATATTTCTTTTGTTTTAAAAACAACAGCGGGGACAAAAAAAGCAGTCAATCAATTTGAAACTTTAAAAGATACACATATTGTAGATATGTTTTATGAATATTCAATAGATTCAAAAACAAATTTAAAATTCGGTTGTTATAATGTGTTTCATTTAAAACCTGTGGTCGATGATTCAAAAAGTCAAGGGGATAAATTTGATAAAAGGTTTTATGATTTAAAAGGTCCTTCTTATTTTGTTGAGCTGAGAAAAAAGCTATAGGAATAGATTAGTTAGTTATAAATGTTAGGTAAAAAAAAAATCTTTTGATTTCAATTTAATTGTAATTGGAGCGGGAAGTGCTGGTTTGACAGTGGCTTATCTAGCAAGCCAGCTTAAGGCTAAGGTTGCTCTTGTAGAAAAGGATAAAATGGGAGGGGACTGTTTAAATACGGGTTGCATTCCTAGTAAAGCTCTTATTCGTTCTGCTAAAATTTTATCTCTTTCAAAAAAAGCTAAAGAGCTAGGATTTAATTCTTTAGATATAGATTATGATTTTGAAAAGATCATGAATCGAGTTCATGGTAAAATTAAAGAAATAGCTCCTCATGACAGTGTTGAAAGATATGAAAAATTAGGGGTCACTTGTTTTCAAGCTCAAGCAGAAATTATAAGTCCTCACGAATTAAGAATCGGCTCTCGCAATTATAAAACAAAAGCTCTGGTTATTGCCACCGGGGCAAAATCTCGCTTTATTCCTTTTCCAGGTTTAAATCAGATCTCTTATCTGACTTCAGAAAGCCTCTGGAATTTAAAAGCTCTTCCTAAAAGATTACTTGTTTTAGGAGGAGGTCCTATAGGTTGTGAGTTCGCTCAATGTTTTAGGAATTTAGGCTCTCAAGTTAGTCTTGTAGAACAAGCTCCTCGCTTGCTTTTTCGTTTAAGTGAAAAGGTTTCAATGTTTCTTTCTCATCAGTTTAAAAAAGAGGGAATAGATATTTTTACTTCTGTTAAAGTGAAATCTTTTCAATTGAATTCTCAAGGAGAAAAATCTGTTTTAATTCAAGAGAAACAAAATAAGGAAAGAAAAATTGTATTTGATGAAGTGTTATTAGCGTTAGGACGTCAAGCTTGTATAGAAGGTTTTGGTTTAGAAAAACTAAATATTAAAACTTCAAAAGGAGTCCTTGTAAGTGATGAGTTTATGGCTACAAACTATCCTAATATTTTTGTTTGCGGGGATGTTACAGGGCCTTACCAATTCACTCATATGGCTTCTTATCAAGCCTACTATGCTTGTTTAAATGCTTTATTCCGGCCTTATACCTATTTTTTACCTCCAGGAATTAAAAAGAATTTTTTAAAGATAAATTATAACATCGTTCCTTGGGCTTTATACACTTATCCTGAAGTGGCTCAAGCAGGTTTTACAAAAGAAGATTTAAAACAACAGGGGACAGCCTATGAGAGTGTGACTTATGAATTAACTCACTTAGATCGTGCTATTACAGACAGTGAGAATCTAGGTTTTATTGAAGTTTTAACTCCTCCTAAAAAAGATAAAATTTTAGGAGTGAGCCTTGTACATCCTAGAGCCAGTGAAATGATAAGTGAATTTATATTAGCTATGACTCATAATTTAGGTTTAAAATCTATTTTAAGCTGTATTCACATTTATCCTACTTTGAGTGAAGGCAATAGATACGTCGCTGGTGAGTGGATGAAAAAGAATCAATCAAAAAGAGTTTTAAAAGTTTTAAAATCTTTTCATACTTGGAGAAGACATTGAAGCTTTTTTTAGCTTTATCTTCCATCCCTTGACCTTGAAAATTTAAAGGAGTATGAAATAAGTATTGCCCGGGAGTTATTTTTAAGTTTTTTTCTTTAGCAGAAATTGAAAATGTTGAAATTTACTGAAAAAGTTAAAGGACATGATCTCATTCAGAATCAAATTTGCAAAGCTTTAGAGCAAAACCGTCTCCCTCATGCTCTTTTGTTTTCCGGTCCTTCAGGAGTAGGTAAAAAGTATTTTGCCTGGGAATTAGCAAAAAGTCTTTTATGTGAAAAGACCTCGTCTTTATCAAAGGAGGGCGAATCTTTAAGTTTTTTAGAGAGATCTCAAAGAAACTATAAGGCTTGTGGCTTTTGTTTATCTTGCCGGAGTATAGAAAAAAAACAAAGCGAGCATGTCTTAGAAATTACTCATGAAAGCTTACAAATTCGTTTGCAGGATTTACAATCTGTTCTTTCTTTTTTATCTTTGCAATCTTTTGCAAAGGCTAAAATTGTTTTAATTGATTCGGCAGAAAAACTCAATTCTTATGCCTTTAACTTTCTTTTAAAGATCATAGAAGAACCCCCTCCAAAATCTTTTTTCTTTCTCATTTCTTCTCAATCCTCCCGGCTTTCCTTAACTCTTCGCTCCCGGGTTCAAAACATTTTGTTTTCTCCTCTCTCAGAGGAATTACTAACAAAACTCAGTTCTCCTGACACTGAAAAATGGATGATTAAAAGTTCTCAAGGGCAGATGGATTTATTGCAGGAGTTTAAAGAGAAAAAAGAACTCAGAAACTTAGCTTTTGATTTACTTTTAGAATGTTTTAACAAAAAATCTTTAGACATTGATTTTAAAGTGATTAAAGATAGAAAAACAGCTTTGGATATTTTAAGGTTTTGGAGGTTTTTTTTAAGGGATTTACGTTTGCTTGGCTTATCTAGAAAGGACAAGTTGATTCATAGAGATCAAATAGAAAGAATGAGAAAATTAGCTGATTTTTCTAAGGAGCATTTAGATTTGTGGATCAAAAACACATTAGAGATGGAATATGAACTGCAATCTAATTTTGATAGAACTTTATGTTTTGAAAATTTTGCTATCAATTTGAAAAAAAGCTTGCAATTTTCAATAGCCCCTCTAGAAACTTAACATAGGAAAAGATTTAAGATGTGGATAGATACTCATTGTCATATTGATAAGTTAAAAGAGAGTCCAGAAAATGTCATAAACTTAGCTAAAAAAAAGGGAGTCTTATGTCTCCTAACAATTGGGACAGAATTAAAAGATTGGAATCAAGTTTTATCTTTAAGTAAAAAACACTCTCCCTATGTATATGGCACTTTAGGAATGCATCCTCATAAGGCTCAAAGCTTTGATGATTCGTGTGACACTTTTTTGAGAAAACATTTGCCTTCACAAAGAATCGTAGGAGTTGGTGAAATTGGTTTAGATTATTTTTATGAAAATTCTTCTTCTGATATTCAAAAAGAAGTTTTTGAAAAACAGTTGAATCTTGCAGAGGAATTCCATCTTCCAGTTGAAATACATACAAGGTCTGCAGAATCAGACACTCTTTATTTTTTAAAAAAGTATCAATCTAAAGTTCAAGGACTTTTACACTGTTTTACAGGTTCTTATGATTTAGCAAAACAAGCTTTAGACTGTGGTTTTAATATTTCTTTTAGTGGGATTTTAACTTTTAAAAAGGCAGAGAGTTTGAGAAAGACGTGTAAAAAAATCCCCTTAGATCGGATTCATATTGAAACAGACTCTCCTTTTTTGTGTCCTGAACCTCATCGAGGAAAAGAAAATAATCCCTCCTATATTCCTTTCATTGCTCAGTTGGTCGCAAAGCTTCATAAGATTGATCTAGAAACTCTTTCTCAGCAGTTAAAGGAAAATACTTATAAATTATTTCCTAAAATAAAAAAGGAGGACTTTTGAAAAAAGAAAAATTAAAAATAGCCATTAATGGTTTAGGTCGTATAGGACGACTTCTTTTTCGTTATGCTTTTAAAGAATTTGATATTGTTTTAATCAACGCAACGAGTTCTGCAGAAGATATTTCTTATTTTTTAAAATATGATTCTATTCATGGAATATGGGATTTACCTTTTACAAGTCAAAATCAAATTTTAAAAAGTCAAAACCAAGAGATTTTTTGTTTTCAACAAAAGCACCCTGATTTGATTCCTTGGGACAAACATAAGGTGGATATTGTCTTCGAATGTACAGGAAAATTTAAAGATAAAAAAGATTGGGACAAAGCTTTTTCAAAAGGAGTTCAAAAGGTTCTTGTTTCAGCTCCTTGCTTGATGGCAGATTTCACTTTAGTTTATGGAGTCAATCACAGGCAGTATGAAAAATCTAAACATCATTTTATCAGTAATGCCTCTTGTACGACAAATTGTTTAGCTCCTTTAATTTCTGTTTTAAAAGATTTATGTGGGCTGGAAAGAGTGTTTTTTTCAACAGTTCATTCTTATACCAATGATCAAAAACTTTTAGATGCTTCCCATAAAGATTTAAGAAGGTCTCGCTCAGCAGGGCTTAATATTATTCCTACAAATACAGGAGCTGGAAAAATGTTGTCTTTAATTTTTCCAGAATTAAAAGATAAATTTTATGGTTTAGCTTACCGCGTTCCTACAGGGAATGTGAGTTTGGTCGATTTACTTGTTGAAACAAAACATAAAATCTCTTTAGAAGAAGTTAAAAGCACTTTTAAAAGAAAAAGTGATAAGGACTTAAAAGGAATTTTAGGTTATGAATCCTTACCTCTTGTGAGTTCTGATTTTACAGGAAGAAAAGAGAGCTCTATTTTAGATGAAAGTCTCTTTGAGTTAAAGAATCAAAAGTACTTAAAGTTGGTTTCTTGGTATGATAATGAAGCCGGTTTTACTCAAAGAATGTTAGACTTTGCAAAAGAAGCTCTCTCAAAGAAATCTTAATTCAAATCCTAAAATTTTTTATATCAATTTTAAAAAAACTTTTTTTAGATTTACTCAAAAAATGATTAATAAGTTAGCAATTAATAATTCATAAAATTAAAGTGTCTCACTTAAAAAATGTAGTATTTTTCTAGAGAATAAAGCTTTTTTAATGAAAAAATAGAAAAAATAAAATTATTATGGACAGGCTTTTTTAAATTTGTATTATGAGTTTAAATTTAAGAAAGGATAAGTTATGAAAATTGAAATGAGCCTTCATGAAAAAAATGCCCTTATTTTAAATAAAATGCACTCGAACGAGGATTTTTATTTTGAACTATTTAAAATACCGGAGATTTTAAATCGCCTTTGTCAATACCGAGAAGTTTTAAGAGAAAATGCTATAACTCTTCCCTTTTGGCTTTATAACCTTACAGAAAAATTTAAAATACATGCAGAAGTTAAAAATCAAAGCTATATGATTCATTTTTTAACCAATTTAGGTTTATTTGATCGTTATCTCTCTCGTAAGGGTTGGCCTAAGTATATTATAGGAACAGATCCTTTAATTTCTGTGATTTTAGGAGAACTTTCTTTTGAAGAAGCTGTTTTACTGTTTTCAAAAAATTACTGTCAAGACAGCTCCTTTTGGGTTTATGAAATCTTTTCTTATTATAATGCAAAGATAGGGGAATTTTATCTCAGCTCTTTTAAAAAAAGAGAGACAGGAAATCGAATCGAAGATATGACAGCTTATCTTAAAAAAAAGAAAGTTTTTCATAAATGTTTTTTTCAATTGCTCTCTCCTCACAGTCAAGAGACAATAGAACTTTTAAATGCTCAAGGTATTTTTCCTAGAGATTTTTTAGAATCCGATACGTCTTTAAAATGGCTTTGGCCTCTATGGAAAAGAGAGCAAATTAAAAATTTCAGAAAGCTTACTAAAAAAACTTTTAAAACAAAAAAAAATGTTTTTTAAAAACTGTTTTAAGACAATCAGATGTCTAAATTACAGAAATTTTATAGCTTAAACCCTAGGTTTTATTTAAAAAGCTTTAGAGAAAATCAAAATTTAAATGAGATCGATTTTAAACATAAGTTAAAAAAAGCTCTTTCAGGCTGGCATGACACTTTATTATTTGATTCTTCTTTTTTAGATAATAAAAATTTTGAAAAATATCTCCTTCTAACAAAACAAGCGAATTTGCAAGCTGTTTTACAAATTTGCAAAGCACTTTTAGATTCTTATAAAAAACAACTTGATTTTTTTTTCAGGAAATATCCCTTTTTAGAACTTCATGTGATTTATGAAGAAGGCTCTTTTAATAAGGAGACTCTTTTAAAATTTAAAAACCGAATGTCTTTGGTTTATGTTGTAACAAAAAAAAATAGATATCATTTTTCTAAGTCTAAAGATTTTAATTTTAAAAACACCTATCTTTATTTTCCTTATAAAAAAAGACGTTTAGATTCTTTTTTAACTCCCCGTCAAGTTTATCAATTTATAAAAAAAGAAAAAGATTTCTTGGTTTATCCAGTGGACATTTATGATGATCGCCTTCCAGAAGATTTGGATTTAGAACCTCTTTTTAGTCCTTTTTTTGAAACTCAGTTTTCTAAAAAGCAAGTTGATTTTTCTATTGTTATTCCTTGTTACAACAGTAAAAAAC
The DNA here is from genome assembly GCA_014323935.1 of Bdellovibrionales bacterium. GTDB lineage: Bacteria > Bdellovibrionota > Bdellovibrionia > Bdellovibrionales > UBA1609 > JACOND01. The sequence continues at coordinate 9,406 of JACOND010000025.1, forward strand.
AAATGGTAAATACATTAAAATGTTTATCTCAGCAGGATTTTCCTAAAAATAAATATGAAATTATTGTTGTAGATGATGGAAGTTTGGATTCTATAAGAGAGGAATTACAGCTTTTTTCTCAGCAACATTTAGATTTAAATTTGAAAGGAATTTATTATCCCCGTGTGATAGAAAAAGAGAAAGTAAAAGCTAGTTTTAGGGCAGGTTTAGCTAGAAATTTAGGGGTTAAAAACAGTCAAGGAAGTTTTTTATGTTTTTTAGATAGTGATATTTTAGTTCCTCCTGATTATTTAAAAAAATTAAAAAAAGAACATGAAAAGGGAGCTGACGGAGTCTTAGTTAAAAGATATCATCTCTCATCTCATGCGAGAGTAGAGAATTTATTTGATAAAAAAGAAAATAAAGATTCTTATATAGAAGATGAATCCTATTGGGGTTCTTTTTATCAAAAAGGTTTTGATCAAGTTGCATATCCTTGGAAGTATGTTTGCACTTATGGATTATCTCTTTCAAAAAAAAACTTTGAAGAGCTGGGAGGGTTTGGAAAGAATTTTTTATTTTATGGATTTGAAGATATCGATTTAGGATACCGACTTTTTAAAAGTCGTAAAAAAGTGATTTTAAGTTCTATAAAAGTTTATCATCAAGCCCCTACGGATAAAACTCGGCAGAATTTACTTTATCCTTTTTTTAGACAAAAACAGCTTGCTAAAACAGCAAAAATTTTCTTTTATAGACATTTAGACCCAGAAATTTATGAAGCTCTTAAAGTGTATATGAGATAAAAACAAACCAGGTTAAATTTTGTATTTTATAGCTCACAGTTGAAACTAGAACACAGAGTTTGGATGTTCTTACTTGCTATTTCAAAAATAGTTGTTGGTTTAAGAGATTCCTCATCAGAAGAAGAATCATCCTTTTTATCAGAAGTTTCTTTTGTTTCAGAGCCTGGATTTCTATTGTTAGAAGACTCATCTGTTTCTAATTTTTCAGGATTCGAGGAATTGTAACCTTCTTGGCTAGAATTGGCAGAAAAGTTTCCTATGGCAGCTCCTCCTGAATCAACGTTTCCATCAAAGTCGTCTACTTGAGAGCTATCATCATTTCCTGGAAGACCTCCCCCTCCTCCAGAAATTCCTGCTCCTCCGCCCCCTCCTGCATGACCTGTTCCTCCTCCTGCTTTAAAACCAGGAAGGTTTTTTGCCAAATTAGAATTTTCTGGAGAATCATAATCAGAAGGAATGAAATCTGTATCCTCTTGGGGATTTGGAAGAAGAGGATGATTGTAAGGTTGAGATTTTTGACTTGTTGTTCCTCCTGTAAGAGAGGAAGTGTTGTTATTAGAAGGCGGTAATGTGTGAGTCGGATTTGTAGGTCTTTGATAGTTTCTTTCAAGAACTTGTTTACAAATTTTAAGGACCGGAGGTGGTAGGGGTTTGTTTGCTGTGTATTTAGGATTAGGGGTAAGGATTCGATCTTTTTGATCAGAGCAGTTGATAATTTCAGTGTCTTTAAATACAAAATTAGAACTTCTTTCCTTCATGGTGTTATAATAGGTTTTTGAATAATATAAAATTTGTGTGAGCAGAGATATCGTATCTGAATCAAGGGCTTTCCCATTTGAAGTGGGTTTTAAATCCGCCCCTGCTGTCCAATAACAGTAATTGTTTCCAGGTTTTGGAGAACTTATCCTTGGCATAGTATTTACTTTATTTGAATTTTCATTGAATAGGATATCATCAAAATCTTCTTCTTCTTGAAAAAGACATTTTTTAGCTAATTTGGTGGCATAATGGATATTATACTTAGATAAAATAGGAGAGTAGGCTGTTCTGAAATCTTTTTTGAACTGTGTAACAAGATGATTGCAATTTTCTTTACAGGTTTTAATCTTACTTGCACAGTCTTTTTCAAGTAAGGGAAAGACTCTTGACATGACTTTTGATGAAAAGGATCCAAGTTGTAGGATATTTGCACCTTTACACTGTCTGTCATAGATTTGCTGGGGACTTAAACCTTTTGACTTACCTGCTGTCATTATACTACTAAAAGTCGCTAATAAAGTAGGAGTAAGAGCTAAAGCTGGTTTAAGGATATCCATGGTTGGATTGCATTGACGAGGATTTTGACAGCATTCTTTAGCTCGGTCTTTATATTTTTTACAATTTACTTTGAGTGAAGAATAAACGTAGTCATCTAATAAACATGTATCCAAATCTTCCTCACTCTCATCGGAATTCTTATTTAATTCAGAACAGAGTTTAGGTTTATACTTTTCTTTTAAGGTGTTAAACATTTTATTTGCAGAGTGAAATTTTTCATTACTTGGTTTATTTGATAAAGAAAAGTTGCTATAGAATGAAATTATAAGTACAAGAAAACAGAATCTAAAAGAAAGTGGATTTTTTAATTTTAAAAAAGTATAAAACATGACAAAATAAACATCGGTTGAATCTTAAAAAAAGTTTAGAATTCTTTATTTCTAGGAAATTATGATGTTTTATGTTATAGGAGAACTAACATAAGGAGGTTAATATGAAATTGTTAAACAAAATTTTTAAGAGTAGTGCTTTATTACTATTTTTAGTAAGCTTTCACGTGAGTGCTGGGGAATTGCACAAAGCTGTTAAGGATTGTGATTATGAGAGAGTAGCTGAATTATTAGATGAGGGTGCAAATATGGATATAAGCGAAGCCATCTCTACTGCTTATGATCAAAATTGTTCAGATGATTTAAAATACTTATTAGAGAATGAGAAAGAATCCTTTTAATGATTTTTAAAACGTGTAATAAGGTCTATAATAAATCTTCTTCTCCAGTTTGGAAATGTATAGAGGAACAATAGGAAAATAAAAATAAAACTCCCTTAGCTGTCCAAGAATTTTTTTACTTCTTGGAAAACAGCTAAGGACTTTATGGGAATTAAATCTTTGGAATTGATTATTTTTAATAAAAGGAGATTATAGAAAAAATTTATTTTCCTACGATCATTAAATCAGGAACTAAAAAAGAAGATGTTTTTGTAGAAGAGCTAGAATGAGTCGTATTTTCTATTTTTAGAATGTTTTTAAAAATATCGAGAATATTTCCAGAGACTGTAAATTGAGCTAAAGCTTGAATAAGATTTGTTCCTTCGTATAAAAAACCTTCTGATTCAATTGAAAAATCACCAGAAATAGGATTAAACCCTGCCCATCCTTTAAGATGATCTATAACAATAACTTTTGGAAATTCAGTTAACATGTTTTCAAAAGAACTTTCTCCTTTTGACATCACAAGATTACTGCTTGAAGTCTCAAGTCCTATATCTTCTATCCAACAGGCTTTTTTGGTATGAGGAACTTTAAGAGCTTTAGCATAAAAGGAACTTGTTAAAAAGTTTTTTAAAACTCCTTTTTCAACTAAAGGGGTTTTTTCACAGGCAAATCCTTCTCCATCAAAAGTTTGAGATTCACTTCCCCATTTTGCTAAAGGTTCATCATAAATGGAAAGAGAGTTTGAAAATATTTTTTTATAAAGAGAATTTTTTAAAATAGATAGATTTTCAAAGACTTTTTTTCCGCTCATAAAATTTGTTAAAGCACTCAAAAGAGAAGCTCCCGCGGTTTCTGCTTTAAAAATGACAGGGTATTTCTTGGTTTCTGGGATTTTGTAGTTAAGTTTTTGAAGTGCTAACTTTGCCGTGTATTTTCCGATTTCTTCGGGGTTTAAATTCGAAAAGTTTTTAAAATGCTTTGCATTATAAGATTCACTTCGATTTGTTTGATCTATTCCTAAGCATTGATTTTGAATGAAAATATTAGAATTTTTAAAAGTCGCTTGAGAATCTTTGCTGTTTATAAAAAAATAAGAATCCTCTTCTTTTGTAATAGCTGTTGTTATAGTTTGAACTTTTTTATTAAAAGTCGAACTCGCTTGGTGAATTTGTTTGGTATATTCTAATTGTTCTTTTAAAGAACTCTTTTTGTCTTCATAAAACAAATCTTCGGGTTGATATTTTTGTTTTTCACTTAAAGTTCCGGCTTTAAAACTGTCTGTAAATTGCAAGCTGTCTTTTGCTTTTTTATAACAGTCTTTTAAACTTTCCAGGGAAAAAGATTTTGTGTAAGAAAAACCCGTTTGATTTTCTTTTGAAACTCTTAGGTTGATATGTTGAATATCAGAGGAAGAGGATTGTAAATCTTTTTTTTTGAATAAGCTTCTTTCATGAAATTTCCTATAAGCATATAACTCAAAAGATAGATTATCTTTTTGACAGAGAGCTTTGAGAGAGTCTTGATATTTTAAGAGCTGAGAATTTATAGGCATAATTTCATTTTATAAAATAGATTGAGGTTTTATTTTTTTCTGCCTCCGACAGTTAAATTAGAAAGAAGAATAGGGGGTTGTCCCACAGTCACAGGAACCCAGCCACTGATAGAACCACAATGACCCGGAGCTAACTCTAAATCTTTTCCAACCTTTTGAATTTTACATAAACTGTCTAAACCATTTCCTATCAAACTAGCTCCTTTGACCGGCTGAGCTATTTTCCCGTTTTTTATTAAAAAACCTGAAGAGACTGCAAAATTATAATTTCCTGTTCCTGGAGAAACAGAGCCTCCTCCTAAACTTTCAGCAAATAAACCATAATCTACATCTTGAATCATTTCTTCTAAACTAGAGCTTCCTTTTTCTATATAGGTGTTTCTCATACGAGAAGTGGGAGGGTATTTATAATTTTGTCTTCTTGCATTTCCTGTTCGAGGGTATTTGGTTTTTTGACTTCCCATTTTATCTGTCATAAAATTTTTTAAAACCCCTTTTTCAATCAAACAGGTTTTTTGAGTGTCATACCCTTCATCATCTTTTTTAATAGAACCATACTCTCCTTTAAGAGTACCATCATCGTAAGCAGACACACAGTCACTGGCAATTTTTTGACCCAATTTATCAGAAAAGATAGATTGTTTTTCAGCTACTAAAGTTGTCTCAAGGCCATGTCCGCAAGCTTCATGAAAAATGACACCTCCAAATCCCTTATTGATAATAACAGGAAAATTTCCAGCCGGAGAATAATCCGCTTTTAAATTTCTAAGAGCCATCTGATGAGCTTTCTGACATTTTTTTCTTAAAATTTCTTCTTCTAAAAAGGAAATATTTTCAGTTCGTCCTAAAGAGTTGTGTCCAAATTCTTGTTCATTGTTTTCTTCTGCAACCGTATGAACTCTAAAGAAGAAATAGGGACGGTGGTCAAAACACATAACAGATTCTGAATTTGCGATTTGAACTCTTTTATCAATTCGTTTCAAAACAAAGACACACTGAGAAATTAAAGAACTGTTAGCTCGTCCTTCTTTATCAAGTTGTTGTAGGAATTTTTTTTCTTTTTGTAAATCGATCTTACATTCTTGAGGAAACTCTTTTTTAAATGAAAAAACAAGATCTTCTTTTGAAGATTTTGTTTTGTTTTTAGGAGGGACATTAAAACTTATTAAGGAATTAAGAGCTTTCATCAAACTTTTTTCATCTAAACAGTTTGTGTAAGTGTAAAATTCTTGGTTTTTATAAAAAAGACGAATACCAACCCCCATATCTCTTCCGCTAAGGTATTCTACTTGAGAAGATTTTAACTCCATGAGGTTAGAGACTTGCTCTTCAACATAAACTTCACAAAAGTCTGCTCCTTGGTTTAAGGCAGAATTTATAACATTAGAGAGAACACTTTCTGAAACTAACATAAACTTAACTATTAGTTAAAATATAAAAAAGTCAAGTTCTATTTATAAAAGAGGGGAATTATATATTTGAGATTGCAGAGAATAAAGCCTTAAAAAGAGCCGTATGAATAAGGCACTAATGCTTTCTTAAAAGGATACTTTGAAGGAGTTGAAAAATCAAAGAAAAACAGTTTATAAGCTTTGTGTGGTGGAATATATAATAAAAGAGATATTATTTTAAGTGCTAATATCTGAACCAAGGACTTCTAGAAGATGTTTCCAATATCCAAAAAGAGGACTCCCTTTAGAAGAATCTACAGAAACAAGATTGATAAAAAGCAAAGCAATTGCTGTAGATACAACTAAGAGAAGAATGTATTCTACAATAACTTGACCTGATTGAGAGACTAAGACATTTGTTGTATTTTTAGATTTCATCTTGAAAAAGATTAATAGAAGTTCGTGGTAAAAAGCAAGATCTTAATAAAAAGTTTTATAAAAAAAATTGTTTTTCATTTTAAATTGTTATAAATCTACTTTGTAATGGTTTCAATTGCATTTTTCTTAAGGTTTTTGTTTCTGATAGTCTTTTTATTTTTTTTTCAATTAGAGTCTTCTTCTACAACAAAGGGGAGTCAAATAGGAATAACTCAGAAAGTTTCTTCTAAAAAAATAAAAGAGGAAAATTTACAAACTATAGAATTAAAAAAAAAGAAAACAAAACTCTATTTGTCTGAAAAAGACTTTTTAAAAAGGTTTTTGTCTTCGAGTCCTCATATTAAAAAAATAAAACTTTCAGTTCAAAGTTCTAAGGCAAAGATCTTGGGAGAAAAGTATTCTCTTTCAGAGGGATTTCTCATTTCTAAGTGGAATTATGATAATAAAAAAAATCCTTTTATAGATAGATTTATACCTAAAAAAAATGAAATCTATAATAAGAGTATCGCTTTTCAAAAAAAAATTCCTTATGGTTTTTCTTTTAACTCTTTTTACTTTGATAGAGTGGAAGAAAGTTCTAATTCGGAGATTTTAAATCAGTTTAGACCAGAAAGTATCTATAGAAGAAATCTGAGTTTAGAGTTAAAAGCAAATCTTACAGAAACGGTGTCTCACTTTTGGCTTTTTGATATTTTTAAGACGTCTTTGTCTTTACAAGACTTAAGGTATCAAGAGGAATCAGAGGGAGTTCTTTTAAAAGCTTTAAGTCAGTATTGGAAGACTTATTTAGCTTATGTTGGTTTAAAACAAGCTGAAGAAAGTTTAAAAACTTATAAAAAATTGGTTCAACAAATAAATGATAAGAAAAGATATAATTTTTTACAGCCCGGAGAAAGACCTCAAATTTTAGCGGAATATCAAAACATTCAAAATCTTTTAGATGTAGCTCGGCAAAATTACGATTTAGAAACAAAAGCTCTGTTCATTTATTTAAATGAAGATTCTCAAAATTATGATTTTGTTTTTAAACCAAATTCTTCTTTTGTCTTACCTCAATTTAAAAATATTTCTTTAGAAGAGACTCGCTTTGTTCAAATGCAAAAAAAGAAAATTGAAACTCAAAAACTGAATTTATTATTTCAAAAGACCTCTTTGTTTCCAAGTTTAGAACTTGTAGGTAAAAGAGCTTGGATACCTGCTTCTATGACAAGAGAGGAACTCAATTTTTCATCCGATCAATCTGTTTATGGTTTGGAAATCAGCTTGAAGTGGTCTTTATTTTCTAAATCTTTTTATCAAAGAGTAGATCAAAAAAAATATGAATTAGAGGAAAGTAAAATTGACTTTGAAATTTTAAAAAAAGAGCAAAAAAATCAAATGTCTTTGTTACAGCAAAAAATAAAGACCGCTCATAAAAATATTCAAAGAACAAAACAGGCAAATAGATACCGTCAAGAAGCTTTTAAAGAACTACAAAAATCTTTTAATCAGGGGAGAGTTGATATTTTTCAACTGATACAAGCTGAGAAGGAAGTTAGAGATTCTGAAATTAAAAAAATCATGGCTTTAAGTGAATATTCTATATCTCTTGCAAGCTTGTTATCTTTAAGAGATGAGTTATTAGAAAGGTATTTAAAATGATAAATTTTTTTCTCAATAACTCTCGTTTAGTTATTCTTATTACTTTAGCTTTTATATTTTTAGGGATAAGAGGTTTACAAAACTTAAAAAGAGAAGCCTTACCTCCGGTTGATTATGCAATGGCTACTATATCAACGGTTTATCCTGGCTCTTCTGCTAGAGAAGTCGAAGAATTAATAACTAAAAAAATTGAAGATGAAATTCGATCTGTTTCTCATTTAAAAGATGTAAATTCTATATCTAAAGCCGGTTTGAGTCTAATTAGCATAAGAATAGATATTGATAATACAAACACTCTAGAAGTGATTAATGAATTAAATCAAAAACTTCAAAATGTGAAAGGACTCCCTGCTGAAGTTTTAGATCCTCCTCTGTTGCGTCATGTAGACTCTGTCAAACAATATCCCATTTTACAGTTTTTTATGATGGGTTCTGAGGGGCATCGAGGGAAGGATGAATATGCCCTTCTATTAAAACATGATTTGGAAAAAATAGAGGGTGTCTTTAATATTGTCTTATCAAATTATAAAGCTAGGGAATTTTTGATTTCTTTATCCCTAAAAAAAATGAATCAGTATTATATTTCTCCTAGTGAAGTTATTTTAGCTTTACAAAAACAAAAGAAAGATTTTCCTGCAGGATATTTAGAATCTGATACAAGTCAAAAACTTACAAGATTAATGGGAAATTTTAGATCTCTTGAGGAATTAGGAAATATAGTCATTCGTTCTAATTTTTCTGGGAAAAGTATTCGTATTAAAGATATTGCTGAAGTTAAAGATCATTATGAAAAAGAAAAAGAAAAAGCTTATTTTTATAGCAGTCAATTAAAAGGAGATTTTAAACTGTATCCTTCTGTTGGTTTAGAGATTTTCAAAAATTTAGACTCTGATATCATTCGTCTTGTAAAAAGAGTCAATCAAAAGTTTCATAGATTTAAAAAACAACTTCCAGAGGCTTACTCGGTAATAGAGGGTTATGATGCCTCTGAAATTACAAAAACAAGATTAAGTAATGTCATTAATAACACTTTATTTGGTCTTGTTTTGATATTTATTGTATTTTTTATGTTTTTGCCGGCAAGAATTGGTCTCATGGCAAGTTTTAGTCTTCCTCTTTCTCTTTTAGGAGTTTTTTGTTTTTTACCTTTAATGGGAGTCAGTTTTAATGTGATTACAATGCTGGCTTTTGTGATTTGTATTGGAATGTTGGTGGATAATTCGGTTGTGGTCTCGGAGTACTATGCCCGGATGCTTATGAATCATAAGCTTTCTAAAAAGAAAGCCGCTTATCAAGTAACAACTCAGTTTTTAAAACCTGTTACAGCAACCGTTTTAACAACAGTAGTCGCCTTTTTACCTATGTTAGTTACAACAGGTGTAATGGGAGAATTTATTAAGTGGATTCCAATTGTAGTGAGTCTTGCTCTTTTTCTAAGTTTGTTTGAATCTTTTTTTCTTTTGCCAAGTCGCCTTGTTTTGGTCTCTCAAAAGACTCCTAGTTTTTATCAAAAGGCTATGTTAAATCAATTTTCCCGGTTAGAAAATTTATTCTCAAAGCTTTTAGAAAAATGTATTTGTAAAAAATATATCACTTTATCTGGAATCTTCTTTTTATTTTTAATAACGGTCTTGGTTTTTAAATGGGGAGTTAAAATTGATTTGTTTTCAAATAAGAGTCCTGAATTTTATACAGCCTTTATAAAAGCAAAACCTAACCTTCCTCTTTCTTTAGTGAATGAAAAATCAAAAGAGATTGCTGAAAAAATGCAAGCTGTTTTTGAGGGGGGCAAGAAAATAGATTGGTTGAGGTTTAATTCGAGTTCAAAAGGTGCAAGTATTTTTTTAAAAGTAAAACCTTCGGTCTTAAGATCCTTGAAATACAAAGATATTTTAGAAGATCTTAGAAAAATAAAAAAAGATGAGTTATTAACCGATTTATACTTTTATGTTAATAGATCAGGTCCTCCTATTGGAAAAGCTTTGCAGGTCGCTTTTTTATCAAACGATAGAGATGACATGAGGCAATTTATTAAGAATCAAATTTATCCTGAACTTTCTAAAATAGATGGTCTGTTAAATTTTAAACTAAACCCTCAAGAAGAAGATTTAGGAAAAGAATATAGAGTCACTGTTAAGAAAGAAGTTTTAGCTAAGTTAGGCTTTGATTTTAGAATGCTAGGTTCTGCACTCAGAACAGCTTTAGAAGGAGTGATTTTAACAGAAGTTACAGAAAATAATGAATCTTTTTACATCCGTATTAAATATGATGACAAAGAAATGTCTTCCCTTGAAGATTTAAAAAAAATTAAGGTGAAAGAGATGAGAGGACGTCAAGTTTCATTAGGAGCTATTTTAGAATTCAATGAAGCATCTTCAGAACTTGATAGAAAAACTTATAACTTTTCTCCTGTTATTTTTTTAACAGCTGACGTGGATGAAAAAAAGACAACAAGTCTTGAGATCAATAAGAAAGCAAAGGAAATTATTGAACAAAAAATTAAAAAATATCCCTCTATAGACTATAAATTAACGGGAGAGCAAGAACAAACTGAAGAGTCCTTGAAGTCTTTATTTCGAGCAGGGGGAATTGCTTTTTTTGCCATTCTTATAATTCTTATTTTTTTATTTAAAAGTTTTACTTTTTCTTTTCTGATTTTAAGTTGCATCCCTTTAGGTTTAATTGGTGTCATATGGGCTTTCTTTTTACATGCAAGACCTTTAAATTTTTTTGCTTTGATTGGAGTTGTAGGATTAGCTGGGGTTGTGGTCAATTCTGCCATTATTTTAATTACTTTTATTTTAAAAATAAAAAAAGAACAACCTGATAAAAAAATAGAAGAAGTGCTTGTTGAAGCAAGTAAACTTCGTTTACGTCCGATTTTGATAACAAATTTAACAACCTTAGGAGGACTTCTTCCGACAGCTTACGGCTTTCCTAGTTTTGAACCTTTGTTGATGTCTATGACTTTATCTTTGTTTTGGGGACTTCTTGTGGCAACTCTTTTAACATTATTTTGGATTCCTTGTTGTTTGTTAGTCGTAGAGGACATTAAAAAATATTTTTTAAAAAAGAATTTTAAGATAATATCATTTTTTAAAGGAGTATCTGTTTAAACAAGCTTTTTTCGTTAAATTTTTTTAAATAAAATCTTGCTTTTTAAAAGAAAATCTTAGATAATAAAAGATATAAAGGGGGGGGGGTAAGATGAATTTTTTGTATATAGCATTAACTATTGCGATAGGATTTTTAACAGAAGAAAGAAATTCTATAAATTTTAAATTCTTAAATTCAAAGCAAATAAGCATTGTATCTAAGTCTAAAGACTTAATTCCTAAAAAAGATAAAAAAAAGAAATTGAAACCCTCTTTAGCTAGAAATACATCTTCAAAGGGAGAAAAAAAACCAGAGGATTCCTTTGTTCGAAAAGAAGATTTATTACCTCCTGATTTTTATAAGCCAAAAAGGACAAAAGAAGAACTTGAAACAAATTTTAATCTTCATTTGAAGAAAATAAATGAAATTTGTGAAATAAAGGAGAAAAAAAATAGAAAAGCAAAGTTAAGAGAAAGAATTAAGGAGTTTAAAAATTATTTAAAAAGTCGTTTAAACGAAGATCCTTATATGAATAGTAAAATGAGATATCTATTTGCAGGTGTTTCAGATTTTTTAGAGGACATAAATATATATAGTTTAAATTCTTTTAGAAGTTCTTATAAATCTTTTTATGGAATAAGAGAAGAAGATCTAAAAGTAGAAGATTATTACCATGAGTGGGCTAAGGCACTTGATAAAAGTATAGATTGTTCTTAAATATCTTATTTTTAAAAAAATCGTATTGTGAATATTGCATTAAGTTTTATTTTGTTTTTTTCATTTTTAGCAGAGAGTGAGAGTAAAATAGAAGATATTTATCAAAAAAACTGCACTGAAGAACAACGAGAAAGAACATTGAGTTTATCCTCTTCAACGACACAAGCGGATTTTTGTTTTGAATGTAAACAAACAGATACTACATTAAACAATGTTGAAGAAATTTTGAAAAATGTTGATAGTATTCCTAAAAAATGTTTTTTAGCTATGGCAATTAAAGGAAATCGTATTTTTAAGAGTTTTCAATATAACTTTTGTAAAAATGAACAAACAAGACGCCCTAGTAAGAAACAGTATCTTTGTATGAATGAAGATTATATAAACTCTATTTTTAAAGCCTTTAACGAGATGTCTTATTGTTTTCAATTTGATAAAAAAAAACAGGAAACACTTTTTCATCTTATCAACCATGAATCCGGTGGTATTTTAAATGTAAGGAGTTCTACAGGAGCGAGATGTTTAGGACAGTACAGGGGATTATGTAGAAACTATTAACGAAATCATTGGAAATAGTGAATATAAACATTATAATATTTGGCAAGAAGTTCTTAGTAGGTGTCCTGAAGTAGAAAATTTTAAAATTGAAGAATTAAGATATCTGAACTGCCAATCTATGTTAAATCCTCATAAATGTTTGATGTATACTTTTTTTGGTTTGCAAAAAAGTTATAAAAATATTGAAGAAAGGTTAAACTCTGAGCCTGGTTTTAAACCTAAACATATCGGAAATAAGGAATTTAAATCTTCAGACAGTTTTCCCTCTCAAGGAGATCTTGCTAGGAGAAAATATGAAAATTTTCTTTCTCTTCTTCCTATAGATAGAAAAGAAATGTTAACAGTCAAAGGAAGAAAGGTAAATGGTCAAAAGATTAATTGGCTCATATGGGATGATTCAGAAATTTATGGTTTGTATAGGGAGATTGATTGGAGCGATGAGACTTTAGAAATTCAAAAAGTTCCTCTTTTTGAAAGAGAAGAAGATATAAAAACAATGTTTGTTTATTGGTCTCATAATGGAGGACACTCCTTATCACGGTACACTTTTGTAGAAAAAGTTGAAGATTTAAAAAAAGAGGCGAAGGAATCTTGTAGTGAGGGTTCTAAGAAGCTTAGATGTAAGATGAGAAGGCAAATTCGAGAAGGAAAGGGTCTTTCTAGTGTTTTAGCTCATGAATTTTTCCGTGAGGATATCTTTAAGAATTATGATGGTGATAAAGTAAGAAGAAGTGAAGTTGCTGACTATGTTTCAAAGATTGTAGAATCAAGAGATATAGTTTTTGATACAGATAATAGTAATAATTATCTAAAAAAAATGTTAAGGTATCATAAAGCAAATGAAACTGATGAAGA
>JACOND010000026.1 GCA_014323935.1 Bdellovibrionales bacterium
CCCTTCAACAAGACTTTCCATAAGCTTACCCCACTGGGTCTCAAAAAGAGTTCTTGCTTGTTTTAAACCCTCATTCGTTTCTTTTATTTTTTTACCTGCTTCTTTTAGTTTCTCACTCACTTCAGAAGAATTTCTTTTCATCTGCTCACTCGTTTCTGTAAATTTTTTTTTAATCTGCTCATTCGTTTCTTTTTGGCTTTCACGAAGTTCCTTTAAACCTTTTTGATTCTCTTTGATAAGATCCCAAATCTCTTTAACTTGTGGTGAAACTGACATAAAATCCCCCCTTTCTTTAAAAAAGAGAATACTACAAACAATTAAAAAAATCTATAGAAAAAGAACTTATTGGTATTTTAGTAATTTATAGAAATTCAAAGTTTTTTTGTAAGCTTTACAGTTGATTTTGTTCGATATACGAAAATTCACTCTGACTTGATGAGTTATTTTATAATATGATAAAAACTAAATTTCTTTCTTGTTTTAGGCACTACTCTCCCGTCTTATTAACCTTACTTTTCGCAAGTATCTATGATAATCTTTTAAAAGAGTCTTCTTATGAAAAACTTCTTCCTCCTTTGGTTCATAAACTGAGAAAAAAATTTATCATTGGAGGCAAAATAACTATGAAGGAGCTAGAAAGATAAGTAAATCTTTATTAAACTGATGGTTTAAAGAGGAGCATTTAATTGAAGGAGAAACAAATTCTTTTAAGTACTATTTTTTTCAAAGAGAAGTTGTAGAAATAGTTATTTACCTTTGTGATGTTATTAAAGTTGAATCTCCACAAGATTTAATGAAATTTGATTCTTCAGGAATTCTATCTGAAAAAATGTTTGAGGAAAACTGGCGACGGTTTGTTATTAAAATGGCAACTGGTTCTGGAAAAACAAAAGTCTTAAGTCTTAATTTTAGCATGGTCTTACTTTCATAAAATGTATGAAAATAGATTCTGATTTAGCTAGAAATTTTCTTCTTATCAGTCCTAATATTATTGTATTGGATCGATTGAAGGCAGATTTTGAAGGTCTTAAAATTTTTCACAAAGATCCTGTGATTCCTATAAACGGTTACTGTGATAAAAACTGGAAAAGTGATTTTCAATTAAAGATTCATATTCAAGATAAATTGAGTCACATTAAACCCTATGGAAATATATTTTTGACAAATATTCATAGACTTTATTCTGGCACTGATGCTATGCCGTCTTTTGAAGATACAGATAGAACAGAGTATTTTTTAGGTTCTTCTCCTATCTCTAAAACAACTGACTCAAAAATAGATTTAGGAGATATAGTTAGGGATAGTGATGAATTAGTTGTTTTTAATGATGAAGCTCATCATATTCATGATGAAAAGCTAGCTTGGTTTCAGTCCATTCAAGATATAAACAATCATTTGAAGCAAAAAGGGAAATCCTTGTCTCTTCAATTAGACGTGACGGCCACACCAAAAAAAAGTAACGGCTCTATTTTTGTTCAAACTGTTTCTGATTATCCTTTAGTTGAAGCTATTGCTCAAAATATTGTAAAGCATCCTGTACTTCCTGACAAAAAAAGCCGAAACAAACTAAAAGAAAAGCCTAAGATTCACAGAAAACTATGGGGATTACATTCAATTAGGTTTTTTAGAATGGAAAAAAGTCTATGATGAGCATATTAAAATGAATAAAAAAGCTATTCTTTTTATTATGACAGATGATACTGGAAATTGTGATGATGTCGCTGAATATTTGGAAAAAACTTTTCCTGAATTAAAAAATTCTGTTTTATCTATTCACACAAACAAAAAAGGGGAAATAAAAGAAACAGTTCGAACTTCAAAAAACAAAGAGGAGTTAGAATATTTAAGACGTCAAGCTAATACCATTGACAGTCTAGAAAACCCTTACAAAGCAATTGTCTCTGTTTTAGTTCTGAAAGAAGGCTGGGACGTGAAAAATGTTACAACTCTTGTAGGATTAAGAGCTTATTCAGCAAAAAGCAACATCCTGCCAGAGCAGACATTAGGACGAGGATTGAGACTTATGTATCAGAATCAGAAGATTGAAGAAAAGCTCAGTGTCATTGGAACTCCCGCTTTTATGGAATTTGTGGAGAGTATTCAAAAAGAAGGGGTTAAGTTAAAATATGAAGATATGGGGAAAAGAACAGCCCCTAAAGCATCTTTGACTGTTGAAATTGACTCAAATAACCCTACTAAAGATATGAATAAACTGGATATTTCTATTCCTGTTTTAACACCGAGAACTTATAGAAAATATAAAGACCTATCGAATCTTGATCTTTCAAATTTCAAGATTGATAAACAGAACTTTAAAAACTTTTCCTCTTCTAAAAAAACACGAATTGATTTTAAATATATGATTCAACGCTCCTTAGAAAATGAAGAAGAGGAAAATGAAGTCAAGGAGTATTCCCACACTACAATACTTGATGTTTCAGAGATGGCAGGTTATGAAAATGTGATAGGTTTTTTTTCAAAAACAATTAGGCAAGAGCTAAAACTTGTAAGTGGATATAATGTTATTTATGGAAAGCTGAAAGAATTTGTTAAAAACTATCTTTTTAAACAATTTGTTCATTTAGAAGATAGGGATACTGTTGAAAACTTATCAGAGCCTCATATCACACGTCTTATTATTGATACTTTTAAACGAGAAATCAATAACTTAACTTTACATGAAAAACAAGAAATAAATCTCATATCTCAACCTATTAGCTTAGTTCAAACAAGAGCTTTTGTAATGAAAGAACAAGCTTTTTTATCTCCAAAAAAGAGTGTTTTTAATAAGATTGTCGGAGACAATAATTTAGAATTGGAATTTGCTTTTTTTCTAGATAATTGTAATGACATTGTATCTTATGTGAAAAACTACCTTGCTGTTGGATTTAAGCTAGATTATGTGAACCATGAGAAAAATCTAAAAAATTACTTTCCTGATTTCCTTGTAAAAAAATCAGAAAATGAAATTTATGTTGTAGAAACAAAAGGTCGTGAAGATTTAAACGACCCATTAAAAATGAAACGTCTTAAACAATTTTGCTTGGATGTTTCTAAAAGTGCTTGGTCTGTAAAATGGGCTTTTATTTTTGTGGATGAAGAAGGTTTTAAAAAATATCGTCCTACAAATTTTCAAAGTCTTATAAATACATTTACAAAATATCAATAGATTAAAGTTTTTTAAAAAAATATTTGCTATCTCTGGTTGGAAAGAATTTTATTAATTTTTGTAAATAATTAGATATTATCATCTAGGTTTAGATACTCTTTCTTTTAGTTATGAAACTTCTTTTTTATTGGCAAACATAAACAAAATAACTTAATATAATTTTGTGCTTTTATTTCAAGCTGTTATAGATTTTGTTGCTGTAATGACAGGCTTAGGTTTTGTATTCAATTTCCTTTTAACTCCCTTAAAAAGGGATATAGCTAAGCTTGAAAAAGGTCTAGTGAAACTGGAAGAGGCTTTATCTAGACTTTCAAATAAAGTAGATGAGCTTTTAACAAAAAAATAAAAATTTTTAATAGTTTTTTTATTTTTTTTCAGCTCTTTTTCATTCTCTATAACACAGTAGAAGAAAGACCTGTTCCAATAACACCGCAGGCGATTCGTTTACCAGAGTTTCCAGTGGGTTGGCTTTTTAAGTCATCTTCAAACTCATGAATGATGAGGGAGCGTCCCATAAACATTCTTAAATTTCCATCAATAACAGTAGAAAGCTCGGCTTTTCCTTCTCTATCAGATTGTAAGTTCCCTAAATCTCCTAAATGTCTTTCTTGGCTTTTAAGACCACCATGTTTTTGATTTTTTGGATTAAAGTGAACTCCTGCCATAAGACCCTTATCCCCGCAGTTTCCTAATTCATGAATATGAAAACCAAACTTTTGATTGGGTTTTAAGCCTTCTACTTTTGCTACGACTTGAACTTTCTTATCTTTTTTGTGGTTTATTGTTTCAAAAGATACAGAGCCTTTAATATCATTATCAAAACCTTTAACTATAGATAAACCCACAAGGGGATGTTTTTTTTTAGATGAGTCGCTAGAGCATTTCTTATTTTTCCAAGTCCCATATTTTCCAGATTCACACTTACAACTGTCACACTTTTTAGTGTTATCACATTTTTTAAATTCACGAGACTTTGAATCCTTTTTATAAGTTTTTTGAGAGTGATGAGGTTTTTTCTTGAGTAAAATTTTTCCGTCTTTTAGATTTACACAAGAAAATGTAAAAAAAGAACTGACAATTAAAATTAAAAGTTTTGAATAGAAATTCATCTTAAGCCCCTTACTTATAAATACTTGAGGTAAAAATTGACATAAAATGATAAAAAAATCAAAACCTTTTTTATATAATTCTCTTGTTTCTTTCAATAAAAAAATCTTTAGACTGTTTTTTTATACTAAATATAGAAACTCTAAAAGCTTGATTGGTAAAAAAGAAAGACTTTTTTAAAGGGAAGTGAAAGAAATAAAAAACTTTTAAATTAGAGTTTCTTTTTGATTCTTAACAAGATTCCTTTTTTACCAGAATTTGTGTTTTTTTAGATTTTTTATTGATAAATATATATACATGTATATATAATTTAAAAAATGTTTGTTTTAGAAGTAGTAGAAGCTCTAGATAAATATAAAGTCAAGTATGCTTTGATTGGTGCTTATGCATTGGCTTTTCATGGGATTGTTAGAGCTACTATGGATGTAGATATTGCCATTTCACTGACTTCTCAAGAGTTAAAAAACACAGAAAAAGCCTTACAAAGTATCAATTTAACAAGCCGGTTACCTCTTAATGCAAAAGAACTCGCAATGTTTAGAAAAGATTATATAAAAAAAAGAAATTTAATTGCATGGTCTTTTATTGATTTTAAAGATCGTTCAAGAGGGGTAGATGTTTTATTAACAGATTCTTTAAAAAAATTTTCTGTAGAACAATTTATTTTTAAAAAGAATCAAATAACTGTTTTGAGTTTGAAAGATTTATTATACTTAAAACAAAAGTCTAAGCGACTTAAAGATCAACTAGATGTTCAGTCTATAGAGGAGTTATTAAATGAAAAAAAAGACTAATGTAGAACAATCACTTATGTTTATGGAACAGATGAGATGTTTAAAACATTACAAGAAAAAACCTAAAAAATTGATCAGCTTACGTATTCCAGAAAGTTTACTAATTATTTTAAAAAATAAAGCAGAGTTAGAAAATAAAAAATATCAAAACTTGATAGTTCAATCTATTGAAGAGTTTTTATTCAAGACATTAAAAAAATAAACTCTTATTATTTAAAAGTTATAATTTTTGTCTTAATATTTCTGTTAAAATTCTTCTCTTCTTGAAAGGGACATCTTTGTTAAGAGTTGTTTTTTTGAATTCTTCAAACAAAAAGCCGTGAAGATTTAAACGACTCATGGAAAACAAACGTCTTAAATACTTTTGTTTGCATGTTTCTAAAAGTGCTTGGTTTATAAAATAGATTTTTGTTTTTGTAGGTGAGAAGGCTTTAAAAAATAACCTCTACAAGCTTTCAAAGCCTTATAAGTACATTTAGAAAATATCAATAGTGTAAAATTTATTCAACAAATTCATATAGATTTTTAGCTAATCTAGTATTAAATAAGTTAATAGAATAATTTTTTTGTTGATAATAAAAAAATTACAATTATAATGTGTTACAAATTAACTATAGGAGGGTATTATGCCTGTCACTTTACCTGAATTACCTTATGATAAAAAGTCTTTAGAGCCTCATATTTCTCAGGAAACTTTAGATTATCATTATGGGAAGCATCATAAAGCTTACGTAGACAAACTCAATGTTCAAATTCAAGGAACAGCTTTTGAGAAAGCTAACTTAGAAGAAATTGTAAAATCTTCAACGGGAGGGGTTTTTAATAATTCTGCTCAGGTTTGGAATCATACTTTTTATTGGAACTGTCTTTCTCCTCAAGGGGGCGGGGAAGCTTCAGGAAGCCTTTTATCTTCTCTTGAAAAAGATTTTGGTTCTTTTCAAAAATTTAAAGAAGATTTTTCTTCTTGTGCTATGACTCAATTTGGTTCAGGTTGGGCATGGTTAGTAAAAGAAGGGGAGGTTTTAAAAGTGATTTCAACAAGAAATGCAGACACTCCTTTAACTTCAAGTCATCAAAAAGCTTTATTAACTTGTGATGTCTGGGAGCATGCCTATTATATTGATTTTAGAAATGCTAGAAATTCTTATTTAGAAGCTTTTTGGAATTTAGTAAATTGGGATTTTGTAAGTAAAAATTTAGACAGTTGATTTAAAAATCACATTAGAGAACTGTTAAAAGCTTTTCAAAAAACTTGGTTTTATGGATTTTAAAAAAGCAAGAGGGTTTCAAGATTTTTTTGAAGAAGATTGTTTAAAATTTGATAACACCTTATCAGAGCTTTTTAAAATTTTAAAAAGATTTGATTTTTCAAGAGTAGAACCTCCTTTATTAGAAGATACAAATTTATTCAAACGAACCTTAGGCTCTGAATCTGATATTGTAAGTAAAGAAATGTACTCTTTACAAAAAGGCAAAGAGAATTTTACTTTAAGACCAGAGGGAACAGCAAGTATAGCTAGAATGCTTGTCACTCAAAATAACTATCGACAGCTTCCTTTAAGATGGTTTTATTATGGTCCTATGTTTCGGCACGAAAGACCTCAAAAAGGACGGTTTAGACAGTTTCATCAGCTTGGCATCGAATCCCTTGGAGATTCTCAAACAGAAACAGATGTTGAAATTTTATCTATGGCTTGGTTGATAGTAAAAAAATTTAATTTAAAATCTCATGTTTTTTTAGAAATAAATAGTCTTGGAAAAAAAGAAGAAAGAGATCAATACAAAAAACAATTTCAAAAATACTTATTTCCTTTTAAAAACAAATTAAGTAAAGACAGTCAAATTCGTCTTAACAAAAATCCTTTGAGAATTTGGGATTCTAAAGAAGAAGAAGACCAAGATATACTTAAAAAAGCTCCTTTATTAATAGAAAACTTAGATTCTTCAAGTCTTCAAAGATATAGTGAAATAAAAAATTTATTAAAAGACTTAAAAATACCTTTTAAAGAAAAACCACAATTAGTTAGAGGTCTTGATTATTATAATGATTTAGTTTTTGAATGGACAAGCTCTCAGTTAGGTTCTCAATCCGCTTTAATAGCAGGAGGTCGCTATGACACTTTAGTTGAACAGTTAGGAGGAATTCAAACTCCTGCTGTGGGCTGGGCTTTAGGTTTAGAACGTTTGAATTTACTATGTCCTGCTGTGAAAAAACCAACCCTTCAAATTGCTCTTATATCCTCAGGAGAAGGGACACAAAAAGCTTACAAACTAGCTTATCAACTGAGATCAGAAGGTTATTCTGTTTACTATCGTTTTTCAGGAAACTTTTCAAAACAAATGAAAAGAGCCTCTTCAAAATGTTTATGGTTTTTAATTTATGGACAAAAAGAACAAAAACAAGAAAGTATTATTTTAAAAAATTTAAAAACAAAAAAACAAGTGTCTTTAGCTTTATCTGATTTAAGCCAAGAATTAAACAAACGTTTAAACTCTCTGGATACTTGTTAATAACTCCGGCTAAATTATTAAAAATAAAGACTTTTGTTATAAATAAAAAAATCGAAAAACTGTACGTTTGACTGTCATTTGAAGTTCCTATAAATAAAAAATTGTGACATCTCTGGAATATAAAACTTATCTCCATTGTAAATTCTGTTTATTTTCAATTTAAAGTTTTTAGAAGTTTTCATGAAGTCAAACCTTTATAAGCTAATCTTTTATTTTGTGAGTTTTAGGCTAAAGATTTTAATCTATGAAGATGTTTTTTTATAAAAGTGATGATAAACCCCTTTATGTTTCCTAACAGACCAAACACTAACATGAGTTCTTCATTTACATATTTGTTATGTGGGTTGTTAAGTGGATAAAACTTTTGTCTAAAGTGTTATAATGTGTAGCCTCATTTGTTATCTTTACTAACTGCTTATTATCTATGATGTTGCCTTGTTATTGAATATAGACGCTTTGACTTTTGTATTTGTTTCAAACCATAGCGTTTTTTTCTTTCCATGATTTTTCTAAGTTTAGATTTCTTTAGAAAACCTGCCAATTAAAGTCTCATCTACAACATCCCTAGAGAGTACCTTTTGATAGTTGTAAGCTTGTTCCTTAATAGTTTACAGTAATAACATATGGCCACTTGCTTAGATATATTTTAGATCTATGAAAAATCGTGTTTATTCTAATATTAAACCTTTTTTTTGAGACATTAGATGATTCAAAAATATCTGTATTTTATCCCATTTTTCCACAGATTTTTTATAGAAATTTAAATTCTTTAAACTCTGTGTTAAAAATCTTTTGAAACTCAAAACTATGACTTTTTTCATAAAGCCTCCTTTTATAGTTTTCTTACTATTTATTACAATCAAACGCATAATTTCAAAGAATTTGAAAAAAAAATCTACTCTAAAACACTAGGAATGATCTAAAAAAGCAAAGAGATTTATAAGTGTTAGAATATTATAATGTTTTAACAAGAATAAAAAATTATAAACTCCATTTTTTTAAACTTAGACACATCTATAAGAAATTACATTTACTCTTAGTAGTTACTTAAATTCATTAACTCTTTTTTTAAAGGCATTGGAAAGGATTACTAGAAGTACAAAAACCCATAGTAGTTGTATCATCATAAACTGCTTTACCGCTACTCCCATCATTTTCAAATAACATACAAACTTTATGCTTTTTATCCTTAACAGCCCTATTATAGGTAACGACCAAACAAGCTAGATTATTTCTTTTACGACAGTTCACAACTATGTTTTCTTGTAACTCTAGAGTATTATCAATAATGCTATCTCCTGCTTCAAATTTATTGTTAATACTAGGAGTAGTGCAAGGGATACAGTTATCAAAATTTTTTACAGTCATACAAGCTTTAAAAGCTTTGTTTATATTGTTGATTGTTCCTTGTACAGCAACAGCTTTTGCATCGTTTTTGTATTTGTTATAAGCTGGAATGGCAACGGCTGATAAAACCCCAATAATAGCAACAACAACTAATAACTCTAGTAAGAGAAAAACCTTTAACCTCTCCCATATAATTAAATTTTTCTAACTTTTGATTCATTTTTTAAATATGTTTTTTATAAACCCTTGCTATGATAACTTTAATATAACTTATTCACTTACTAAAATCAATCCTATAATTCCCAAAAAAATAAAAAAACTATTGACAAATTCGGCTGGTATTCTCGGGACTAAATGAGAGGTTTCACCTACCCATACTTCCGAGAGATATAGTTAGTTTTCTTAGTTTTTTTTATACTTTTCAAGTAAATACCAAATTTAATAATAAAAAAAACTTATATTATGGATTGTTACCAAATCACAGTCCCATTATATTGTATTTTATTGACTATCAAAAAATAGGTAAATAACATGATTAAAAATCATGGAACAAGTAAAAACAGTAATAAAATTTGATGGCAAAAAATTAAGAAACCATAAAATGGATGTTTCTTATTTAGCTCCTTCATTATTAGCACTTAGTGAAGTTTTTAAAAAAGCAAATAAACAATTTAATGGTGAAAATAGCAGTTTGCAGATTCTTGTAGAAGCCAATATAGAAAAGAATTGTTTTGAATTACAAATCTCTTTTGTTCAAACAGTTTGGGAAAATATCTCAAATCTTATAAAAAATCCAGAGCTTACTACAATAAAACAGCTTTTAGAATGGATTTTAATAGGAACAACTCTAGGAACAGCTACTGGTCTTAGTCTTTTTAAATTGATTGGCAAACTCAAAAATAAAGAAATTGATAAAACAACAATTAAAGAAAATAGTGATGAAGTTCAAATTAAAATTAAAGGTGATAATAATACTATGAATATCTCTAAACCAGTATTTTATCTTTATTCAAATAAAGATATTAGAAAAAAAGCAATAGAAACTCAACAACCTCTTAAAGAGGAAGGATATGATACGTTAGAATTTTATGATAAAAAGATAGGAATTTATCATAAGATAGAAAAAAAAGATGTTCCAGATGATATTCAACAGTGTCCCGATTTAATACAAACAGAAATACTTGTATCAAAAATAGAAACTACTATCCGGATAAAAAAACCTGACTATGAAGGAAATTCTAAATGGACAATAGTTTATGAAGGATTAAAACAAGTTGAAATAGCTGATAAAGAGTGGTTAAAGAAATTTCAAACTAACAAGATAGATGTTCCTCCTAATTCAACACTTAAGGTTAAAATTAAAAAATCAACTCCTATAGACTCTGAGGGCATTCCTATTGATAACCCTAATTATCAAATCATAAAAATCCATAAAGTAATATTACCAGAAACACAAAAAGATTTGTTTTAATATTTCTTACATTCAAAGTAATCAAATGTAAAGCCTCTCACTTTTTTTTACTTTTAACTCTATGTTTTATAAGCTCTACCACTATTTGACATGAATAAAGTAGTGAAGTTTATTTTTAATGTTAGCAAAAAAAATTCTGAGTTAGCTGTTTATTATAATTTATGTTTTATTAACTAACACTTGTCTTTATAAAGATAAATAAATTATATATCTCATAAGAAGACCAGTTTGATAAATAAGAAATTCATTTTCTGAATCTTTTATATTATCGTCATTATGTTTACTTTGTTCATTAAAGTATTTGTCTAAATATTTAAAAATTTGAATAATAATATTTCTTACTTCTACATTACTATTGTTTTTTATTTTTTTCTGTAAAGTTTCTATATTTTCTTGGAGTTCTTTTTGATTTTTCAATTTATGCCGTAAAAATTCTTCAAGAGATCGGCGTAAGCTTTCAGCAGATTTTATAGTTGTTTTATTTTCATAAAATTTAAGAGCCTCTTCAAAATGTTTATTGCTGTTTTTATTTAGGAAAGATAAAGCTTTATTGACCAACTCTTCGTCTAATTTCTTCTCACTTTTGGATATAAAATAATGTTTTTATTTTCCTTTTGCTTTATAGATACATTTATATCAGATACCTCAACTGCTTCTTTTATTTTTTCTATAAGGAATTGTACAGTAGGTGTATTATAATCGTTATACTTTAAAACTAGAGAAAAAATAATTTCAATTAATCTATTCATTGTTTTCTGATTTTAACCACTCAATTACTTTTGTTACCCTATTAATTAAAAGAAAAGATTTTCTTTTTTCTTTAATTCCATAATATTGACAAAAATCAAAAGCTCCTTTATCTGTAATTAAATTATCAATACTATCATTGAGATAGCTTGCTTGAAAAATATTTAATATTCTTTGTTTAAATTTTTTAAAAGCTTCTTTGGGATTATCAGATGAAGGAATATTCCACCTTCTATTAAAATCTTTTCTATGTTTTTTTATATTCATTTTTTCTTCATTTTTATTCTAAACAAAAAACCTTTTTTAAATTTTATTTATGGAAATAAGCTTTTAGTACTTTATTGTATTTTTTCGTATTATGTGTTCCAATAATACAATTCTTTTTTAACTAATAGATAACAACTCCAAATGTTTTTTAGTGTCACATTCATATTATTATTTTGTGGTTTTAAAATCAAATATTTTTTCATGATAAAACAAATTGTTTTATTGAGAGATATTATTTTTTAAAGATAAAAAACTCTTTATTCATTTAAAAAATCAGGATTTAAATACTTGATACCTCAGAACAAATCCTTAAAGGTTATAAATAAGGAATTTAAGACTTTTTTCAAATTGATATTTATATAATCAAGAAAAGTTTCTTTTAAAAAATATTTTAATTATTAAATTTAAAAAACCGATTTTTACTAAGAGTGAAGAAGCTTGGTCAAAATACTAGAAATTTTCTCCTTATAGAAGTGGAGGGGGGGGGTGAAAATGACTAAATATAAAGAAATATGTTTAAAATTATTTGAAGCGGAAGGAATGGAGGAAGTAAAATCTGTAATAGAGAATTGTGAGTTACTTAAAAATCCTGATAACTGGACTCCTTATGGAGAACATGAAGGAAATTTCTCTACCATTCAAAATCAACAACCTCATCCTGTCTCTGCTTTATCTGAAAAAATTATTAATTCTATTGATGCTATACTAATTAAAAAGTGCAAAGAGAAGGGGATAGATCCAGAATCAAAGGAAGCACCTCAATCTATGCATGATGCTGTAAAAGATTTTTTTAGTTTAGATAACAATAACTTAGAAGTTCTTACTTCAAAAGATAGAAAAGAAATAGCAAAAAATATTCAGGTTATTGTTACTGGTTCAAATGAAATTCCTGACATAACCATTTATGATAATGGTGAAGGTCAAGAGCCGAATAAGTTTCGTGATACTTTTTTATCACTCAATAAGGGTAATAAAAACAGTATATATTTTGTTCAGGGACAATTTAACATGGGTTCTACAGGAGTGATAATGTTTTGCAAAGACCCACACTATCAATTAATTATCTCTAGAAAATATGATGATACAAAAAAGGAATATGGTTTTACTTTGATCAGAAAACATTTTTTAACTTTAAAAGAAAAACCAAGAAAAAATACTTGGTTTGAATATTTTTATCCAAAAGAAATACCATGTTTTAAAAGTGAACCATTCAATCTAAATTTGTATGATAAAAAACTATTTAAAAGAGGAACTGTTTTTAAGCTTTTTTCATACAATCTTAAGGGAACAACAAAACTATATAATGAATTTAATCAGTTGCTTTATAGACCTGCATTGCCTTTTTTACTAACTGAAAGAAAAAAACACTCTGATAATAAAGAGGCTTTAGGTGTTTATGGAAATGGAGTTAGGCTTTCCGATGAAAAAGATAGAGTTGAAAAAAGATACCAAATAGATATTAATTTTAAAACTATAAAAATAGATGTTATTCTTTTAAAAAAGCAAGATAAACCAAAACAACAGCAAGATACCAATCGAATTAAAGACTATATTGGAACAGGTAGATCACTTGTATTTACTGTGAATGGACAAGTTCATGCAACAGAAAAATATTTTTTTTAAAAAAAATGTTTTCGTATCTTTATAAATATTTATTAATTCATGTAGATTGTAGCAAATTAGATCAAAATTTTAGATCTGATTTATTTATGGCTGATAGATCAGGTTTTAGAGAAGGAGAAAGTAAGGAAATGCTATTGAAAAATATTGAGGAGAAATTAAAATCTGACGAAACACTTAAAAAACTCAACAACAAAAGAAGAGAGGAGTACTTAAACCAGGCAACTACAGATGAGGGCTCAATTATTGAAGATATCTTTAAACAAGAAGAGATGAATTCAGAACTAAAGAAAATACTAAACAATAGAAAAGGTTCATTTGATAAAAAAGAATCCAATAGAAAAAATCCCAAAAAAAATAAAAAGAAAGTAAAAAAAAGCAAATTAGAAAGATTTCCTAGTATTTTTAAAATTGATTTAAAGGAAAAAGATGGTAAAAAAATAAAAAAAATTCCACTTGGAGATAAAAGAATAATTAAATTTGAAACAGATGTTCAAGATGATTATTTATATAGACCAGAAGACAAAGGAAGTTTAGAATTGAAAATTCTGGATTATAAAAGAAATTCATTAAATAAAAATAATTCTGATTCAAAACCAAATGAAGTAACAGATGCTTTTGAAGTAGACAACACACTTAGTGATCATAATATAAAAATAGTATTTAAACCAAAACCTGATGTTGTACAAGTAGGTGATGAAATAAAAATAAATGCAAAATTGACTTCACCTAATGGTGATCTTGAGGTTCCATTTTATATTGGAATAGATTCTGAGAGAAAAAATTCAATAAATGAACCTAATAAACCACAAATTGATAAATACGGAAACTTACCAAAATTGATAAAAGTTAAAAAAAAGGACGAAGTGTGGGTTTTGGAAAGAGGCAATGAGTGGAAGGAAAAACCACAAGGCTGGGATGAAAACAATATAATTAAAATCACTGAACATGAGGATAAAATTGATACGGTGACTATAAATATGGGGAGTCATGTTTTAAACCAATATTGTTCTAAGAAAGCTCATAATGCAAAAAAAATAGAATCTTGTAAAAAAAAGTATTCAATTTCAGTTTATGTACATGCAATTTTGTTATTTAACTCTATAGAACAGGTTAAAAATATAGATCGATCTGAATTTGTAGCTGAAACTTTTAAATCTTATGTAAAATTTCTTTTTTTTGATACAAATAATATACATCAAGGTTAAAAGACATGTTTGAAAAACTAGAGTTTTATATAACAAATACTTGAAATGAAAAAAGCTTATTAAAACATGTTTTAATATATCTGGTTTGTCTACAAAGAATTTTTTAAAGACGACATCTCTTGTCATCTTCACATAGTTTTTTTGCTTTTTCATTTTTTAGCTCCTGTTTTTAAATTAAGTTAAACTCACTCCATGAAAGTTACATGCAAATTCACTTCCAAACTGATACAAAAAATAATGGGAAGTATATATTTGACTACGCATAAATGGTAAATAGTGATAAATAAAATCCTTAAGTTTAAGTGGAGTCCTAAGAAAAAGTCTAAAAAAAAGATTAAAAAGCTCGCTCGGAAAAAGATTAAAGCAATTGCTTCTTTGAATTTACCTGTCAATATATCATTTATAGTTAATAATTAAATATCCAAGCCTTCTTTTTTCCATGAATTAAGTTTTTTTTTGTTATAAGTCTGTAATATATCCCTAAAAGACTTATTGTCATTTCCTATATTTTTATATATACTGACAGAAAACTTGGCTAGTTAGATATATAATTCTCAAAAAAATATAAAAAAACTATTGACAAAACTTAAAAAGTAAACTATTGTAGTAGTTGTCTTAAGGATGTGAAACTTTCTCACTAGTATTCTCGGACGCTAAATGAGAAGTTTTATCTACCCATACTTCCGAGAGGTATAGGTAGTTTTCTTAAGGCTTTTTTTTTATCCTTTTCAAGTAAATTCTAAACTAATAATTAAAGGTTTTATCATAGAGTATTAATTAGAATTCCTTAATTATAGAAGAAATGGAATTTCTCCTAAAGAAAAATAAAAAAAATCTAAAATAAATATTGAAACCAGTAAAAATCAAATGTAAAGCTTGAAAATGACTAGTTTAAAAAGACACTGTGAATCCAAAATTAGACAGCTTTTAAAGCAGTTTCCAGCTGTTATTTTATTGGGAGTTCGCCAATGTGGTAAAACTTATCTTTCAAAAAATCTTTATCCTAAATGGAAATACTTTGATCTTGAAAACTTAAAAGATAGAGACTTTATCACAAGAGATTTTGATTTCTTTTTTAAAGAATTTCCTAAACATGTGATTTTAGATGAGGTTCAAGAAGTTCCAGAGCTGTTTAAAAATTTAAGATCTGTTATTGATCAAAACAGAAAACAAAACAACCGATTTCTAATTACAGGTTCTAGTTCTCTTGAATTAATAACATAAGCAAGTGATTCTCTTGCCGGTCGGGTGGCTCTTTTAGAGTTAGGTACTTTAAAAGCAAGTGAAATAAAAAAGAAATCTTTGTCGCCTTTTTTTAATATTTTTACTTCTCCTTTAAAAAAAGAAACTTTAAAATTTCTAAAAAAAACTTTCTTAAAAAGAAAAGTTTTCCCTGCTTTACCTTTGATTTTAAAAGGAGGTTATCCTGATCCTTGTTTATCTAAAAATAAAAATTATTTTAATATATGGATGGAAAATTACTTTGATACTTATATCAATATAGATATTCGAAAGCTTTATCCTCGGTTGAATATTCTTCGTTTTCAAAGATTTATTTCAATGCTTTCAGAGTTATCTGGTACCATTATCAACCGTTCTCAAGTAGGTAGAGCCTTAGACTTAAGTGAAGTCACAATCAAAGATTATTTAGATATTGCAAATCAAACTTTTCTTTGGAGACAAATTCCTATCTTTTCAAAATCTAAAAAAAAGTCTTTAGTTAAAAAACCAAAGGGAATTTTGCGGGATAGTGGGTTGATTCATTATTTATTAGATATAAAAACAAAAGAACATTTCTTAAGGTCTCCTAAAAGTGGACACATTTTTGAATCTTTTGTGATAGAAGAGTTGATTAAAGGTTTGAATAGCAAGATTTTAGGTCGTTGGACTTATTCTTATTATCGAACAAAAAATGGCTCTGAGATTGATTTCATTTTAGAAGGGGATTTTGGACTTTTACCTATAGAAATTAAATTTTCTTCCTCAGTAGAAAACCGAAGCCTTATCGCTTTACATGAATTTATTAAAGTACACTCTCTTCCCTTTGGCGTTGTTATCAATAATTCTCAACAAGTACAGATCCTATCTGAAAAGGTGATACAAATTCCGGTCTCCTTCATATAGTCTTTCCTCATCCATATAGGTTTGGATTTTTAGATAAAAAAGAGAAATTTCAACTTGTGTATCTTTCTAGGTTTGATTAAATAAAAATTTACCTTTTGTTTTGTATATGATGAAAAAAGACAATGTAGTTTTTTAATTGATATTTTTAAAATATTTTAGTTTATAAAAGAATTGTTATACAAAAAAAATTAAGGTATTACAGTGGTAAAAATATTTTTAATCTTAACTTACTATATGTTTCTAATATTGTATTTATAAACACCTTGGAAATAATACTTACCATTTTCTTTAACTAATTTTAAAATAGCTTCTTGGATTTTCATATTTTACATTTATTTTTTCGTTGATTTTAATTAGATAGTAAAAGAGGTAAAAAACTGTAAGTCTTTTCAGGATTTATTAACATTTTCATCTCAATAATAGATTATAAAATCAAAGAATCTTATATCTATAAATATATGCATATGCAGCATATATCTATCAAGATAATAGATATATAAAACAAAGAATCTTATATCTATAAGATTTAAAAAAGCTTAATTTATAGATTTTTTTAAATATTTCATCTCAATATAAAAAACGCAGAATCTTGTGTCTAAGAAAGTTTTTTTCTAAATGATTTGGTAAGCGATTCTCTATACAAAATCATAGTTTATTTAAAAAATAGGCAATCATTCTTAAAAATAGAAATTGTTGAGAAAAAGTTATAGAGTCTAAAAAAAAACAATCACAAAAGCACAAATTTTATATTCTCTTAAAAGAAGGGCTAAATTTATAACAAAACTTACGACATTGTTTATAACAAGGAATTTGATAAATGACTAAAATATTAAAAAAATCAATTTTGAAAAGACACATTATCTTTTAGATAAGGGCAAATAGATATGATAAGGAATCAATATGATTTCGTTCATGGTACCTGTGACTAATTAAAGTCTATTGAAGAAGCCTCTGAAAGTAGATAAGAAAAAAGTAATTCGTGCCTTAGTTCTTTTTATGAGTTTTTATCCTTATAATATCTTTCAAAAGACAGAAGTAATAATCGAGTCTTTCCATTAATTTACTTTTTATAAAATCGGAGTGACATTAAATCACTTGCACGCTATAAGAGAGAATCCTTTCATAAAAATAATTCAGAAAAATCATTCTTTTTAAAAGTTCTTAGTTTTTTAAATATAAAAATTTTAAGGAAATACTTTTAAAATATTGAAAATAAAAAAAAATAAAAAAACTATTGACAAAACTTAAAAAGTAAATTATTGTAAAAATTATCCTAAGAATGTGGGGCTTTCTCTTGAGGTATTCTCGGACGCTAAATGAGAGGTTTCACCTACCAATACATCCGAGAGGTATAGGTAGTTTTCTTAGGTTTTTTTTTATCCTTTTCAAGTAAACTCTAAAATTAGTAATTAAAGGTGTTCTTGTATTATGGAGTGTAATCAGAATCCCTTATCATAGAAGAAATTGAATTTTTTTTAAAGCGACATAGAAAATCTTTTAAAACAAATATTGAAACCACTAAATATCAAGTGTAGATTTATTAAAATAACTGGTTTAAAAAGACACTTTGAATCTAAAATCAAACAGCTTTTAAAGCAGTTTCTATCTTTATTTTACTAAAAATTAGTCAATATGGTAAAACTTATCTTTCAAAAAAAAATTATCACTAAAGATTTTGATTTCTTTTTTTAAAGAATTTTCTAAACATTTGATTTTAGATGAAGATCAAGAAATTCCAGAGTTTTTTAAAAGTTTAAGATTTGTTATTAATCAAAAAAGAAAATAAAACAATCGACTTTGTATCATAGGTTCTAGTTCTCTTGAATTAATAAAACAAACAAGTGATTCTCTTGCCGGTTGAGTGATTCTTTTAGAGTTAAGTATTTTAAAAGCAAGTGAAGTAAAAAAGAATTTTTTTTTGCCTTTTTTAATATTTTTATTTCTCTTTTAAAAAAAGAAACTTTGAAATTCCTAAAAAAAACTTTCTTAAAAAAAGGTTTTCCCTTTTTCATCTTTGATTTTAATAGCAGGTTATCTTGATTCTTGTTTGTCTAAAGATAAAAATTATAATATATGAATTACTTTGATACTTATATCAATGCTTTCAGAGTTATTTGGAAACATTATCAATCGTTCTCAAGTAAGTAGAGTCTTAGACTTAAGTGAAGTCACGATCAAAAATTATTTAAATATTGAAGATTAATTTTTTTTTCGAGACAAATTCCATCTTTTCAAAATCTAAGAAAAAGTTTTTAGTTAAAAAAACAAATAGAATTTTAAGGGATAGTGGATTAATTCATTACTTATTGGATATAAAAATAAAAGAACATTTCTTAAGGTCTCCTAAAAGTGGGCAAATTTTTGAATCTTTTGTGATAGAAGAGTTGAATTAAAGCTTTAAATATTAAAATTTTAGGTCCTTGGAGTTATTATTATCGAGCAATGGTTCTGAGATTAATTTCATCTTAGAAAATGATTTTGGACTTTTACCTATAGAAATTTTTATTCCTCAATAGAAAATCAAAGCCTTATTGCTTTACATGAATTTTATTAAAGAACATTCTCTTCCTTTTGGTGTTATTAACTCTAAAAAAGTACAGATACTATCTGAAAAGGTTATACGGATTCCAGTTTTCTTTAAATAGTCTTTTGTTATCTGTATCAGTTTTAAATTTTGAAATAAAGAAGAAATTTTTCTTACTTGTACGGGACTGGAAATAATTTTTTCTAAAAAAGGCTTTAAAAGAAATTTTAATTTGATTTTAAATATAAAATAATGTTTCAGTTAATAAAATGAAACCACAGTATATTTCTATGAATAAAAATATAGCCATATAAAGCCATTAAAATTATAAATAAAAGGAGGTCAAATGTCTCTTAATAAAGATAATAAAAAAAAAGACGATAAAAAAAAAGAAAATCAAGAGCCAAATTATTGGGAAAGAGTATTTCATGGAAAAGGAACTGTGGCAGAGGATTGGCCAACAGCAAAAGAACTTTGGAATGATCCAAAAGTAAAAAAGATTATTGATGATCATAATGAATCAGTAAAAAAACATTCGCATAATCTCAAAGAAAAAAATCATAAGTAGATGTTAGATCTTTATAATATTCTTTGGGTGACTCCTGGAATAATTTTTATTCATTTTTATAATATAAGAAGACCTAATCAAGTTATTGATTTATCAGGTTGGCAATATCTTTTTTTTCTTGTATTGATAGCTACTCTGACTTGGTTGCCTTCTGAATGGCTTGTCTCTATTTGGTTTGATATAAAACAACCCATTACAACGTACTCATTTCTGTTATTTTTTCTCTTGTCTTATTTTTAATTATACAAAATAAACCTGTTCTTAAATGGCTTGCTAGTTCTGTTTATGATAATTTTTATAAAAAATGTATTGAATGGGAAAATAAATCCATTCTATTAACTCTTAAAAATGAAAAAGTTTACCAAGGCCTATTATGGAAATATCCAGAAAGTTCAAAATCAAGGCATGAATCTCAAACAATTTCTATTATTCCACTTAAAAGTGGTTATAGAGATCGTGAAACAAAAGAAGTCATATGGAATTACCATTACCCTACATATGAATCTTACTCTGATTTGCTTGATATGGAAATCATCATACCAAGAACAGAAATTGTTACTTTTAGTAAATTTAGTCATAAAACTTTTGAGCATTTTAAAAAAGAAAAATTTCAAATTTAAAAATATTATAAATGATGAATTAGCTTGAGATATGTCTAAAAGTGAAGATAAGAAAAGGATGATTCTTGACAATAATTCAACTTACTTTAGAAGTTTAGAAGTTGAAGAGTTGATAGAAGACAAATTAAATAAGAAAATAGCTGATTAGCTTATTTCAAAAATTAAAAAAAAATTTGGTTGATCAAAAAGTATATGGTGTCAGAAGACATAAAAGAAGTGAAAAACTATAGAAATGCTTTTAATCTAGTTTTCAAAGAGTTTAAAAGAAGAAAAGGGACTATAGAAACTCTTATCAAAAGCATTCATAAAGAGTTGTTAAAGATGTTTGTGGAGGAAATGCTAAGCCAGTAAATTATCGGAAAATACAAAATTATGTGGAAAATTCTGTTACAAAGAAATCATATACATCCCTCCTAATCCAAAGAAAGTTCCTGATCTTATGAAAGATTTTATTCAAGGGATTAATCAAAAATCAGATATTCATCCTATTTTAAAAAACAGTTTTATACAATTTTAGTTTTTTCATATTCACCTTTTTTTAGATGGGAATGGAAGAGCTTCTTCCCGGCTCCTTTGGACAGCCTATTTTGTATAAAAAAGATTATGCTTTTAAAAAGCCTTTCTCAATTAGCCAATATTATGACAGAGATAGAAAAAAAATTATAGAATCTAAAGGAAAAACCAATCAGAAATTTTATATTCTGGGAAAAGAAGGGCTAAATTTATAACAAAACTTGAGAAAAACTTACAACATTTTTATAACAAGAATCTTAATGACGAATAATATTAAAAAAATTGCTTTTGAAAAAACACATAATCTTTTAGACAAGGGTAGATAGATATATTAATGTGATAGAGGAATCAATATGATTTTGTTTGTGATATTGTGACTAATAAAATCTATTGAAGATTCCTTAAGTAGATAAGAAAAAAGCAATTCGTGCCTGAGTTCGTTTTATAAATTTTCATCTTCATAATATTTCTTAAAAGGCAGAAATAATGATTGAGAATTTCCGTCAAATTATCTTTCATAAAATCAGAAAAAAGGTAAAAATTATAGTTGTGACATTTTGAAAAATTTAATTTATAAGATTTTATTTAAAAATTGAACGCATATTTTATCATAAAGATTATCCTAAATTCTATTTATTTAAAGTTTTTCATGAAGAAGAACTTTAGATGATTCAAAATACCTGAATTTTAATGCTTTTTTCATGGATTTTTTATAAAAATTTAAA
>JACOND010000027.1 GCA_014323935.1 Bdellovibrionales bacterium
TTAAGAAAAATCTTGATAAGAAATCTGTAAGCTTTAAACAAATAGCACATAAACACTTTTTTGATAAGATAGGAGATTTCTCAAGTACCGTTCCTCTTTAAACTGCAAACTCTTTACGGCAATTTTTACATTGATAAACGTATATACAGTGTTTTCTTTCAGCAATTCTTTTTAATAGGCAGTGTTGGCAAGCAAATCCCTTTCAACCTGTCTTTTTAAATAATTTGCCAGCCTTTTTTTTTGAAATAACTCAATAAGCTCTTAAATCCCTTTATACTTAAAAGTTACTATAGATTTTGCACGGTGTAAAATATATGTTTCCCAATTAAATAAAATTTATTTGTAAGAAAAAAGACGGAAATTTATATAAGAAGATGTCGATGATTCAAAAAGTCAATGGTATAAATTTAATAGCACATTTTATAATTTAAAAGGTCCTTCTTATTTTGTTGAGCTGAGAAAAAAGCTATAGGAATAGATTTGTTAGTTATAAATGTTAGGTAAAAAAAATCTAAAGGACTTAAAAGCTGGTTGAGGTCTATGTTAAATTTTCTAAAGGCAAAAACAGACAAGTTGAAAGTCTTTATAGTAAGAGCTGAGTTAAAGTATCATCCTCTTTGAGCAGGTCTGTTAAAGATGATTATTCAAAGGAATGTCTGTTTTTTTTCCTATTTGGAATTTGCAAGAAAGAAAAGTAACCGTGAATATATACATAAACTATATAAAAAATAAGAAAAATAGCTATCTTTAGTCAAACCTAGCTTTTTAAAATAAAGGTCTTAATATATAAAAATTCAAATTTCTTAATTTGATTTTCTGATCTAAATAAACTAACATTTTTCTATGATAATTATTAAAAAAATTTATACAAAAATTATAGATTTTAGTTTATGGCAATCTTTTTTAAACCGGTTTTTTTTTGTTATACAAAAGTATAAAAACATCATAGGATCTTTTGTCATAGCTTTTTTTATTTCTGATTTATTTTTAATTAAAAGTTATAGTTTTATTATTCCTAATAAACGATTAGAACCTTTAAAACAAAGTGCTAATAATTTTAATGAATTGAAAGATAAATACAGCTTTTTGTGGGAAACTAATATTTTTCATACAGGTCCTATTCCTTCTATTTTGCAAATAAAACAAGAAAATTTGGAGCCTGTTCTATCTTCTCTTTCTTTTAAGTTAAAAGGAACGATTATTCATATGAATCCTAGAAAATCTGTGGCTACCATTCAATCGGATTATACTAATAAGACTTTGTCTTATAAAGAAGGAGAAAGGATAGAAAACCAAGCACAGATAAAAAAAATTGAAAAAAGTAAGCTTGTTTTTTTAAATGAAAATAACAACCGTTTAGAGTATATTCTCCTTCCTGAAGAGAATTTGAATTTAGGTCTTTCTTATAAAGATGAAAAGAAAGCTCCGGAGTCAAAAAAATCCTCTTTAGTTTTAAAAAAATCTGAAAACAACTACCAAGTGAAACGTTCTGATGTGAACTCTTACTTAATGAAATTACCGGAAGTTTTAAATCAAGCCCGGGTGACTCCTCACCAGGAAAATGGTCAGTTTAAAGGTTTTCGTTTTGATATGATAGAAGAGGGGAGTATTTTTGAAGAACTTGGTTTTCAAAAAGGAGATGTGATTAAAGAGGTAGATGGGGAGTTTATTGAAACCCCCGAACAGGCTCTGCAATTATTTGAAAGGCTAAAGGGTAGTAGTAAACTTAAAATACTTGTAGAAAAGGAAGGTCAAGATGTAGAATTAGAATATAATGTGCAGGAAAATGCACCTATACTTTGAGTTATTTTATGAGACAAAAAATAATCGTTGTTGTTTTGTATAGTTTTTGTTTGCAACTGAGTTTTGCAAGTTCTCCTCAAGGAAAAAAAACAGAGGTGTCTTTTGATGAAGCTTTACCAGAAGATATTTCAAATGAGAATTTTCCCGATAAAATTGAGAGTTTTAATTTTCCTCAAGCCAATCTTTTAGATTTGGTAAAAGCGATCAGTAAATTTACAGGGATGAATTTTATTTTAGATCCGAGTTTAAATAACAAACAAATTTCTATTATCGCATTATCTCCTATTACGGTGGCTGAAGCTTACAAAGCTTTTTTGTCCGCTTTGGCTATTAATAATTATAGTGTGGTAAGATCGGGAGCTTTTTGGAAAATTCAAAGTACAGATAAAATTCATAAGGATAATATTGAGGTCTACAGTGGAGATTACTTTCCTAGTACAGATCAACTGATTACTCGAATTATTAAACTAAAACATATTAATGCCAAAGAATTTGAAACTTCTATTAAATGGCTTTTATCTCAAGAAAATAAAATCTTCACGCATGAAGCTTCTAACAGTCTCATTATTTCTGATTATGGAACTGTGATTGAAAGAATTATGAAAATTGTTTATGAAATGGATGTTCCTGGAGTAGAAGAAGAAATTAAAGTTATACAGCTAGAATATACGTCTGCAGAAGATTTAGCTAATATTTTAAGGGATCTTTTATCTTTAGATTCTTCTTCTGTGAAAAAGAAAAGCTCATCTAGCATTTCTTCTAGAAGAGGTAGAAGTAATGTGGTCTTATCTCCTCAGTTTAGAAGTGGTAAAAACAAGCAAGTTAAAACAAAAATATCTGCTATCATACCTGATATGAGAACCAATTCTTTAATTGTTAAAGCTGACATGGAAGGTTTTAACAGAATTCAAGAGTTAGTTAAAAAATTAGATACTCGCATTGATCTTTCTAAAACAGGAGGAGTTTGGGTTTATAACGTTTTATATGGGACGGCTGAAGAAGTTTATAATACTCTTATGGGAATCAAGCCAGCTCAAAGAAGTACTAACCAAAGAAATAATAGGGGTTTTTTTGTAAGATCCAAACAAAATCGTAATGTTTCGACAAATTCATCTCAGTCTCCTTTATTTAAAGATGTTAATATTTTAGCAGATCATAATACAAATAGTTTGATTATCAGTGCTAGAAGCAAGTATGAATATGTTAGGGTTTTAAATGTTTTAAAGAAAATTGATGTGCCAAGAGATCAGGTTTTTATTCAAGCGATTATTCTTGAGATGAGACTTGGAAAAGGAAATAATACAGAGTTTAATTTAGCAGGAACTTTAACAAGTTTATTAGGAAAAAGTTTTGGAAAAGAGGGTAGTATTTTTAGAACTCTTGGAGATTCCGCTTTAGCTGGGTTTTTAAGTGATTCTTTTAATTTTGCAAGTTTACAGCAGTCTCAATTAGGTCCTGGTCTTGTTTTAGGTTTACCTTTATTAAAACTTTTAGAAGATGTTTTAGATGTAGATCAAATTGCTGGTTCTGAAGAAATTAGCTCTAGATATCCGGAATTTGATAGTCTTGATACAGACCAGCAGGAAAACATTCTAAAAGCTGCTGTTAGAGCAGACAAAAATAATTCTTTAAGGCAAACTTTATCAACTTCTTTTGTTCCTTTGGTTCGTTTATTAAGAAAATCAGATAATATTAATATTCTTTCTACTCCTCAAATTACAACTTTAGATAATGTTCCTGCTTTTATTGAAGTTGGAGAAAATGCTCCTGTAGGTTTAAGCAATATCTCAACAGTGAGTGGAACCTCTCAAAGTATAGATCGTCAGGACGTTACTTTGAAGTTAGAAATTACTCCTTTAATTAATCCTGAATCAAGAACGGTTCAAATGGATATCAAGCAAAAATTTGATGATTTTTCTAAGAAGGCTTCTTCAGCACCAGAATTAAATCGACAGGCCGTTTCTGTTATAAAGAGAAATATTGAAACTCAACTGGTTTTACATGATGGAGAAACCGCTGTTTTAGGAGGTTTATTATCTGATAAAAAAATAAAAAATTATAATAAAGTGCCTTTATTAGGAGATATTCCTTTTATTGGCTGGCTTTTTCAAGGTTCGGACACTCAAATAGAAAAAACAAATCTTTTAGTTTTTATTACACCTACAATTATTAGTGGAACAAAGCAAAAAGAAAAAGGTAAGGAGATTTTAGAAAAAAAATTAGAGGAAAGAATTTCTTTTATAGAAGAATATATGGGAGGAAGAGATCCTCATGCTGTTATTTTAGGAGATCTTATTCCTATCTATACTGATATTAAAGAAAGATATATTGAAACAGAGGAGGTCGAAGATCTTTCTTTTGAACAAGAGTTAGCAGATGAGATCAAAAATAGAAGAGAATCTGAGGAGAAAGAAATAAAAAAACAAGAGAATTTGAGGTTTCAAGAAAAAGACATGACAGAGAGTGATAAAAAGGAAAGTACTGAGAACAGTGATTTTGAATATACACTTGAAGCTATTTCTGGACCAGAGCTTGATTCTTTTCAACAAGAGCTTCCTGAAGGAGAGAGTGAATTTGTCCCTGAAGGAGAAAGTGAATTTATTCCTGAGGGAGAGAGTGAATTTGTCCCTGAGGGAGAGGAATTTACAGATCAGGAAAAAGTTTTAGAAAATGATTTCATGGATTCAGAAGACTATCAAGAAGAGAGTTTTTAAAAATTTTAGAAAGTATTTAAAAAAGGTATAAAATGTCTGTTAAAACGGAAACTTCTAAGCAAAATCTTGAACAGTTTCTTTTAAAATCAACCTCTTTAACAGCTCGTCAAACAGAATCTCTTTTAAAAACAAAAAATCTAAAAGGAGAGACTTTAGAAGACGTGTTAACAAATAAAAAGACAGTTGATTCTATGTTATCTGAAGTTTGTCATTTTTTAAACATTCCCTTTTTAGCAGAAATACCTTTTTCTAATATTGAAGCGGATTTAATTTCAGATTTATCTATTCAATATGTTAAAAGTCATAATATTTTACCTTTTAGAAAAAAAGAAAAAAAAATTCAAGTTTTAACAAGTAATCCTTTTAATTTTGAAGTTTTTAATAATTTAAAAGTAAAGTTTAATAAACCCATTGAACCTATCATGAGTTTTAATCATAAAATTCAATCCGCTATTAATCATGTTTATGAAAAAACAAAACAAAATTTTGATGAGTTTGAAGATATACAAGCTGAAGAATATAATTTACAAGACCCTGTTATTGATTTATTAGATGTAAATGATGAAGCTCCTATTATTAAATTAGTAAATACAATTTTAGTAAGAGCTGTTAAAGAAAGAGCCTCTGATATTCACTTAGAACCTTATGAAAAAGAATTTCTCATTCGTTTTCGTGTCGATGGAAATCTGTATTCTGTTTTAAAGCTTAAAAAAAGATTACAAAATACAATCAGTTCTCGGATTAAAATTATGGGAAAACTTAATATTGCAGAAAAAAGACTTCCTC
Organism: Bdellovibrionales bacterium; assembly: GCA_014323935.1. Classification (GTDB taxonomy): domain Bacteria; phylum Bdellovibrionota; class Bdellovibrionia; order Bdellovibrionales; family UBA1609; genus JACOND01. The sequence continues at coordinate 5,304 of JACOND010000027.1, forward strand.
AAGATGGTAGCATTCCTCTAAGATTAGCAGGTAAAGATATTGATATTCGTCTTAATACTATCCCTACAGCTTTTGGAGAGAGACTGGTCTTGAGGCTTCAGGATCGTTCTCAAACTTTTCTAAAATTAGATCAGTTAGGTTTTTCCCAAAAAGATCAAAAGACGATGAATCAACTTTTAGAAAAAAATTATGGTATTATTTTAGCAACAGGTCCTACAGGAAGTGGGAAATCTTCTACTTTGTATGCGGCTTTATCTAAAATTAATTCCAATGAAATTAATATTATAACTATTGAAGATCCTGTAGAACAAAGAGTCCAAGGGGTCGGTCAAATACAAGTTAATCCTAAAATTGGTTTAACTTTTGCAAAAGGTTTAAGATCTATTTTGAGGCAAGACCCTGATGTGATTATGGTGGGTGAGATTCGTGATTTAGAAACCATGAAGATTTCCATTAATGCCTCTCTTACAGGACATTTAGTTCTATCAACTCTACATACAAATGACTCAGCAGGGGTCTTTCCTCGTTTGGTGGATATGGGCTGTGAACCTTTTTTGATTGCAACTTCACTTTTAGGTGTTGTTTCACAAAGACTTGTTAGATTGCTTTGTCCTGCTTGCAAAAAACCTTATAACATAAAACAAAGTCAGTTAATGAAATTTGGAATAGATTATAATTCTTCAAAAAAATTTTATAAGGCTCAAGGTTGTAAGAAATGCAATTATAAAGGATATTTAGGAAGAACAGCTATTGCTGAAATTCTTATTGTAAATGATAATATACGTTCTTTAATTTTAAAAAACTCGAGTGGAACCTTAATTAAAAGAAAAGCGGTTGAAGAAGGAATGCTGACTTTTAGAGAACATGGTTTTCAAAAAGCTCTTCAAGGTTTAACAAGTATTGAAGAGGTTTTATCTAATACTCAATTAGATATTTAAGAATCTTATTTTTAATAATGAAAAAAAAGATGTTATTATAAATCAAAAAAAATTAAGGGTCTAAGGTCTTTTTATGCCAGTTTTTGAATATAAAGTTTTAGATAAATCTGGTCGTTTTCTAAAAGGTTCGCTCAAAGCTGACAATATAACAGTTGCAAAACAGACTTTAAAAAAACAAGATTTTTTTCTACAAGAGATTAAAATACACACTCAGGAAAAAAAGAATAAAACTTTTTTAGAATTTAAAAAAGTCAAAACAAAAGAACTTACTGTATTTACACGTCTTTTAGCCTCTTTGCTTCGATCGGGAGTTCCTTTAGTTGAAGCTTTAGATTCCATCTCCCGGCAAATGTTCAATTCTTATTTTTCTTCTGTTGTTGCTCACTTAAGAGATCAGGTGAATGAAGGGAAGTCTTTTCATTTAGTTTTAAAAGATTTCCCTAGAATTTTTGATGTCATTTATATTTCCCTTTGTGAATCAGGAGAGGCGAGTGGAACTTTAGATAATATTTTAGAACAAATTGCTGATTTAATGGAAAAACGATCGAGTATTAAAAATAAAGTTTTAACGGCTTTATTTTACCCTGGAATTTTATTTACCATTGCAATTGCTGTTATGATTGTTTTATGTGTCTATGTGATTCCTAACTTGATGGATCTTTTTGAAAGTGAAGCAGAACTTCCTTGGATGACAAAGGTCACTTTAGGTTTAAGTCAATTTTTAATTAATTATTGGATTGTTTTGATAATATCTCTTGTCTTGTTTTATTATATTTTTTTAAAATGGAAAAAAACGGAAAAAGGAAATAAGATATGGGATGCTTTTATGTTATCTTTTCCGGTTTTAGGTCGTTTGATTCAAGCTGCTGATATAGCTATGTTTTCTAAAACTTTATCGACTCTTTTAAAAGGAGGAGTTCCTGTTTTAAAATCTATGGATATTGTAAAAAATGTTTTAAGTAATAAATTAATTAGAGAAGCGGTTGAAAAAGCAAGAGAGAATGTCAAAGAAGGAGAGTCCTTAGTCGATCCTTTGACTCGCTGTGGACACTTTCCTCCTGTTGTATTGCAAATGATACGAGTGGGAGAGAAAACAGGAGAGTTGGAAAATCTTTTAGAGCAAGTCAGTCAGTCTTATGACCGTCAAATAGAAATGGAGATATCAGCTTTAACTTCTTTATTAGGACCTTTGATGATTCTTTTTATGGCAGGAATCATTGTTTTTGTTTTAATGTCAGCTCTTTTACCAATGCTGAGTAGTTTTGATGCTCTTGCTCTTTAAAAGAGAATTCCTTAGATTTTTTTAACCGGCTTTTTTATTTTTAAAGACTTCATTTTAGTTAAAAGTTTTAAGACGTCATAGCTTATAGGTTCTTTGCAAAAAAGATTTAAACGTAGATATAAAAAAGCTGCGATCAAACAAGAAAAAGAAAAAAAGATAAAAGAAATAAAAGGATAAGAAGAAATGTAATTGAGGTTTAGAGGCTTTAAAAAATCAGAGAATGTTAAAGGAATATAAGAAACATCTAAGGAGCTGTTAAAGAAGTTTTTTGTTAAGAAAAAATGTAAAGAGGAAAAAAGATTAGGGATAAGGAGAAGAGAAAGAGCTAGGGCTAGAAGTCCTGGGGCTATATTGAAAAGCAGGGATAAAATAGATTTTAAATTCAAAGAACCGACTAAAAAAAAGAGACAAAAAATTAGAATCAAAAAGAAAAATAAAGAAGATAAAGCGGTTGCAAAGATTAAACCGTTTAAACCATAAAGAGGAGTTAGAAAAAAGGCACATAAAAAATGAAACCCAACAAAAAATAAAGCTCCTAATGTCATAAGCCAATTTTTATTTAGAGCAAAAAGACAAGAAGATAAGATGCGAGAAAGAGAAGAAAAAATAAGAACAAGGGCATAGATTTTTAAAAGATGAGCTGTTATGATTACGGAATCTCGGTCAAATTGTCCTCTTCCAAAAATGAATTGAATGATGGTCTCAGATTGTAGAAAAAAGAGTAAAGAAAAAGGAAGGGTCAGAAATAAAATAAATCTCAAATAATAGCTTAAAGTTTCTTTTAAACTCTGTATGTTTTTTTGAGTGTATTGTTTCGTAAATTCTGGAATAAGAGCAGAACCTATGCTGAGAGCTATTAAAGCTCTAGGAAATTCCATTAAACGATCTCCGTAATAAATATAAGAATTAGCTCCTTCTTCTAAAGAACCTGTAAAATAAACATTAATTAAACTGATGCAAGACAGCCCAGAAAGCCCTAACATTCCAGGAAGAAAACGTTTTAAAATTTGTTTCAATTCTTTTTTTTTGTGAAAGGAAAACTGAGGGAGTAAATTTAACTTTTTCATTTCATATAAAGTAGGTAGAATTTGAAGAAAACCTCCTAATATAACGGCCCAAGCTAGAGACATAGAGGGAAAAGCCCACCAGGATTGAGGAGTCCATGCAAATAAAATAAGACTGAGATTAAAAAAAGCAGGGGCTACAGCAGGAATAAAAAATTTACCAAAAACTTGGGCGACAGACATAAAATAAGAGTAAAAACTTACAAAAAAAAAATAAGTGAAAACCAAACGACCTATCAAAATGGTTTTTTCTAATTTAGCTTCTACATTAGAATAGGCAGAGTTTTCAAAAAAAGCTTTTAGAATGTAAGGAATAAAAAAAATACCTAAAACTGTAATCACAATAACTATGCTAAAAAGAAGAGTTGAAAGGGCATTATGTAATTTTTTAGTTTCTTCCCACCCTTGAGTGTTTAAATTTTCAGTGAGAGCAGGTGTGATGCTGGCTGTAAAAGTCCCTTCTCCTAAAATTCTTCTAAAAAAATTGGGAAATCGAAAAGCTACAAAAAAGATGTCTGTTTCAGTTTTAGAGAAAAAATTTGCAATAAATAAGTCTCTTAAAAAACCTAAAATTCGGCTTAAGAGAGTGCCTATTGACATTAAAGTTGCTTGAAGGTTGATTTTTTGTATATTTTTTTTTGTTTTTTTCATAAAAAGATTGCTTTACCTTAAAAAATTATATATGAGATATTATACTAACTTAGAGGTTGTTTTGGCAAATCACAAATCTGCAGAAAAAAGAATTCGTTCGTCTAAAAAAAGGGCTATTGCTAATAGACGGGTTTTACAAAAATTAAGAAACTTTGAAAAACTTTTTAGTCATCAATTAAAAGAGAAGAAAAAAGATGTTTTAGAGGCAAGTTTAAAAAAACTCTTTCATTTAGCAGATAAAGCTAAAAAAAGAGGGGTTATTAAGAAAAATACAGCGAGCCGTAAAAAATCTCGGTATTCTCAGAAAGTATCTGTTCTTTTTAAGTAAAATGCGAAAATATTACATACTTTTTAGTATTTTCTTATTTCTTCCAAGTTTTAAGTCGATTGCTTTTTTATCACATGGTAAAGATTGGCTTTTAGATTTTAAAAAAGAACAAATTTTAGATAGTAAACTTAAGTTCAAGGGTCTTCTTGTAGGGGGTTTGTCTGGCTTAGCCTATGATGAAAGGACAAATGTATTTTATGTTCTTTCTGATGCAAAAAAAAATTATCGTTTATACAAACTGGCTTTAAGAATAACACCAGAATATCATTTTAAGATTTTAGATCAGATTCTTTTAAAAGATTCTAAAGGAAATCCTTTAAGTCGTAATATGGACCCGGAGGATTTGGTTTTTTATGATGAAAATACGGTTTTTATTACTTCAGAAGGTCAACAAATTTTTAAAGAACATGAACCGACAAGCCTTTTTACTTTTAGCTTACCTTCTTTTTCTTTAAAATCTGTTTTTCCTGTAGCAGAGATGTTTTGGCCAAAAGGAGAAAAAAAACAAAAAGGGAATATAGGTTCACAAGAAAATAAGGGGTTTGAGTCTTTAACTTTAGACAGAGCTTCTAAAAGTCTTTGGACCTCAACCGAAAAAGCCTTATTTCAAGATTTAAAAACAGAAAGACAAGTTGTTTTGAGATTGAGTGAGTTTGATATTAAAAATCAAAAACTCATATCTCAATATTTATATCCTTTAGAAGATCAAAAAACAGGTTTAACTGCGATGATTTTTTTAAAGGAAAAAAGTTTTTTAACTTTAGAGAGAAAATTTGATGTTCCTTTTTTATCCGTAGAGCTTTTTTTTACAGATTGTAATTTGTCTAATGATGTAAAAAATCAAATCACTTTAGAAAAAAAAAATCGCTTCTGCTCAAAAAAGAAAATATGGTCTTCTTCTGAGTTGGATTTTTTAGTTGGGAATTTAGAAGGTATGAGCTTAGTGGAACATTCTGGTAAAAAGATTTTAATTCTGGTGAGTGATAATAATTTTAAGAGTTTTCAAAAAACACATTTTTTATTTTTTGAAATTTCTGAAAAAGAACTTAAAAACTAAAATTCAATAGTTATCTTTTTAGATAAGAAATCCTTTTATAAAAAAAGAATTAAAAAATGAAGATAGAAATTATTAAAAAAACTTTACTTAAAGAAAGTGTTAAAAAAACTATTCTTGAAGGAGTAATTTTTTTTGAGAAGAAACTTGTTTCTAAAAAGATTTTAAAAAAAGCTTTTTTCAAACAAAAACTACTTATTGTTTTTGTTTCCTCTTCTGAAATGAAAAAATTAAATCAATACTTTTTTAAAAAAAATTCTACCACAGATATTTTGAGTTTTTCAGCTGTGGAAAAAAATTCTTTAGGAGAATTGGTTTTATGTGTTCAGAAAATAAGGTCTCAGGCTAAAGATCACAATTTAAGTTTTCAAGAGGAAATGATATATCTTATTTTACATGGATTGTTACATCTTTTAGGATATCATCATGAACAAGGAGGGAAAAAAGCAGAAAGGATGTATCGTATACAAGATTCTATTTTTGAATCTTGGCAAAAAAAGTTTGTAAATTAATATACAAATATTTTTTTAAGACCTTTGTCTTAAAAAAAAGAAAAGATACATATAAATAAAGATAAGGAAAAAATCTTTTTCTTAATACTATCTTAACATGACCTTAACACTTTCTTGACATTTCTAATACTTTTTTGAAATTAATTTTCATTTTTTCTATTTTCTTAACATTATCTTAACATAAGTTTTTTTTTATATTTTAAAACAAAAATTATTTTTAATTTCATTTGTCAAGACTTTGTTAAACTTTGATTTAAGGCTTTTATTTGTATAAAAAAAACTATATTATAAGAGTATGAGATTACAAATAAAACTTTTACTTATAGCTTTATTTCTTTTTAGCTTTAAATCTTTTGCAATTCCAGAAGATTATGTTTCTGTTTTTAAAATTTCGAAAAAGAAAGAAATTAAAACTTTTTCTGAATTTCAAAGTCAGATAAAAAAAGACATTTCTGAAATTAAACGTGCGGTTGCAAAATCTTCTATTTTAGTTTCTGCTAAAAAAGAAAATAAAAAAGAAAAAAAGAAAGAGTTATAATAGATTTCTTTTATTAGCTTTTTTTTCTATACTCATTCAGTGAATGACAATGGTTTTGATGTTAGTAAATTCTCTAATTCCTTCTACAGAAAGTTCTCTGCCATAGCCACTTTTATTAATTCCACCAAAAGGTAAAGATGGGTTTGATTTAAGTTTTCCATTGATATAACAAGAACCAGAGTTAATATGATGTCTAGCCCATCTTTCTGCTAAATGTTCATTTTGAGTAAAAATAGCGGCTCCTAATCCAAAACTTGTTTGATTGGCCATTTCTAGAGCTTTGCTTTCATCTTCAACTTGAAATACAGGAAGTAAAGGACCAAAGAGTTCCTGTTTTGCACATTCCATATCAGCCCTACAATGTCCCATTAAAGTTATAGGAAAGTAAAAACCCTTTTCATGTTCTTCTGGTTTTGCTTTTTTCTCAAAAAGAATTTCAGCTCCTTTTTCGACATCTTTATCCCGAAGCTTTATTAATTTTTCTACAAATTCTTTTTTAGCAAGGGGTCCTACATCAGGGTTATATAAAGGGTGAAAAATATTTTTAAAATTTAATTCCTTCATTAAGTTTTGAATCAAATCCTTATAAAGACTTTTTTCTACAATAACTCTTTTTGTAGCGATACAACTTTGACCAGAATTATTTAATCGACTTGAAATAATTTCTTTTGTAGCTTTTTGAATATTAGCATCTTTTAATACAATGTAAGGATCACTGCCCCCTAGCTCTAAAACATGTTTTTTTAAATGATATCCGCATAAGCTAGCAATATGTTGTCCTGTTTTCGTGCTTCCTGTAAAAGAAACCATTTTAATAAAAGGGTGAGATATAACTGATTCCACTTGAGACCTCTTAATAAGAAGAACATTGAAAATGCTAGAGGGCCAACCACTTTCATGGAAAATCTTTTCTAGAGCTAAAGTCGAACCTATGACATTTTCAGAAGGTTTTACAAAAACAGCATTTCCTGCAAAAAGAGCAGGAATAGCAAAACGAAAGATTTGCCAAAAAGGAAAATTCCAAGGCATAATTCCAAGACAAGCTCCCATAGGAGCATAGTAAACATAGCTTTTTTTATAGTGTAAAAATTCTTCTCTAGGACTAAGAAAATGAACTCCATGTTCTTTGTAATAACGACAAAGAAGAGCACATTTTTCAATCTCTTTGACAGATTGGTTCAGAGGTTTTCCCATTTCCTTTGTAATTAACTCAGATAAGCCTTCTTTATTTTTTATAAGATGACTAGATACCTCATCTAAGAGTTCTTCTTTGTATTTAAAACTTTTGAGTTTCCATTTTTCCCATGCTAGAGAGCTTGCTGTAATTTTTGAATGTAATTCTTTAGAATCTAAAGCTGTATAAGTCGCTAATTTGCTTCCATCGGCAGGATTAATAGATTCTAGTTTTACATCCTTTATATTTTCGTATTTCATTTTAATTTTTTATACTCTGCCTTTTACTTTTATACTGTGCTTATAAGTAAATCAAGAGATATAGTCTTTGAAGAGTTCTTTTTTTTTGTAAATGAAAGTGGACTTGGTAAGAATAATTTGACAGTTTTTAAAATCACTTTTATTTTTATGAAGTGTGAGTGCCTGTGCTGGAACTGGTAGACAGGCTAGGTTGAGGGCCTAGTACTCATTTTGAGTGTGAGCGTTCAAGTCGCTTCAGGCACACCATCAAGCCTTGGTGGCGGAATTGGTAGACGCGCTAGATTCAAAATCTAGTGAGGGCAACTTCATGGGAGTTCGAGTCTCCCCCGAGGCACCATTCTTTTTTTAAATTATTTATAAATAATTTAAAAAGATGTGTTTGATTGTAAATCAGATGATGATATTGAGGGTAAAATTTTAAAAAAGATAAATAAACATTCTGTTTTTGACAGTGAATATCTCTTACAACTTTTAAATTCAAAACTAAATTTCATTGACATCAATAAGATATTTTTCTGAAATTAAATCAAACTTAGTAATAAAACTTGTAAAAAACGATCTCTTTTAACAAAAATATGTTCCTTAGCTTAATTATTTTAAAGGGGGATTTTTTTGGAGGGAGAAATCCTCTTGACTTGTAAATCAAAGTTTCTAACCATTTTTTTAGTGTAACTTATTCTTTTATGTTTTTGATAATTATTATTTTTTTCATAAGAAAAGAATTTTTAATAGTTAAAACTAAAGTCTTATTTTTTAAGAATAGAATTATTTTTATTGTATACTCTGCACATGAGCTTTTATAAAAGATGAATAACAATAAAGAGAGGTGTCTTATGAAGAATAATTTTTTTTTAAGTAGAACTGTGTACTTCATTTTTTTACTTTTTATGGGAATCCTATTCACTTTAGGTTGTAATAAAGGAGACGTTGCAGAGGAAGATAAAAAAGATTTACAAGTTGAAGATGAAGAAAATGGTGATGAAGAAAATGGTGATGAAGAAAATGAGGGTGAAGAAGAGGAGTATGAGGAAATTAGTGATGCAGAGGAGGGAGAAGAAGAACTAACTGTTAATTCTTATTTATTAGCTTTTAGGGAATATTTAATAGAAGAACATAATTTAAATTTAAATATTGAAGATACTGAAAGATTTGAACTTTGGAACTGTAAAAAAGAAGGAGAAGATAATTATTCATGGAGTTTTTTACTAGATAACAGTCCTGAGATACGAGATGATAGACTAGATCAAAAAGGAAAACCAACAAAATATCGGAGAAAATGTGATGCATATATATTTGATTTTTTTCAAATTAGAAATAGAAAACCAGCTTATTATGCTCATTTTGAAGAAGATCACTGCATAAAAGAAATGAAAAAAGAACTGCAATCAAGAAATCAACAAGGTTATGAGTGTGAGGAGAATCTTTAGAATAGTGGAAAAGTTTTTTAGTATTATTTTTTTAGCCGGAACCCTTATTTTTTAAAAAATAGAAGGGTTCCTGCAAATAAATTATCCTCATTATTTTTTTAGATTTATACAGTTATTATTTGTGTAAAATTTCTGTTTCATACGTTTTAAGAGAATTTCTATACTAGATACCATTTAAACTTTTTATATAAAAATCTTGGTTATTAGAAAAAGTTAAGATATGTTGTTTTTAGAAAGATAGGTTTTATTATTGGTATTATATAAATTTGAGATTTCTAATTTATATACTATATAAAAAAAGACTTATGAAAATTTTAGAAGTTAAGAATTTAGTTAAAACTTATGGTTCTTTAAGAGCTGTTGATAAAGTTTCTTTTGATATTGAAAAAGGAGAGATCTTTGGTTTGTTAGGTCCTAATGGAGCAGGTAAAACAACTTTGATTTCATCAATTATAACCTTAGAAAAATTTCAGGAAGGAGATATTTTTGTATGTGGTAAAAGTGTTCAAAGAAATGCTTCTCTTATTAAGTCTTTTATAGGTTTTATGCCTCAAGATATTATTGTTCATGGGTATTTTACAGTTAAAGAGATTGTTAAATTTTATTCTGGATTTTGTGGAGTTTGGCCGAATTTAGATCGCATAGATTATCTCCTTAAAAAATTTGATTTGTGGGATAAAAAAGATAAAAAAGTAAGATATTTAAGTGGAGGGATGAAGAGAAGATTACTTATTGTCAAAGCCCTTGTTCACTCTCCTAAGCTTTTACTTTTAGATGAACCTACAGCAGGAGTAGATATTCAATTGAGAAACAGTATTTGGGAGTTTATTAAAGATATAAAAAAAGAATGTTCTATTTTATTTACAACACACTATTTAGAAGAGGCTGAAAATTTATGTGACCGTGTCGCTTTTATTAATAAGGGAAAAATTCAGCAGATGGGACCTACTTTAGATTTAATTTCTCAACTCACAACTCGTAGGGTTTTAATTAAGTATACAAAAAATATAGAAATAAAAAATCAATATTATAAAGGCAAAAGTAAAGATAATTATGAAAGCTTTTCCCTTCCTTACTCTTTTACTGTAGGAAATTTGTTAAAAGAATTGAATTTAAAACAGGAATATATTGAAGATTTAAAAGTAAAAGAAGGATCTTTAGAAGATATTTTTAAAAGTGTTGTCAATGTCAAAAAAAAATAACTAACTATAGTACACCATGTTTCGTATAAAAGAAAAAAATTTACTGATAACTCCTTTTTTGTTTTTCTTTTTTAGAGATGTCAATCGTTTTTATAAAGTGAAAATACAAACGATTTTATCTCCTTTGGTGACTCAGTTTCTGTATTTGGTCATTTTTGGTGTTGGTTTAGGGAGAGTTGTTAAAATCAGTGATCAGTTTTCTTATCTTCAATTTGTTATTCCTGGATTAGTTGCTCTGTCCTTACTCAATCAGTCCTTTCAAAATGGTTCGAGTTCTATTTTTAGTATGAAGATTACAGGAGAAATTATTGATGTAAAAACAACTCCTTTAGGTCCTAATCAAATTATTTTGGCTGTGGCATGTTCTGGTTTATTAAGAGGTTTTATTGTTAGTTTTTTAACATTAATTATAGGCGAGATCTTCCATTTTATTTTTGAGGGATCTTTTTTACCCATACATCATTTTTTTTGGTTGATTGCTTTTTTATTTTTAGGAGGTTTAGTTTTTTCTATTGTGGGCTTTTCTGTAGGAGTTTGGTCTAAAAGTTTTGATCATATAGGTGCTATTAGTGCTTTTATAATTCTTCCTTTAATTTATTTAGGGGGAGTTTGGTTTGATTTAGATACCTTATCTTCTTTTTGGCAATCTGTTTCTGTTTTTAATCCTATTTTGTATTTTATTAATGGAATAAGATACAGCTTTTTGTCTAGTTCAGATATTCCTGTCTTAAAATCTTTTGTAATGGTTAGTTTCAGCCTTGTTATATCTTACTGCATAGCTTATTTTATGACTTTTAAAGGGAGTTTTCAAAGATCTTTTTGAAAATAAGATTTCATTAAAAAATTTGTTTTTTTTTCTTGAAAAAAGAGGGATAAAGATATAAGTAGTTTAAAAAGGTTGAAATATGGTAGTCATTCGTTTATCTAGAGTAGGTTCTAAAAATAGACCTAAATATCAAATTCGAGTCTCAGATTCGAGGAGAAGTCCTAGAGGTGCTTTTATTGAACATTTAGGTTATTTTGATCCAACAAGAGATAAAAAAGTTGTCATGGATCAGGAAAAATATATAAATTGGATAAAAAAAGGAGCTCAAGCTTCTCAAAGAGTTAAAAGTTTGTTTAAAAGCTTGAGTCAGTAAAATGGAAATGAGTGAAATTATAGCAAATCTTATTAAAAGGTTAGTTTTAAAGCCTGAGGAAGTCGAGGTGATTGAAAATCAAGGTGAACAAACTTGTGTTTTTGAAGTGAAAGTAGCTAAAGAAGATATGGGACGTGTGATTGGTAAGAAAGGCCGGGTGATTGAGGCTTTAAGGACTATTGTTTCTGCTTTTGGTGTAAAAAAGAGAAAAAGGTGTCTTTTACAACTGATTGAAGAAGATAAAGATTAAAATCTATTGAAAAAAGATTTCTTAAAAGTAGCTTATGTCAGTAGAACTCATGGTTTAAAAGGAGATGTGTTTCTTTTTCCTTTTAACCCTCAAGCAAAATGGCCCTCTCAGATAGAATCTATTAAAATTAATGAAAAATTATTTCAAGTTGAAAGTTACTCTCCTCATAAAAAGGGATTTATTGTTAAATTAAAAGGATATGATTCAAAATCTGCTTCTGAAAACTTAAAGTTTCAAACTGTATTTTTAGAAAAAGATTTATTTAAAAGCAAACAAAAAGACTGTTTTTACTTGGCTGAGATTTTAGGTTTTACTGTAGAAATTGAAGGAGAAAAAGGGGAAGGTTCTGTTTTATATTTTGAGTCAGATAAAAAAGCACAAGATTTTTTTGTTATAGAATTTTTAAATTCCCTTAACAGTAAAAATATTTACTCTATACCTTTTGTCTATGAATATATTAAAAAAATAGATTTTGAGAATAAACATATTATTTTACAATTACCCGATCAGTTTTTAGAAATATTTAAAACAGAGATTCCATCTAGAAAAAATTAGTTTTTATTTTTTTTAAGATTATTTTCAAGATTTTTCAAATTTTCAAAAATTGTATCTTTTTTATCTTTTTTTTCTTCCTTAGATTTACGAATATAAATCTTAGAGGACTCATCGTGGGTGTTAGAAATAACTTCATCTTGATGATTTACTTTAGAAGGTCTCATAGTGACAGCTTTATGTGCAGAAAGCGTTCTTGAATTCTTAACAAGTTGAATGACTTTTTCCATAGGCCAATTATAGGGATGAGATTTTTTAGTTGAATCTGTACTTTTTTCTAATTCATACTGTTCAAACCACTTATATCGGGCGATTTTAGTTAAAGCTACAACGCCTGATGTGACAGCTGTTGCTTGAGAGGTTCCTGTCATATTACCATAGTTATCAATAGAAGCAGGGCTTCTTATAACTCTTGGAACACTTATAATTCCTCTTTTTATTAAACTGACACCTCCTTTGAGATCTCCTTTTGCAACGTTTGCAACTCCTCTTGCTATTAAATTGATACTTTCTTGTGCTTTTAGTGCATAGGTTTTAGGAGGAAGAGTTGAGTAAAGTTCTTCTCCTGGAGCTGAAAAACGGGTTTCTTCTCTATAATTACTAGAATTTAATCTGTCTTTGCCTTTATTGTGGGATTCAACGGGAATAATATTGCTTAATTTATAACTGGCGGGGTAATATTGATTTTTATCACTGTTGATTTTTTCCTTTTTAATTTTTTCCCCTTCATTCCCTAAAGCTGTCACAAAAATAATTCCTTTATCAGCGGCTTTAGCTATAGCTACTTTTTCATCGTCGCTTTTACCAGGACCTCCTCCTGAATAATTTATAATATCTACGTTTTGTTCTACAGCATATTCGATAGCTTTAACAGTGTTTATAAGATTATTTTTTGTTAAAGAGGAAGGGTCAAAATATTTTAGTACCATAATTTCAACCTGAGGAGAGATTCCAGTCATTTTACAGGGTTTACTTCCATTTGCTGCAATGATTCCGGAAACATGAGTTCCGTGACCATGGCTGTCTTGAATGTCATTGTTATTATCTACAAAATTCCATCCATGAATATCATCAATAAAACCATTTTGATCATCATCTTTATTGTTATTTGGAATTTCTTTTTTGTTCGTCCATATTTGCCCTTTAAAGCAAGGATGTTTTGTATTAAGTCCCGTATCTATCACAGCAACTACAATTTTTCTCTGATTTTTAACTTCTGAATCTATTTTTTTAAAAGCTTCAGTAATTTCAATATCTTTTAAATACCACTGTTTGTTAAAATAATCTTCAAGTCTCTTTTGAATTTGAGAGAGATTCTCTTCTTTTTTTATAAATTGAGCTTTTCCTTTAGTCAGTCTAAATTTTTTGTTTTTAGATGAATTAGAACGTTCATTTAAGAGAGGTTTTTGTGAAAATAAATAAAAAGTTACACCACCTAAAAATAAAATTGTAAGAGAAATGATTACAAACTTTTTTGAAAACATGTAAATAGTAAATCGGTTAGATTTTAAAAAATATTTAGTTTTTTTGTAAAAAATTTCAGGAATTATATATTTGATAGCCAAGCTTTCTATCAGTATTATATAAAACTATAGGAGATGTTAGGGGCTTTGATATTCAATTATTCACTATAAATGATATACTGGCAGGTAAATTCAAGCAAGCACTTTAATCTTTTTCCGGCCGGGCTTTTTAAGCTTTTTTTTAAACTTTTTCTTAGCCTTAAACCTAAGGATTTTATAACTATTTCAAATTCTCTCAAGTAATCTCAATTTACCATTTATAGCTATTAAAAATCCCATTATTTTACACTTTTGTATCAGTCTGGAATTGAATTTGCTAGTAATTTTACATGGAGTGACTTTAATTTAAAAAAAGGAGATATAAAATGAAAAAGCAAAAAAACTATATAAAAATGACAAGAGATGTCGTCTTTAAAAAATTCTTTGTAGATAAACCTGATATCTTAAAACGTGTTTTAATACATTTTCTAAACATTCCTGAAATCATGAAATTAGAAATCAAAAACCCTAATATCCCAGAGTTAGAAGAAAATAAAAAAAAGCCTCAAGATAAAGGAAAAACTGAAAGGATAAAATCAGCTGATAAAAAACAAAGTCTTGAAATGTTAGACACAAATCTTACCGTAGAAAATCTAGGAGGTAAAAAAGTTTCCTTAGATTTGAGAGTGAAACTCTCTTCAGGAGAGGATATCAATAT
>JACOND010000028.1 GCA_014323935.1 Bdellovibrionales bacterium
GGGATATGGAGGAAGCGATGAATTATTTTACAAAATTATCAAAGGATGAGAGAATGCAAGAGTTAGCCTATGATGAGTACCGCAGGAAGATAGATTATAAATTAGACCAACTGGATTCGAAGGAAGAAGGTAGAAAAGAGGGTAGAAAAGAGGGTAGAAAAGAAGGTATGCAAAGAGGTATAGAAAAAGGTAGAAAGCAAGGCATAGAAGAAGGCAGACAAGCGGAAAAAAGGGAACAGGCCTTTAAATTACTGAAGTTAGATGTAGATATTTCTACAATTGTGAAAGCAACAGGTTTAACAAAAAGTAAGATTCTTAAACTAAAAAAGAAATAAAAAACTAGATAGAACAATGTTTTTTCAAATGACTGTTGCTCAATTAAAAAATAACCCTATGTTGCTAAGCAGTTCGTATTTCAAGAATTTAAAGGATGTTTAAAAAAGCGTTTTTTCAGATTTTGAAAATCTTGTCTTTATCTATCTAAAATTTTTTATTTTTTAAAAAAATTAAAATAAGAAAACAGACTATTGAGTTTTGTTTTTAAAACTCCACATCTCTTAGTTTTTTTCCTTCTTTCCAGGTCTGATCTAACCTTTTCTACCTTCTCTTTTTTGTTTCTTTTCTCTTGATACAATTCAAGTCGGTTTGTAAAGCTCCTAACTCTAATAACCAAGCCTTTTCCATAAACATTGTAAGAAAATCTAAAACGAAAAATCATTTCATTGTAATTAGGATTTTTAATTTATAACTCTTTAAAGACTTTTTTACAAAAAATCCTTGAAAGATTGCTTATTTTAGAAAAATGATATAGATAATATGCATATGTTATTTTTTTCTTGACTTGGTTTTTTATTTAACTATAGTTTTCCTCTGATTGTTTTGTTCTTTGAAAATTGAATAGTCATTGTTTCGGGACTCTAAGAAATAAATTGGATTTAAAGTTTGATCTTTGAAATCATATTCATTTCTTGAGTTTTATTATTTTATTAGAAGTTTAAATTATTACTTAATTTAGCTTAGTTTTTGGAGTCAAAATATTAAAGTTCTTCAGATTTAAATGGAGAGTTTGATTCTGGCTCAGGACAAACGTTGGTGGTGTGCCTAATACATGCAAGTCGAACGAGAAAGTCCCTTCGGGGGCAAGTACAGTGGCGAACGGGTGAGTAACGCGTAGATAACATACCTTTAGCTGGGGGATAGTCAGTTGAAAGATTGAATAACACCGCATAAGACCACAATATCTGAGGATAAAGGGGTTAAAAATTTATTGGCTAAAGATTGGTCTGCGTCTGATTAGCTTGTTGGTGAGGTAAAAGCTCACCAAGGCTCTGATCGGTAGCTGGTCTGAGAGGATGATCAGCCACACTGGGACTGAGACACGGCCCAGACTCCTACGGGAGGCAGCAGTAGGGAATCTTGCGCAATGGGGGAAACCCTGACGCAGCGACACCACGTGAGTGATGAAGACCTTAGGGTTGTAAAGCTCTGTTCTTGGTTAACAAACAAATGAGTCGCCAAGGAGAAAGGACCGGCTAACTTCGTGCCAGCAGCTGCGGTAAGACGAGGGGTCCAAACGTTGTCCGGAATTATTGGGCGTAAAGAGGGTGTAGGTGGTTTTGTAAGTCAGAAGTGAAAGCCTCAGGCTCAACCTGAGAAGTGCTTTTGAAACTACAAAACTTGAGTTTGGAAGGGGGCAATGGAATTCCTGGTGTAGTGGTGAAATGCGTAGATATCAGGAGGAATACCAGAGGCGAAGGCGGTTGCCTGGTCCAAAACTGACACTGAGATCCGAAAGCGTGGGGAGCAAACAGGATTAGATGCCCTGGTAGTCCACGCTGTAAACGATGGACACTTGATGTTGATGGAATTTGACCCCATTAGTGTCGGAGCTAACGTGTTAAGTGTCCCGCCTGGGGAGTACGATCGCAAGATTAAAACTCAAAGAAATTGACGGGGGCCCGCACAAGCGGTGGAGCATGTGGTTTAATTCGATGATACGCGAAAAACCTTACCTGGGTTTGACATCTAGAGGAAGATTCTTAGAAGTAAGATTCGCCTTCGGGCTTCTAGACAGGTGTTGCATGGCTGTCGTCAGCTCGTGTCGTGAGATGTTGGGTTAAGTCCTATAACGAGCGCAACCCCTATGCTTAGTTGCGACCATTTAGTTGAGTACTCTAAGCAAACTGCTGACACTAAGTCGGAGGAAGGTGGGGATGACGTCAAGTCCTCATGGCCTTTATATCCAGGGCTACACACGTGCTACAATGGTCGATACAGAGGGTTGCTAAAGTGTAAGCTGGAGCTAATCTCTTAAAATCGGTCTCAGTTCGGATTGGAGTCTGCAACTCGACTCCATGAAGTTGAAATCGCTAGTAATCGCAGATCAGCATGCTGCGGTGAATACGTTCCCGGGCCTTGTACACACCGCCCGTCACACCATGAAAGTTGATTACACCAGAAGTTATCTGACAACCTTCGGGAGACAGATACCCAAGGTATGATTGATGATTGGGGTGAAGTCGTAACAAGGTAGCCGTAGGGGAACCTGTGGCTGGATCACCTCCTTTCAAAGGAGAATTTAAGAAAAGTTTTAAAAAGCTTTTCTGGGTCAGACCTGAAGCAATTGACTATTTATTTTTTTAGAACTTGTTTAAGATATCTTCAAACTATGTTTAAAGTTATTTTTTCCAAAAAGATATTTATTTAGGGCCTGTAGCTCAGTTGGTTAGAGCACACGCTTGATAAGCGTGGGGTCAGAAGTTCAAGTCTTCTCAGGCCCACCAAAATTAGAGTTTTTATTCTTCTAACATAAAATTATCTTGATTTTATCTAAAACAATTCCTCTAAAAAGTTAGGACTCATTTCAAAGGGTGGATAAAGAGCATCAAAAAAGAATTTCTAAATGATTCACCTTTACACCTAAGAGAGATAAAAAGTATTACTATTCTTATAGAGGCTTGATTTTTTAGTCATCTAAAGTAAGTTATTAAATGTAATCAGTTTTACTGACAAACTTTAATCCATCTTTAGTAGAAAAAAAGATTAATAAAAAAATTCTGACAGTATTTTAAGCTGATTTTTAAGTTCAACCCATGAATTTCATGGAATTTTCATAGATAAAAGCAGGTGTAAAGATCAAAAAATGACTTAAGGACTGGTAGCAGAGTTAAGACCTAAGTTGTAACAACCCCTACTGAAGAAGTTTTGTAAGGAAACATTATTAAAAATATAGAGGCTGGCAGTAAAGTAGTAAAAGACGAAGTAATGCAAAGGGTAGGTTTTAAGATTCTTTCATGCTACTAACATATCAAAAACACATTATAAAGGTGTTTATCCTCACTGGTCTAAAAAACACTTGCCAAGATATTTGAATGAATTTATTTTCAGATTAGACTAGAAAATTGTGCAAAAGATACAAGGTGATTCATTGCTTAAAAATAGTGTAAGACTATAAGACTAACTTAAACTTTTATATCATGAAAGGGTTTGAATCCACTTTTAAAAAAGCCTTCTCTTCTTATAAAGAAGATAAGCCTTTACTAGTGACAGCCGATTTTAAAACTCTCTTAAAAAACATAAAAGAACACAAGGCTGATTTAGTCTTAACCGACCCGCCTTACTCAATTTCAAAAGAAACAGGCTTTAAACAGCTTGGCAAAAACTCCATAGAAAGATTTGCTGTCTCAATGAATTTTGGGAAGTGGGATTGTAAAGAAATAGATCTTAAAACTTTTGCTAAGTTGAGTTTTAAAGCTTTAAGAACCGGTGGCACAATTATTTGTTTTTATGACCTATGGAAAATTACAAAAGTTCAAGATGCTTTTATACAAGCTGGATTTGGGATGATAAGGCTTATTATTTGGGAAAAAACAAACCCCGTACCACTGAACTCTAAAAGTATTTATTTAAGTAATTCGAGAGAAGTAGCGGTTTTAGGAGTTAAGGGAGGTAAACCGACTTTTAATAGTAAATATGATAATGGGGTTTATAATATTCCTATACACAGAGAAAAAAGAATACATCCTACTCAAAAACCTTTAAAGCTTATGGAGGCTTTAATAGATAAACATACCAAAACCAATGACCTTGTGGTAGACCCGTTCTTAGGTTCAGGTTCTACCGCTTTGGCTTCACATAAATTAAAGAGACGTTTCATAGGTGGTGATAAAGATCTTTTTTATGTAGAGAAAGCTAGGAATCGGTTTGAAGAAACTTACCAAAAAAAACTTATTTTTAGAACTGGCAAAGCCAGACAAAACAGACCTATCAAGAAAAGTATATCCAAGAGAGTTTAAAGTATGCACCTTTAGCTTATAGAAACGGAAATCCTTGGGCTAGGAGCTTAAAAGTTATAGTTTATATTCACAAAGTGAAAAACAAAACTGAATCTATACAGCTTAGAGGATTTAAGCCTTACAGTTATAGCCAAAGTATAAAATTCTCTATAAAAAAGAAAATCTTGTTAAAGCCTTGTGTGGTTTTGAATACAACACAAGGTTTAGAATGTGAAGAAGGCTTTAAAACATTTGATATAAAGCCCGAAAATCAAACAGAGAAGCTATTTTAGCCAATGCACAAGTCTGTCAATGATGTGTTTCTGGTTTAAGATAAAGTTAAATCAGAATGTTTTGGGATAGTTATCTCTCAAATAAATTATCAAAGTTTATGCTTATAGCATTATCTCAGTTGTGAATGATAAAACTCATTCTGTTTTTATCCTGTAAAAAATTCTATGGTCAGTGAGATAAAAAGAAGTAGCGAAGTATTCAAATTATTTTATTAGCTTAAGAGTCGTCATTCTTTGCGAAATCGGAAATGACAGATTTTATTTAAACACTCTGCAACATCTTTGATTTAGAAGTAAAAAGAGACTGTGAGAGAAAAATTACTTCTTGAAAAATCTCTCTGTTGTCTGTTTTAGAAAAGTAAGTTAGGCTAATGAAAAAGGCATGAGAGAAAAAGAAGATATTTAATTTGTGACTTATAAAAAAAGGAAGGATGTATTCACAGCAAGCAGATTTTTTTCAAGACAGCTCTTCGAAAAACATTCTGAAGGAGTTGTCAGAATATTGCAAATTTGGATCAAAAACTCAACTTGAATCCGTCGATGGAATTCCTTATTTCATCAATCAATTCTGGACAGCCCGTCAGCGTCAAGCTGAACGCATTCATGAATTGAGTTAATGTGCTTGTTTTAAACCTCAACTGCCTGCCTTTTTGACCGCCTGACTCAACCTGGCGATGTGGTTTATGACCCTTTTATGGGACGCGGGACAACTCCCATTGAATCGGCCTTGAGGGGTCGGATTCCTTATGGAAATGACATTAACCCCTTGAGCAAAGCTCTAACAAAGCCTCGAATTAATCCCCCGTCTTTAAATGAGATTATCAGCCGGCTCAGTGAGATTCCCTGGTCTCAATTTAAAAGCATCAAAAACAAAAAGCTTTTAACCTTTTATCATTCAAAAACCCTTGCTCAAATTGAGGGGCTTCGCCTGTGGCTTAAAAAGCGAAAAATACAAGGCAAGATGGATCAAATTGACTGTTGGATTAAAATGGTCGCTATAAACCGTTTAACAGGTCATTCCCCGGGATTTTTCTCTGTTTATACTCTTCCTCCTAATCAGGCCGTATCAATAAAAAGCCAGAAAAAAATAAATAAAAAAAAACAATAAAAACCTTCTTATAGGAATGTTCCACTCATTATCGCTAAAAAATCGTCCTCTTTACTTTCTCAAGATTGCCCGATGGCTGATCAAACTTTGTTTTTAACAGAACTGTCTCATAAAACCGATCAGATTCCTTCAAAAAGTGTAAAACTCACTGTGACGTCTCCACCCTTTTTGAATATTGTAAATTATGAATCAGCAGACAATTGGCTTCGCTGTTGGTTTTTAGGAATAAGCCCTAAGTCAATTCCCATCACAAAGCATAAAAATATTGAAGAGTGGTCAGCTTTTGTAGCTAAAACTTTAATAGAGTTAGGAAGAGTGTCTTGTTCCGGTGCTTATGTGGCTTTTGAAGTAGGAGAGATCAGAAAAGGAACTGTCCAGCTAGAAAAACATGTTATTTCCTCTGCTAAATTTGCACCTTTTGAAGTTATGGGTGTTTTAATCAATCAGCAAAAATTCACAAAAACAGCAAACTGTTGGGGTATCTCTAATAATAAAAGTGGAACGAACAGCAACCGTGTTGTTTTACTGAGGAAAACATCATGAAAAATAAAAGAGAGGCTCAATTGGAAAAGATTCTTGTTCAAATGATACAGCCCTTAAAAAAGATTCCTTTTGAATTAGTTATCCCGTCTTTATTTGAGGTGAGTGTTAAAAAGTTTGATTTAAAAAATTCTGACAACAAAAAAACTTTAGATAAAATGGCTAAAGCTATGAGTTGTGTCTGCAAAAATATTCAAAAAAAACTATTAAAAGAACTCGTCCTAGGAAATGATATAGAGGAATATGTTATTAAAGCTCTCAAAGCAGAAAAATTAAATGCCTCTACACCAAAGACAAAACAAGGAAAAATAACAGGTATCCAGATATTAAGATAAATTTTAAAGAAAGAGTCACTATCTACTTAGAAGTCAAAACTTATTCAAAAAATCAGAGTGAAACCAGCTTTCGCTCCTTTTATCTTTCACCCCTCTAAGGATTCTAAAGTGCATGAAGATGCGTTTCATCTCTTAGTTGGGTTTGAAATGATTCAAAAAAACAATGAATTTATTCCAAAATCTTTTAAAATTGTAGATTTATATGGTCTGAGTTGTGATATGAAATCCGAATTTAATTCGGACAACAAACGATTATATGAAAAGAACAGGATTTTAATTAAAGGTAATGCATTAAATTTCAGCCGTAAATAGAGCTACAAATTGATTAGACTCATCTTCTCCTTGAGTGAAAAGTTGTGAAAAAGATTTTGTTAAAATGAATCAGAGTGAAAGTTTATATTGATTCGCCTTTTGAAATATAAAATCTTTACATCAAGAGCCTTGAAAGAAAAAATTCAAGAGTTAATTAGGTTTTGTATTTATAAGACAAAATGAGCTTTAAAAAAATCTCAAACTTTTTTACTCTTCGCTTTTATCTAGTCTTTGAACTGCAATCAAGTATACAATTCCCTTTTAATTTCAAAATAACTAGATAAAAGTCTTGAGATTTTTATCTAAAAACTAAGTCCTTCATATTTTTATACAAAATCATTTCAAAGACCTATACTTTAAAATAAGGTTCCTTTATAAAACGGAATGAGATATGAAAGTTTTTTTTTTACTTGCTCTTTTAGTTAGCTTTTCCTCTGTAAAATCTCATGCCAAAGAAAAAAAAAATCGATACTATAAAAGACCTTTATCAATTTCTTTAGTCAATGCTTATACTTTTTATTCTTCTATAAAAAAAACAAATGTTTTCGGACCAAAAGATGCCGAGCGTTTAATAGATGGGGATGGACAAATGTATCCTTTTTTTTCTGCTCTGGAATTAGCTCGTAATTTTAGAAGAGTTGAATTAGGAATTAGAATTCAAAATACATTGACCACTTTTATTTCTCCTTTTTTTAAATTAAATATTGTTCCCAACTCTTCAAAACCACTGATTGTCCCTTCCTTAACGATAGGTTTTATTCCTTCCTATCTTATGGGGGGCTGGATGAGAGCCAGCCTGGCTCTTTCTTTAGGACATTACAGCAGTTTAGAGCCTTTTATAGGAGCTTACGCTTGGTATAAAATTAAAGATCTCGCAAAGTATGAAAAAAAGGGGTTGCATGTTCATGCCGGCGTAAAACTCAATTTTTATTTGTAAGCTTAAAAAACCTCTTAAAACGAATAGGAGAGGGAATTTGTTACATACCAATTGTGTGAACCAAAACTATAGGGTTGAGTGACAAAAATTTTTTTATCTAAAGGGTTACTGGACTTTATCAAATTTCTCCAATTGACCGACAAAGACAAAAAAAGTCTGTCATATAATTTCCAAGAAGACTCTCCTCCTAAAGAGAGAAATTGGTACCTTGAACCACATAAAAAAAGAGAAAAACTTTTACTTTTACATTCAGGAGAATATATCTTATAGGTATTGAAAGCAAAATCATAAGAACTAAAAACACTCACACGAAGGGGTAAATAAGGACTCAACTTCTGTTGTAATATCAATCTTCCTCCCCAAGCCCATCTTAAAGGTTCATTAAAGAATTCTCCATCCACGTCGGCTGTTAAGTTTTTAAAATAATTATAAGTTAAATTAAAAGAAGAGGAGAGAGCTAAATTCCAATCCTTTCCTTTTTTTAAAAAATAAAAAAGGCTAACAGCTCCCGAAGAGGAATTGATTAAACTGAAATCAAAAGAATTTTTAGATAAAGGTAATCTAAAAAGAGATAGATTTAAAAAAACAAAGAGATTCTCTTTTTGATAAATAGGACTTGTTAAGCCCCCTACAATATCTTGTAATCCACACCTGAAATAACTTCCTAATTTGATTTGATTTGTTTTTTTATCTTGATGCTTTAACAAGGAAGCACAGCTTCCTCTGGCAAAATTAGAGAAAAATCCACCCCTTAGAGACAATTCACTTTTTTTTAAAAAAGAAAAACTTGGATATTTACTTAATTTATCTAAAGAGTAATACAATGTAAAATCATAACCATAATAGAGATTCGTCAGGTCTAATAAAGAAGCTTCGACAACAACATCTTTAGATTCGCTTTCTGAAAACTCTACTTCTAAGTTTCTTTTTAAAGAAGCCCTTATTTCTCTTCTCCAAGAACTTTCAGAAAAACTTTTACTTCCTGAAGATTCTAAAGAATCAAGCTCTTGCTCTGATAAAGCAAAAAGAAGAGAAGGAGATAAAAAAAGTAAAACAAATAATTTACCCATAAATTTACTGTAAACTTATGGGTTATTTGTTCTTCTTTCTATTAACAAATCCCTGTTTTATAAAAGGAAGCAAACTTAAACGTGGATTATTGACATAATTTTCTAAAGCTTCATACCTTAAATTGTCTATAAAAGAAAAAGTTTGTCCTTCTGTTTCCTTTTTATTCTTTAGCAACTCAAGCTCTTTTTCTTTCTTTTTATAAGTTTTAATGACTTCTTCAAAAAAACTATCTTTTTTATTAGGTAATATCAGTAATTGTTCAAATACATACACAGACTCTTGCTCTTTAAGAAACTCCCAAAAACTCTTTTTATTATCATTATTTTTATAGTCTTTATAAAGTTCTTGGAGAAAAGGATGGGACGCTAAAACGGATTCAGGTTTATGTTGTTTCTCGAGAAGCTCCATTACCTGACTACTAAAAGTAACGAAATTATGCACTACAAAATCCATTTCATTAGTATGTTCTCTTCTAATATCGTCATCAGGAATAGATTGAGTTTTTTTAATAAAAAAATCATAAACAATTGGTACTGAAAAATAGAATTTATTTGCATGCTGAATTTGTGGAATATAAAAATTTATATCTTTTACAATGGTCTTCCATTCTTCATATAATTTATTCAAACTATCAGGTCCATAGAGTTGTATTATTCGATTAATAAAAAGGTCTTTTATTAATAATGGTGGTTTATCTTTAGTAGTATCTTTAGTAGTAAATTGAACTGTTAAAAGCCTTGTTATATCCAATATATCTGTTCTTATAGTCTCTTTTCCTAAATCATAAGTGTTCCTGAAATCAAAACCGTCTTGAGAAATAAGCTTTAATTTCTCTTCTATCAAAAAGTTTTGAACGTTTTGAGAATAACAATCTACAATATAAAAAGTCTCATCAGATTTTCTCTTCAATATCTCTTTATTAATAGAATAAAGAGGTATCCTATGAGTATTAGAGAATTCATCTTCTACTATACAACTTAATTCTTTAGGAAAGAAATATTTTTTTAAGATTTCATAACTTTCATCTAGCATAGCATATAAGGCAGAATATTCGTTACATTTTTTAAAAAAGCAATCTGCTGTTTCATTGAGTCCTTCTTCTTTGAGTTTTTCTTGATTGATGTTTAAAATAATATCTCGATATCCCTTAGCATATTCACTTAAAAAAGCATGTTGTATACTTTTTATCTCATTGTTATCACTACTAGCTCTGTTTAATTTTTTTAACCATCCGTGTTTTAACACCTGAATGATATTCATATTAAAGTTAGGAGTAAATTTAGCTGTTATAGTTTCAGAATCATAAAGAAATCTATCCTGAAAAGTTTGTTCTATAAACATTTTAACATTCATTATTCTCTGTTTATAAGTAACTCCCCTATCCCAGAAAAAACAATCTAACCTGTTAGATTGTTGATCATCGGAACAGTAGGAATACTCTTTTACTTTTAATCCTTCGTCTTTCTTAGATTTTAAAGAAACCTGTTGAATAGGATTTTCATAGTTAATATCTAACTTTTCAAAGCCACCCTCTTTTGTTTCAATTTCATCAAAGTAATTATATCTCAAAGCGGCTAAATCATACTTTCCAAGAACTGTAAGATGAGAAACTTCATCGTTCATATAATCCATAACACAAGAACTTTGAGGTAAAAAATCTTCATCTATATAGTCCTCATTAGCCTCAGGAAAATATTTTAATATCTCCTCTTTATTTAGATAAAAATTATTCTGATCGGTACTACATGCAGGATTATGTGCTAGAGAAAAGTTATGCCCTAATTCATGAAGGATAACATGTAAGAGATAGGGCTTTAAAATAAAATTACTACAAGCTTTAATGATCTCTCTATCTTTAAGATCTGTTCTAGGATCTGTCACTCCCATAGCTTTGGTGTTTTTTATAAAATTTTCAATATCTAGGCACTTTTCTTTAATTTGATGTCTTAAATATTTACTTACAACATGGGACTCGTTTTCTTCTTGTGTATTTTTATCTTTTCTAAAAATTTCATAACGAACATAGGATTTTACTTTAACAAAATAAATTTCTTCAAGTTTATTAACCAGAATGTTAGAAGTTGCCCCAATAATTTGCCCTGTTTCCACATCTGCAAAGGAAGGAGCTATTCCTAACAAGTTATTAGAGTCTTTTTCAGATTCAATAATATTTATAATATTATATCTTATATCTCCTAAATCTTTTTCTTCTTCTGATAACTCAACTCTAACTTTAGAATTAGAATTTTTTGTGAATTTTTTAAAAGCCTGATTATAAATCGAAATCGCCTCTCTTACTATTTCACGGTATTCAGTATTTTTTGTTGAATTTTTTGAAAAATACCACTTAATCACTTTAGTGTTTGTTTTTTTCTCCTCTTCAGTACTTAAACTTGTATTAAATTTAATATTCCGGATATGACTTTTACGATCATCTACTGAGATTTCTCCTGTTTTATAAGACCTACTTGGCTTGATTGGTAAAAAACCAAAAGAGTCTTCCAGAGCTTCATGATCTTCGAAAAACCACCTTCTAGGTTTAAAACCTTCTCTATCAATAGATTTAGCTCTAAGCAAAGAAACTTTAAATTTAAGATTGTCTTTTCCTTTCACTTCCCGGTAAGTGTAAGAAAAGTAATCCGGTCCTATAACTAAATCTGTTGTTCCTTCTGGAAATTTAATTTGTACATAGGGCTTTTCAATATTACTTCCAGCAAATTTAGATGTATTTTCTCCAAAACTATAAAATCTATCATCGCTTTTATTTATCTGATAATCAAACCATTTAACTTCTAAATCATCATTTAAAACTTCTTTGTTTGCACCTATTTTTATATTTCCGCTATCTTCTATGATCTGTATAACATCATTTTGAAATTCAATTTTTACTAAATAAGCTTTAGAAATAGCAATCTCTTCATATTTAGAACTCTCAACAGCTGTCTTGCTAAAATACCATCCCTCTTCTTCTTCAAAATACGAAGAGGGAAATACATCATTTTTTTCGAAAAATTTAAAAAGTTCCTTTGATCCTAAATCCAAAGAAATATAAGGCATATTCTTTGGTTTTAAGTCAGAGTAATCTTTACAAACCGCCCGGTTTTGGTTGGTTTCTTCTTGTTGATTATTCCTAATCGCTTCTGCCCGGCAGTACTTTATAGGATACCCAATAAAAGGCACCATGTATAAAGTTTTACCTGCTTCTGTGGTGCTGGTTTTCATAACCATTCTCTCTGAAAAAGGAATACTCTTGAGGTTCTCAGAAGCTTTATATAAAACCAGGTAATTTTGCTCAACTTTAAAAATTAAAGTATATCTTTCTCCTTTTTGACCAAAAAATTCTTCTCCCAGAGGAAAAAATCTTTTTAAAAAATCTTTATCTTCACTGTCTTCTATCTCATAAGCTAATTTATAATATCTATTTAAAAAATCGATACCTTCTTCTATTTCTAAACTCCCTTTATTTTCATTAATGTTAATATCCGTAATGGAAATTTCTTCTCCATCGCTTGCTGTTTTAATAAAAAGCTGTTTATTATCAATACATTTAATACCATAAAGATTTTCTTCTTGACCTTGCTTAAAATTATCTTCGATACATCTCAGATTTAAATCTTGTTCTTCTTCAGAAAGATTTTCTGAAGAAGCTGTCGTTTTTAGATTGTCTTGTTTACGTCCTGGTAAACAAGACATTAAAGTTATAATAAAAGTAAAAAAGATTCCTTTGAATAAAAAAGCCAACATAGCTACCCCCCCCCCTTAATGTTTAATAAAAACGAATCACAACTACTTAATAACTAATCATAAATTTTTATTTAAAAAAAAAATTCAGAATATTTTTCTAAATTTTACCTATAAATAAGTTAAATAAAGCCATTAAAACTTTTTTTTATAAACAATTTATAGTTTAAATAATTTTTTCTTATGATAAAAAGCACAAAAAAGAATCCTTTTAATAAAGTTTAAAACTTTTGTAAAGTTCTTTTTATCGAATGCTTAAATTCTTCATATCCAGTAAGACAGTTTGTGTTATGAAAAAATGTCAAAGCCGAGAGACTTAGTAACTTTTATTTCAGATTTTTTTGACCTAAAACTTTGATTTTCTAGATAAAAAAATTCTTTATTAAAAGCTTAAAGCTTTTGTAATCAAATGCTTAAATTCTTCGTATCCATTAAGACAGTGCGTGTTATAAAAAAATGTCAAAGCCGAAAGACCTAGTAACTCTTCTCTTAGATTTTTTTGACCTAAAAACTCTGATTTTCTATACAAATGGTAAGTATTTAAGGAATGGAGTTGAAATTGAAAATGTTTTTGATAAAGGCGGTAGCCTAAATCTGTATCTTCAAAACCATAGCATGTATAATTTTTTCTAAAAGCTCTTATTTGTTTAAAAACTTTTGCTTTTAAACAAAGGGTGTTTGTAGAAATATATTTCCAAGGAAGCTTTCTTTGATTCCAATCTTGAGCGGTTTTATAAAAAGTTTCCCAGTAATCACTAAATCGAATAAAAGAATGTTTTTCTTTTACAATTTCCCTATATTTCAGAGGAGCCGTCGCTTTTAAATGGTAGCGAGGATGTAAGATAACAGGATGTTTTTTTAACTCCCGGCAAGCTGTAGACAGATAATGGGAAGGAACTAAAATATCCGCATCTAAAAAAAAAAGATTTTCTCCTTGAGATTCTCTCACACCTATATTTCTTGCAATTCCTGCTCTAAAACGATGATCTTTAAAACCTGTCCTTGCTTTAACTCTTGGTAAAAACAAAAACTTAAAGTTCATTTCTTTTAAAAAATCTAATTTTTTTAAAGAAAAAGAATCTGAACTTCCATCATCAACGACAATCACTTCAAAAAGCTCTTTTGATAAATCTTGTTGATAAAGGTGTTTTAAAGTTAAACTTAACTCTTTGAAACAGTTATAAGCAGGGATAACAACTGAGGCTTTTAAGGGTTTTCTTAAAGACGGAGTTTTATAAAAAAACTCAGGAAAAACCGAAGGTTCTAACTTTAAGTCTTTAGGAATAGAAAGGTTATATGCCTCAAAAGGAGGCGGAGGATAAAAGTCTTTTTTTAAAAAACAAGCTATCTCTTCAGGTTCATAAAGCTCCGGGTGTTTTTCATGAGAGCAGGGAAAGGAAAGATAAATGTTCTTCTTATTTTTCTTAAATTTTTTTTGAATCTGCTGACTTAATTTTTCTAAACAAACTCCTTTATGAGCTGTTATAGTAACAGTAAAATTCCAAGATTCCAGCTCAGCAACTTCTAAAAGGAAATTGTCATCTTCTAAGATTAAATTCAAAGTAAGAAATTGAAAAAGCTTTTTTTTATTAAAAAGTTTTTTAAAATCTAAAAAAGATTTTCTATGAACAGAGAGTACAAAAAAATCAGCTTTTTCTAAAAGAAAAGCTAACATTTTTTTTATTTCAGAATGATAAATAAAATTCCAAGGACAACAAATTTTCTCATATCCATGGTTTAAAGCTTTCTCAAATTCTTTTTTAATCTCTTCTACAGGTTTTTCTTGAAGATCCGAAAGTCCTCCAAAAAGAGCTAAGGACTTTTCTTTTGATTTATGACGATTCCATCTTAAAAGATACCAATTTTCACATTTCAAGGACATAAAAATATAACTAAACCTTTTTATTTCTTTATTTAAAAACTTTACATAAGTCTAGTTTTTTATAAGACTTCCCTCCCTTAATTTAAGAAATATCTCTTTTAAGTTAATATTAGGTACACTCTATTTATATTAAGATATGTATAAACTTCTATTCTTTTTTCTACTCTTTTTAAATTCCTGTTATTTTGGAAACAGCGTACATGTCAATAGTATTTCCTCTTTCAATCTCCCCTCTGTTGGAGAAAGCTTTGCCCCTTCTAACTCTAAATATTTTTACATCGATTTAGATGTAGACGAATATGAATCATCAGGAGAGCTTGTTCCTTTTTATGAAATCAGTACTCATGAAGAATATGGAGATGCCGCTGAAAGAAACAGTCCTTCTAACTGTGAAATTCTCTTAGAAGATTCCTTTGAAGATGAACTCCTAAAAAACTCATCAGAAACTCTTCTTTGTATTTTAGATGTTCTAGAATATGATATTCACGTCAAAGATTTGTTTGTAAATTTCAATGTTCCTCTAGGAATGTGTGATTATGTCCGAACAGCTTTTCCATGGCATTTTAATGCAAATATACTTCCAGGACCTGTTGTAGAAGAAAATCCATGTCCTGAGGATGCTGGGGATGGATGTGAAACTACATATACAAATATTAGATATAATAGTGATCTTCATACTGAGTTAAGAGAAGCGGGTGGTAAGGAAACAAGAGAGAATCAAGAAGATCTCTGTCCAGAAACAAAACTAAATAATGAAGTAAACATTCAATGTTGTTTTGGAGGAAGTAAAGCTTCAGAGGGTGATGAAGAGGGGGAAGAATGGAAACCAGATGATTTGTGTTTTGGAGGACCGGCTCTTACTGCAACAGGAGAAAGTGTTCCAATATTTTATAAAAGACTTGTTCAAAGAATACCTGAAGAAGGATTTAATCAGTCTTTTACTCTTCCTACCCAAATCAACCAAACCGATAAAAACATTAGTATTTATCATGCCAACTATTTAAAAGAACTAGATAAACCCTTAGAAGAGTTATACGATACGATTCAAAATAGGGACAGTCTTCCTGTGTTTTTACAAGAAGATGAGCATTATAATAAAGGAATTCCAAGAACACATTTTGAATTTGACTGCGTGGATTCAGCAGGGGAAATCTTACATAGTATTAAGCTTATGATTCGAGAATGGAACACTTTTGAAGAGTTTATTGATTTCTATGAAAGTGGAGGAAATGATCAAGCCGATCCTGATGTCACTGGAGTTGAAGGGGATGACTGTGATTATGAAGACAGACTTAATACTGCTTCTACTCGCAGGGGAGAACAATGTAACGATCTTTGTGATCTTGATGATTATTTTGAAGAAATAAGAGGATGTAAGACGAACGGTGGTTATCCTAGCGTTGACAGATCCTCTTCTGAAGAATAAAAAAGATAAAATATCATAGCAAATAGAGTGACCTTTAAAAGAAGAGATAAAGTTAAAGCTTTGTCTAAGTTTATGTCTTTTTTGGAATTTTAATTAAGTATATTTGAAAAAACTTTTTTTTTATTTGAGTCTCTCCGACGAATTCTTTTAAAATCCCTAAAGGCTTTTGGCTTAAAGATTTTAAGCCATTGAAACTATCTCCTAAAATCAGTTAAAAAGAGAACCCTTTATCTTCAAAAATATCTTTTTTATCTTTAGTTTGTTTAAATTAAAGCTTTATTCTCTTTTTTTGAAAAAAAGAGAATATCTTTAAATGTAGAAGACTAACTTTTTAAGAACTACTTACTCTGTTCTTGTAATTTTTCAATTTCTTCTTTAGAAAAACCTGTAATCTTAGATATAAAAGCAATCTCTACTTTTTCTTTAAGCAGATTTAAGGCAGTTTTTTGCATGCCTTCTTGAAGTCCTTCTTGTCTACCTTCTTGTCGTCCTTTTTGAAGTCCTTCTTGCATTCCTTCTGCCTTTATAGATTCTCTTACATTTTCCATAATTCCTCCTTCTGTTAATATCCCTTCTTCTATAAGTAGCTTTTCAGTTGCTCCCCATATCTTCATTACATCCGTATTCTTTTTCAAATACATCAGTATGATTAATTCTACTCTCCTTCTTGCTTCCTTACTTAAATTCTTTATTACTTTTTTAAAAAGTTCTAATACCTTTAAAGGAGATATATTCTTCTTTAAACTCCATATCTCATCTAATAACTTTATAACTCCATACCATCTTAACTTCTTTGCCCCTTCTCTTATCCTTCGTGCTTATTACCCTTGGTTTATAGTTTAACATATTCTTTCTTAATTCTCTAGGAATTAAAAAAGACTTAAAATCTTCCTCTTGAAGAGAGCCTTTCCATTTGAAAGACTCTTTTCCATGATAAAAAAGCGATAGGTTGAACATAACCCCTTTGTTGAATCAAGAACTTTCGAAGGAAATATTGATAATCTAATAATTGATCATAAAGGTTTTTATTTTTGAAAAGATGAGCTGAAGTAATTCTTTACTGAGTTTAGGATCTGAGTAAAAACTCTTAA
The DNA here is from genome assembly GCA_014323935.1 of Bdellovibrionales bacterium. GTDB lineage: Bacteria > Bdellovibrionota > Bdellovibrionia > Bdellovibrionales > UBA1609 > JACOND01. The sequence goes on from JACOND010000028.1 coordinate 17,011, forward strand.
AGAAAGTATCATGATTGAAATAGTTTGTTTTTTCATAAACTCAAGATGTGTTTTTGATTATTTAAAAGAAGTTGTATAAAAATACAATCTCTTTTTTAATATTGTTCATAAAAAACCTTTGTAATGATCTTAGATATCTTGATGATGGTACAAATTATCCTAGAATTAACAGATCTTCTTCTGAAGAATAAAAAAAGATAAAATCCTTATTAGATTTTAGCTTGAAAAACATCATAGCAAATAGAGTGACCTTTAAATGAAGAGATAAAATTTTGACTTAACGGTTTGTCTAATTTATGTCTTTTAACAACCACTCTTTTTTGGGCTTTTAATAAAGCATGGTTAAAAAGAGTTTGTTTATTTTGAGTCTCTCCGACGAATTCTTTTAAAATTCTTAAAGATTTTTGACTTAAAGACTTTTTCCTTCCTTGAAACATAGGGTCTATAAAAATCACATCTGGATAAGAATCTTCTTTTAAAGATTTTAAATAATTTAAACTATCTCCTAAGATCAATTCAAAAGGAAAAGAACCCTTAAATTCCAATTCCAGTTGACTTTTAACAAAATGAAAAACAAAGGGATGAGATTCTATAGCTCTCACCTTGCAACCTAACTGAGATATTAAAAAAGAATCCTTAGCCCAGCCTGCTGTAATATCTAAAACAGATAAACTTTGATTTTTAAAGCCTATGGCTTTAACTAAAGCTTGTTTAGAAATAAGTTTTTTTTTAGAAGGAAAGTCTATAGAAAAATTCAAACCCTCTGAAGTTTGAATTTTATAAGCTTTCTTTGAATCTAATTTTAAACTCCAGCCTTCGGGTAAAGTAAAATTTTCTAAGAAGACGGAAGACTTTAACATAAAACCTAAATTTTTATAAATTATTACTTAACTCAATCTAAAAAACCATTGTTAATTTTTCTTTTCCATTTGAAGGGTTCTTTTTCCATGGTAAAAAAGTACAGGAATTACAAAACTTAGCCTTTCTGTTAATTGATCAACCTGATTTCAGGAAAAACCTTAAAGGGAAGGGATAAAACAAGATCAGCTCTTTTATCTTCAAAAGTATCTTTTTCTATTGTTTTTACCCTTTTTTTGAAAATAAAAAGAATCTCTC
>JACOND010000029.1 GCA_014323935.1 Bdellovibrionales bacterium
ATCTGATTTTAGGAAAAGCCTTAAAAGGAAAGGATAAAACAAGATCTGCTCTCTTATCTTCAAAAGTGTCTTTTTCTACTTTTAGCTAAATCATAGATTCAAGTTCTTCTTTTGAAAAGATCAGCTGAAGTAATTCCTGACTGAGTTTAGGATCTGAGTAAAAACTTTTAAAGAAAGTATCATGACTGAAATAGTTTGTTTTTGGTGTTTTTTTTCCATAAACTCAAGATGTGTTTTTGATTATTTAAAAGAAGTTGTAAAAAAAGGCAAGCTCTTTTTTTTACCAAATACAATTAAGAAGAACTATTTTATTAAGAAGTATCCTTTAATTTTTCTAAGAAAACAGCTCCTCTAAATAAGATTTTGTAAAAAAACTGATTTCAAATGTTTAATCCCTAAATTCTCATCAGATACTTCCTCAATCTAAAAAAAACAGTTCTTCATAACAATCTTCATTTAACCCAAAATAAAATTAAGGGTTGAAAGCTTTTCTAGAAAAGTCTGTAATTTGTTAAAAAATTCAACTAAAAATCGAGGTTTTTTAAGAAGAAAATTTTCATAAGCTATATAACATATCTCAATTCATCAAGGAGTTTATTTCTAATAAAAAGCATAGAGTTTGTATAATTTTTAATAAAAATGATTTCAGTGAAAAGACACATTAACAATGGTACTAAAGATGTGAGATGTAAGAATAATGATACACAATATCTATAAACTAAAGAAGCTTCTTTTAATTCCTCTTCCCTCTAACATCCTTTAAAAAAACTTAAGAAAGAATCTACAAACAAGCTTGCAAAAATTCAAAGCAAAAGCTTAAGTAAAAGTATGACATGAAAATAGATTTATGTTTCTCTATTTTCAAGAAAGAAGTGTTTTTCCTAGAGCTGACACTTTTATAATTAAAAAGTTCAGAAAGAAGGAAACAAGCATGAATCAGAGAAGCTCACAAAGCTTTTGATCATTGATATAAAAAATCAAAAAATATTCATTTCTGATTTTAAGGAAAAATTATGTTATAAAGTTGGTTCAGTGAAAAGATAAAAAAACAGGTATTCATTAAGAATATAAATATATCTTCTTTTACGCTCCAAAATGAGAAATAGGAATCTTTGAAAAAAAGATTCAAAAATAATTAAATTACAGTAGAAGAATAAATCAGTAGCTCATTATTATCAAAAGGGTTTTAGTCATATTTAAGGAAAAAGCCTATCTGTTTAGAGCTTATTTCTTGAAAATTAAAGTCTTTTATTTTTAAACCTAAGGAGTTTAAATGAAGCTCCAAGTCAATCATCAGCTCTCCCGTAGCATGTAGATTAACTTGCCCTTTGCATCAAAATAGAAGACTAATTTTTTAAGAACTGTTTTGTAATTTTTTAATTTCTTCTTTAGAAAAACCTTTAATTTTAGAAATAAAAACAATATCTGTTTTTTCTTTCGGCAAAACAATTTCTTGCCATCTTTTCTCTTACATTCATAACTCCTCCTTGTTTTATGTCCTTTTTTCTATAAGATTCTTCTCAACCCTATATTTTTAACATCTAAATCCATATTATCTACTAAATACTCTCAGAAAAAAGAGGAATGTTTTTAGACTCAAGCTGTTAGAATTTGAAATCCTCTCGATTTTCATTTTTTTAAGCTTGTTTCAAATAAAAAGATATTTTATAAAATAAAAATGGCTTTTATTGTTTTTGAAGGAGTGGATGCTTCAGGAAAAAGCTTGCTTTTAAATCTTTTTACAAAAGAATTACAAAATTTTGGAATTCAATTCATTCAAACAAAAGAACCTGGAGGAACAAAAATTGGTCAACAGATCAGGAAAATTTTACTTGAAAAGAAAAATAAAAAACTAGATTCTTTAGCAGAAACTCTCCTTTATTATGCAGATAGACAGCAACATATTCAAGAAGTTATAGCTCCTCAATTAAAAAACAAACTCTGGGTGATTTCTGATCGTTATTGGGCTAGCAGCTCAGCTTATCAATCGGGAGCTAGAGCTGTGAGTAAAAAATTAGTAAACACTTTAAAAGAAGAGGTTTGTAAAAATTATCAACCTGATCTATGGGTTCTTTTAGATATTTGTGTTGAAATGAGTTTAAAACGATTATCCAGAAAAGAGGCTAAAGATAGATTGGAATCAGAACATGCCGGCTTTCATCAAGTTGTCAGAGATTCTTATTTAAAATTAGCTAAAAGCCAGCCTGAAAAATGGCTTATTTTAGATGCAAGTCAAGATCCTAAAAAACTTTTAAAAGATTTAATGTCCCATTTAAAATCTAAGGCTTTATTAAATTAATATTTTTTATAAATCTTGAAAAAAGAATGAGTAAAGTTTATCCTTTTAGGGGGGTGTTAAGTGGAAATTTTTTTTATTGATTCTCCTATAGGAACTTTACAAATTTTTATAATAGAAAATAAATTGTACTCTATTTCAAGACCTGTGAAGTCTTTAGAGATTCCCTTAAATTTAAAAAGTAAAAAAAATGCTTTAATAATCTCCTTAAAAAATTTAGATAAAAGAAAAGGCTATAATTTTCAACAAAAACAATTCCTTCCTCAAAAAAAACTATCTCCTTTAGCTCAAAGTCTTAAAAAGCAATTGAATTCCTTTTTTGAAGGGAAAGGGCAAGAATTTAAAATTCCACTTTATGAGAGAGGAACTCTCTTTCAACAGAAAGTTTGGAAAGCTTTAAAACAGATTCCTTATGCTGAAACGAGAACTTACAGTGAAATAGCAAAAAGTATTAATAATAAAAAAGCCTCTAGAGCTGTAGGAAATTGTTGTTCTAAAAATCCTTTTTTGATTGTCATTCCATGCCATAGAGTTTTATCTAAAACAGGGCTAGGAGGATTTGCTCTAGGTTTAAAAATAAAAAAACACCTTCTGAGGTTAGAAAAGAGCTTTCTTAAAGGCTTTTAGATTTGATAGTCGGTTGTAGCTAAGAGTGTGATGTGTTCAATTAACTTTATAAAAGAAATTCCATCGTAGTTTGCAGATTTAGGAAGAAGGGAGTGTTTTGTTAAGCCAGGAAGAGTGTTGACTTCTAAGAGCCAAGGAGTTTTATTCTTTTGAATTAAAAAATCCGCTCTTGCATAAGAGCGTACTCCAACAATTTGAAAAATATATTTGGAAAGAGATTTGATTTTTTCTACAACAAAAGGGTCTATTGAGGGAGGAATGGAATAAACTGATTCTCCTTGTTCATACTTTCTTTTGTAATCATAAAAACTGGCTTTAGGTGTAATCTCAACAGGAGTTAAGATATTTCCTTTAAAAAAAGAGACAGCTAATTCTTTAGATTTTTCTAAATAGTTTTCAATAAAAACTTGAGTTCCTAGTTTTTTTGCTTTTTGAATTGCAGATAAGAGTTCTTTTTCGTTTTTTGCAATGTAAACGCCTAAAGAAGATCCTCCATGAGAAGATTTAATGACCACAGGATAAGAAGAAATTTTTTTAGGACTCCAAAAAGAATCAACAATTTGAAAATCTGGTGTGGGAATTTTATTTTTAATAAAAAGTTGTTTTGCAAAAATTTTATTCATAGATAAACTGCTTGCTAAAACGCCGCTTCCTGTATAGGGAATCTTTAGGAACTCACACAGAGATTGAATAAGACCATCTTCGCCATAAAGACCATGCACAGCTAAAAAAGCGAGACTTGGTTTTTGAGAGATTAAATTTTGAGGAAGTTTTTGATCTGCTTCTAATTTTATGTAAGGATAGTTTAGTTTATCAAAAGCTTGAGCGACCGCTTTTGCACTCATGAGGCTTATTTTGTTTTCCGGTCCTAATCCTCCTTGTATCAATGCTATTTTTTTCATTTTTTTAGGGACATTGTTTTTTTACCTCATAACACAACTCAGTGACTTTGTCTATCATCAAGGATAGCTCTTTAAAACTTTGTGAGAAATTTTAAAATCTCTTGATTTTTTTTGTTTTTTATTGCTATATAAAAAGTACATGAAAGTTAAAAGAAAATCTGCCGAAAAAAGTTATTATTTACCTGCTATTTTAAAAGGAATGGTATTTACTTTAAAAACTTTTTTCCGAAATTTATTTAATAAAAAACAAAGAATAACTTTAAATTATCCTGAGGAGTATTATCCTTACAGCTCTAGGTTTAAAGGGAATCATATTCTTACAGTTAAAAAAGATGGTTCTTTGAGATGCACCGCTTGTATGCTTTGTGCAACAAACTGTCCGGCCCATTGTATTAAGATTACTGCGAGTGAAAGTGATGACCCGGAAGTAGAAAAGTATCCTATTTCTTATGAAATTGATATGCTTCGCTGTGTGTTTTGTGGTTTTTGTGAAGAGGCTTGCCCTGTAGATGCTATACGAATGGGACCTCAGTGGCAAACTCCTGCTTTATCGGGTGAAAATACAGTTTATGATATTAGGCATTTGGCTTATCGAAAAGAGTTAAAATCAGGAGTTTTAAGTGTGGTCGATGATAAGGAAAGAATTCGAGCAGGACTTTAAACCTCTCTCAAAACTAACGAAACAAAAGAAGTTTTATGTCTATTCCTCAAAAAGAAAAAGAAAGGATAGAGAATCTTTTTGAACAAATAAAAAGCTCTTTTAATCAGGCTGAAAATGAAAAAAAACTTTATGACTTTAAAGTGAAGTTTTTAGGAAAAAAAAGTCCTCTTTCAATAGCTAGAAAAAAGATTAAAGATTATCCTATTGAGAAAAGACCGGCTTGGGGAGAGTTTTTTAATAAAATTTTTGAAGACTTAGATCATTTTTATTTAAAAAAACAAAAAGAGTTGTCTCAAAAAAGTTTAGATCAAAAAATAGAAAAAGAAGCTATGGATCTGAGTTTACCAGGTCCTTACTGCATTGCAGGAGCTAAACATCCTATTACAAGAGTTATAGAAAGTATTATCAAAATCTTTACTCCTTTAGGTTATTCTATTCAAACAGGACCCTACGTAGAGTCAGATTGGTATAATTTTTCGGCTTTAAATTTTCCTCCCTTTCATCCTAGCCGAGATTTACAAGATACTTTTTACATTGGAGAAAACCATGTTTTGCGAACTCATACCAGTCCTGTTCAAATTCGAACCTTACAATCACAAAAAGCTCCTTTAGCTGTTTTAGCTCCAGGAGCTGTCTTTCGTGCTGATAGTGATGTCTCTCATTCCCCGATGTTTCATCAAATAGAAGGTCTTTATGTAAATAAAAAAGTCTCCTTAGCAGAACTTAAAGGAACCTTATCTTATTTTTTAAAACATCTTTTTCAGTCTTCTAAAATGAAAGTTCGTTTTAGACCTAGTTTTTTCCCTTTCACAGAACCTTCTGCAGAATATGATATATCTTGCCCTTTTTGTTTTAAAGGTTGTTCTGTTTGTAAAAAGTCAACTTGGATTGAAATTGGGGGCTGTGGTTTAGTACACCCTGAAGTTTTTCGCTTTGTGGATTGGGATTCTACGAAATGGCAAGGCTTTGCTTTTGGTTTAGGTATTGAAAGACTTGCTATCCTTTTATTTAATATACCAGATATTCGCTTATTTTTTGAAAATGATATTCGTTTTTTAAATCAATTTTCTAGTTTAGGATGAGAAATTCTTTACAAAGTTTTAAAAAGGACGTTTTATGCAAAGTGAAGAAGATATTTTAACTGTTTCACAAATTTCTTATCAGATTAGAAATTCCTTAGAATCTCAGTTTTCTTATGTATGGATTAAAGGTGAAATATCTAATTTTATTTCTCATAGCTCAGGGCATTGGTATTTTAGTTTAAAAGATGAAGAAGCTCAAATTAGAGCTGTTATGTTTAAAGGACAAAACAAGGAGTTGTCCTTTAAACCTGAAGTTGGAGAAGAGCTTTTAGTCAAAGGGAGAGTGAGTGTGTACCCTCCTCGCGGACAGTATCAGATTTTGTGTCAAGATATGGAACGTTTAGGAGATGGTTTATTACAAAAAAAGTTTGAAGAAATTAAAATGAGGTTAAAAAAGGAAGGTTTATTTGATGAGTCAAGAAAGAAAAAATTACCGCTTTTTCCCCGTCATGTTGTTTTAATCACTTCAGAAAAAGGAGCGGCTGTTAGGGATATTATTCGAATTTTAAAACGTCGTTTTAAATCTATTAAAATAACTCTTGTTCCCTCTCTTGTTCAAGGAGAACAAGCTCCTAGTAACTTGTTAAAAGCTCTTAGTGAATCAAAGAAAATTCCAGGAGCTGATGTTTTAATTATAGGTCGTGGAGGAGGCTCTAGAGAGGACCTTTGGGCTTTTAATGATGAAAATTTATGCAGGGCTATTGCTCATCATCCTATTCCTGTTATTTCAGCCGTAGGTCATGAAATCGATTTTACGATTTGTGACTTTGTGGCTGATTTAAGAGCTGAAACGCCTTCTGCGGCGGCTGAACTTGTTGTAAAAAGCAAAGAGGATTTAATAGATAAATTAGATCAGTATCAAAAGCAATTAGAAGGAATTTTAAAGCTTGAATTCTCTTTTATATTTGACAAATTAGATCAATATCAAAGGCAACTCTCACAGAGTATGATTTTTCTGCTTGAGGTTTTTAAAGATAAATTAAATGCTTTAGATAAAACTTTAAAACATCCTTACCGTTCTATTCAAGATTTCCAGCAAAAATTAGATGAGAGTCATTCAAAATTAAGTCAATCTATGCAAAAGCTTTTTGAGAATTTAAAAAATAATATTCATCATTTTGAAAAAGTGATATTAGCTTTAGACCATCAGAAAATAATGAAAAGAGGCTTTTCTATTGTAACCCGGGCGAATGGGACTTTAATTTTATCTGGAAAAGAGTTGAATTTAGAAGAAATTTTAAATATAGAATTCTTTGAAGGACAAGCTACCGTAAAGGTGATAGAAAAAAAAAGAAAGGAGTGAGTCATGGATTTTGAAAAAAATTTAAAAGAAATAGAAAAAATAAGTGAAGATATATCAAGTGGAACTTTAGGTTTAAAAGAGTCTATAGAGAATTTTAAAAGAGGATTAAAATTGATTGACATGTGTAAAAAAGAGCTGAATGAAGTTGAAAATTCAGTGAAAAAATTAGTTTCTATGGATGAAACGTCAGGAGATATAAAAACAGAAGATTTGAATTTAGAAAATGGAACTTAAAGAGAATTTAAGTCTATTCTAATTCTTTGAGTTCTAAGTATTTAATTTGATCTCTTAACTGAGCAGCTTTTTCAAAGTCCATGTCCTTAGCACTTTCTTTCATCTTTTTCTTTAATTCTTTAATTTTTGCACTAAAAGCTTTTTTAGAAGACAATTTAAATTCTTCTTTTTCTCTTAGATTAGATTTATATCCATAAACTTCGGCAAGATTTTTTCTTAAAAGTTTTTTTATAGTTTTTGGCTTTATTCCATGTTTTTTATTATATTGGATTTGAATTTTTCTTCTTCTTTCTGTTTCCTCAATAGCTCTTTGCATAGAGTTTGTAATTCGATCGGCATAAAGTATAACTTCTCCTTTTGCATGACGAGCCGCTCGTCCTATCGTTTGAATTAAAGACCTTTCTGATCTTAAAAAACCTTCTTTATCGCTATCTAAGATGGCAACAAGACTCACTTCTGGTAAATCTAACCCTTCTCTTAAAAGATTGATTCCTACTAAAACGTCAAAGATTCCGGCTCTTAAATCCGTTAGGATTTCTGTTCTCTCTAAGGTCTTTATCTCACTGTGAAGATATTTTGTTTTTATGTTTAATTTTTCATAGTAACGACTTAATTTTTCTGCCATCTTTTTTGTTAAAGTTGTAATAAGAGTGCGTTCTTTTTTTTGAATTCGTTTTTTGATTTCTTGTAAGAGTTCATCCACTTGATTTTTTGCAGGACAAACGGTAATTTTTGGATCAAGTAAACCCGTAGGTCTTATAATTTGTTCTACAACGGCCAAACTGTTTTTAATTTCATAGTCTCCAGGAGTTGCTGAAATAAATAAAACTTTATCTAGTCTTTGTTCAAATTCTTGAAAATTTAAAGGTCTGTTATCTAGAGCTGAAGGGAGTCTAAAACCATGTTCAACAAGAGTTAATTTTCTTCTACGATCTCCATTATACATAGCTCCGGCTTGAGGTACCGTAATATGGCTTTCATCAATAAAAGTGAGAAAGTTCTTTGGAAAATAATCTAAAAGAGTATCAGGTGCTTGACCGGCTTTATAACCACTGAGATGGCGAGAATAGTTTTCAATTCCCGGACACATTCCCATTTCTTTTAAAATTTCTAAATCATAAAGAGTTCTTTTTTCTAATCGATTTCTCTCCTCTATTTTTTGATTTTTTTCTAAGACTTTTAAATGTTGTTTCAGTTCTTGTTTAATACTTTTTATAGCTTTGAGAGTTCTTTCTTTTGTACTGACATAATGATTTGAAGGATAAATGCGACAGATTAAAAGTTCTTTCATAGATTGACCTGTTAAAGGATTAAACCATTTGATAGATTCAATGTAATCTCCAAAAAATTCAATGCGGAGAGCTCTGTTATCTTCATAAGATGGAAAAAGCTCTATTCTATCTCCCCGGCAACGAAAAGAACCTCTGTAGAAATCTGTATCGTCTCTTTTATATTGAATATCTACAAGTTTTTTTAAACACTGTTCCCGTGAGATTTTTTGATTTTTTTCTAATCCTAAAACAAGCTTTTCATATTGAATAGGACTTCCTAAACCATAAATACAAGAGATACTACTTACAATCACAACATCTTTTCTTTCTAAAAGAGAGCGAGTTGCAGAATGCCTCATGAAATCAATTTGTTCATTGATCGAAGATTCTTTTTGAATGTATGTATGAGATGAGGGAACATAAGCTTCTGGTTGATAGTAATCATAATAACTCACAAAATATTCTACCGCATTATCAGGTAAAAACTCTTTGATTTCTAAAAAAAGCTGAGCGGCTAGGGTTTTATTAGGAGCTAAAATAAGACAAGGTTTATTTAATTTAGAAATAACATGAACCATAGTAAAAGTTTTACCAGATCCCGTAACACCTAAAAGAGTTTGTTTATTTTTGTTATTGTTAAAATTTTTACAAAGACTTTCAATAGCTTTAGGTTGATCTCCTTGAGGTTTATAAGAGGAATGAATAGTAAATTTCTTTTGAAGACTTTTCATTTTATTTAAAATAAAAGGAGACTTAATATTAAGTTTTTCGTTTTTTCTTCTTTCCTTTTTCTATGACTTCTAAGACTTGTTTTAAATTGATTTTAGAAACATCTGTATTTTTTAAACTGTAGTTTTTATTTTTATATTTAATATAGGGAGAATAACCTTCTAAAATCTGTATTTTATCATTATTATAAGTCAATTCCTTTAAAATTTTTTTAGAATTTGATTTTTTTCTAGATTTTTTTTCTTTAGCTAAAACTTCTAAAGCTCTTTTTAAATCTAAGCTTAAAAAACTTTTATCATTTGGAACAGAACGATAGTCCCCTTCATGGAAAACATAAGGACCAAATCGTCCTATACCTTTTTTAATTTCTTTTTTTGTTTTAGGGTGAGTTCCTAAAACTTTAGGTAACTCTAAGAGCTGTAAAGCTTCGTTTATTGTAAGATCAAAAGGGTCTAAAAACTTAGGAATAGAAGTTCTTTTTTCTCCTCCTTCTATTTCTAAATAAGGACCAAATCGTCCCACTTTTCTAAAAATATTCTTTTTGTTTATAGGATGTTTTCCTAAAGGAACATCTTTTTGTTTTTCTGTGTTTAAAATCTCTTCAAGTTTTTCTAAGCTTAAATCTGAAAGAAAGAAATCCTCTGGTAAAGAGGCTTTCATTTCTTTCTTTCCTGTTTGTTTTGTAATGTAAGATCCAAATCGTCCCACATTAAAGTCAATATTTTTAAAAGGTAAAAACTGCATTTTTCGAGAGTCTTCATTTGAGATACTTTTTTCTTTAGCTAAAACCTCTTCTTTAAGACCTGTTTTCCCTTTATAAATGCGACTTAGATATTTTGTATAAATAATTTTCCCACGAGCGATATCATCTAAACTCTTTTCCATTTGAGAGGTGAAATTTAAATCAACATATTTAGGTAAATATTTACTGAGAAGTTTTGTCACAGCTATGGCTGTAAAAGTAGGAGCTAAGTTTTTACCTTGTTTTTTGACGTACCCTCTCTCTTGTATGGTAGAAATGATAGGAGCATAAGTAGAAGGTCTTCCAACACCTTCTTTTTCTAGTTTTTGAATTAAAGAAGATTCATTATACCTAAAAGGAGCTTGTGTTTGCTTTTCAAGACTTTCAACTTTAAGACACTGTAAAGAGACTCCTTTTTTAAGTTGAGGAAGAAGGGGAATGTTTTCTTCTTTGTCCTTATAAAGTTTATAAAAACCAGCTGAAACAATTCTTAATCCACTCGAATGAAAAAGAGCTAAATCCGATTTTATTTTTAAACTGGTTTGTTCTTGTTCACAGTTTTTCATTTGAGAGGCTAAAGTTCTTTGCCAAATCAGTTGATACAGTTGTAATTCAAGACCTGTTAAGTTGGTTTTTTCAGGAGAAATGATTTTTTGACCAGAGGGACGAATCGCTTCATGGGCTTCCTGAGCTCCTTTTGATTTTGTTTTATAGATTCGAGCAGAGGGAGGAAGTTCTTTTTTGCCATAGAGTTTTTGTAAAGTCTCTCTGATTCCTTTTAAAGCTTCTGTAGAAAGATGAGTTGAGTCTGTTCTCATATAAGTGATAAGTCCTTTTTCATAAAGTTTTTGAGCTGTAGACATCGTTTGTTTAGGAGTTAATCCTAATTTACTGTAAGATTCTTGCTGTAAAGTAGAAGTAATAAAAGGAGCTTTAGGAGATCGAGAGATCGCTTTTGTTTGAATATCTTTTAAAATCCATTTTGCTTTTTTTAACCTTTTTAAAAGACTTTGAGCTTTTTCTTTTTTTAAATGTAGAAGATTTTTATTCGTTAAATTCCCTTTATTGTCAAAATCTTTACTCACAGCTATTTTTTTTGAATCCCAAGATATGAGTTGGGCAGAAAAGCTGTCTGTTTGATTGTTTTTCTGAGGAGAAAGTTTTGAACTGATACTGTAAAAAGAACTTGAAATGAAATTCATTCTTTCGATTTCTTTTTCACTAATAAGTTTAACGGCAACAGATTGAACACGTCCTGCTGACAGACCTATAGCTATTTTTTTCCATAAAAGGGGAGAGAGTGTATAACCAACTAAGCGATCTAAAACTCTACGAGCTTCTTGAGCTTGCACTAAAGCTTTATCAATTTTACGAGGATTTTTTAAAGCCGATTCAATAGCTGATTTTGTTATTTCATGGAAAGCAATTCTTTTAACTGGAATCTTTGGTTTTAAGATTTCATAAAGATGCCAACTGATGCTTTCTCCTTCTCTATCCTCATCGGTTGCTAAAATCAGTTCCTTAGATTTTTGAAGTTCTGATTTTAACTCTTTAATGATTTTAGCTTTTGAGCTAGGAATACAGTAAATGGGTTCAAAATTTTCTTCTACATTGACTCCTAAATTTTTCCAAGCTTTATCTTTGTATTTTTTAGGAATATCTTTAGCAGAACTTGGTAAATCTCTGATATGCCCCATACATGCCATAATCTTGTAACTAGAATTTAAAAATTTACCAATTGTTTTTGCTTTTGTAGGGGATTCTACAATAACGAGTTTTTTACCAGCATACATAACAAAAATTATTAGCTTGTATCTTTATAAGATTCAAGTTTTTTTGTTTGATTTAGTCAGTTTACAAGAAAAAAATATTTTTTTTTCATTTAAAAAATAAGAAAAGATATTTTTTTAGAATGATTTTGGAAATTATATGTCTGACTGTAGGAAACGAATAAATGATAGTCAAGGCTATAGTGGATATTAAAAAAATCATATTTTTTAATAGATTTGAGTTTTAATACAGAGCTTAAAGAACTTAAATTTTTAGAAAAAAATATATAGAAAAATAAAATGCGGGGATTATAAATCATCTCATGTCTCAATAGATACTTGAAGGAGTTTGTTTTTAGACGAAGGGATAGAAACTTAAAGTACTCCTTAAATTTGACAGTTAAAATGTATTTAACTATTAAAAGCTGAGTGTCCAATTCTTTACAAAGTTTTTATCAGTTTTTCACTTTGTCAAAACTTTATAAAGTTAACCTTTGATTTTTGAACTAAGAACTTAACTCTATCTATTGTATCAATAGCACAATTTCCTTGATCTAGCCTAAAGGCAAACTCATTCAAGTATCTTGGCAAGTGTTTTTTAGACCAACGATGATAAACTCTCTTAAAACCTTTTACCCATTGTATGATAGCATTTGTGCTTCGTCTGTCATAACTTTGCTACAGCCTTTACATTTTCCATTATATTTCCTTATTTTTTTCTAATATGATTTCTTGAAAAGTATTTCAAGTTCAGGAACTTGAAGGAGTTTTATAAGATTGAGTCTATTTATAGGAGATTTTTAAGTTAACTAAAATAGAGATATTGAGCTAAATTCCCTCTTGAATAAAACTTGGCATGCTTTTTATGAAATTCCTTATTATAAAAAACCTTTTCAAACTTTATTTATGAGTTGGGGGGGGGTATATAATGAAATCTTTTTAATAACTTTTTTATAGTTTAGAAAACACTTAGAATTTTTAGGAACAGATTGACAAAAATCAGAATTTCTATAGATTTCTTTGAGTGATTTTAAAAAAATCTTTTTCTTTCATTTATCACTTTTTAATCTCTATCAAGCTCGCTGTTGTCATTTTTATTTCTTTAGCTGTTTTAACGGCAATAGGTACTTTTATAGAATCTAAATACGATCAAGAAATTGCTAATACCTTAGTTTATGATTCTTTATGGATGAGTGGTATTATGATTCTTTTAGCTATCAATTTAACTATGGTTTTAGTAGATCGTTGGCCTTGGAAAAAAAGACATCTTCCCTTTATTTTAGCTCATTTTGGAATTTTAGTTTTAATGATGGGATTTTTTTTTACAAAACATTTTGGAGTCGATGCAACTCTTCAATTTACAGAAGGGGAAACAAGTTCCTTGATCAGTTTATCTGATATGGAGATAAAACTTTATTCTTCCTATGACGGGGAAAAATTCAGCTTACTTTATGAAAAGCCCGTTGATATGTTTTCTATTAAACCTTCAAAAAAAAAACCTTTTAAGATTATTTCTGAGGGACAAACTTTTTTAATTGATCAATACTTTCCTTTTTCTGTAGGACAAGAATTTTTAAAGCCTGCTCAAAAAGGAGCTTATCCTGCCTTAAGATTTCATTTATATGGTTCAAATGCGAATGTTGTAGAGTGGATAGAACTAGATCTTAGTTTAAAAACAGTCAGCCAAACTTATGGTCCCGCTCGAATTACACTTACAACGTCTTTAGATTATAAATCTAAAAACGAAAAGGAATTAATTTTATATATCAAGGGAGAAAGAATTTTTTATTCTCTTGGAGATAAAGAAAAAAAAAGTTTAAAAGTTGGAGAATCTTTTTTGACAGGTTGGATGGATTTTGAGTTTCGTTTGTTGGAGTTTTATCCCAAAGCAAAAAAAGAATTTATTTTTACGGCTAGGGATAAATCTTCAGATGAGACTGTCAAAGCAATCCATGTAAAATACGAAGGACAGTCTGTTTGGATTGGTCAGAATTCTTATGTGAGGTTTTTTAAAGAAGATAGAGTTTATGCTTTAGCTTATCTTAATAAAACAAGAAATTTGGATTTTGAATTAAAACTTTTAGATTTTAGAATTGATAATTATCAAGGAAGTGAGAAGGCAAAAAGTTATGAAAGTGAGGTTCAATTGTCAAATGGAGAACGTTTTGTCATTTCTATGAATGAACCCTTAAAATATAAAGGCTGGACTTTTTATCAATCTAGTTTTGTTCCTCCAAAGGAATCAGACACTTCTTATCGTTCTATTTTATCAGTCAACCGTGATCCTGGTCGCACTCTGAAATATATGGGTTCACTTTTTGTTGTTATGGGAATTCTTCTTCTTTTTTATCGTCGAAAGTTTTACAAAGTTAAATAAATCCTTTTTTCCAGAAAACTTTACCTACTTCCATCGTTTTCATGTTTAGAAATTCCCTTTTTATTAATAGACCACACATCAAGACTGTTCATTTCTGTTATAGCAACTCCAGTAAAACTATCTTTATCAGCTGAAGATTGGTTGATTTTTGACTTAACTCTTGAGGGAAGACCTAACATGTTACAAGAGTCCGGAAAATTATGTAAAGTGCAGTTTGTTTTGACTGAACAGGTATTACGATTTGAAAAGAAGCTTGTATAGGGATTACCAACATTTGATTGAATTACAAAAAAACAGTCTCCATTACAAATTTGGAAAAAATTTTATACAAGCTGAAACATTGATAACATCTTTTGAATTCAAAAGGATAATTATCTAAATTTCCATAATTACTTTTAATATTAGCCTCTTTCATTTTAATTTTATAGATAGACTTTTAATAGTTGGCAATAGGCTGTTAAAAATAAAAATCTTTCTTTTTTTGAATCATTATCTACCACCATCATTACCACTATATCCACTAACAGTAGTGTTTATTTGTACTTTTAGGTGTTGTAGTATGATTCGAATCCACTACTACCAAACTTTCATCTTTATTAAAACCTATGACACCTTCAACTGGTGGATAAGACTCGTTATTTTGAATCTCATCTTTTCTTTTTCAGGTAAAATCTCTTCATGTCCTGATCTTGTATAGGTTACATTGATTTCTTGTATGGGAATTTGATTCAAAACAAATGTTCCCATGACTTGAGTTTGATAAACTAAGTATAAAGACCAATTTTTAAGGCAATTGGTCCTTGAGGAACAGTTACAATTTGATTCACCGGATTTCAGCTTAAATTCAATGTAACCTTCAATTCCATATAGCTTTTTGTTTTCTAGTCATTAGGAGAAATCGAAGCATCTAGATTAATTTTAGTTTAGTTTTCTTTATTTATGATTCTTTAAAAAAAGCTCATTTCCCTGATATAAAGCACTTTGACCTTGGAATAAGGTATTTTTGCATGCCTGTTATCCATAATGCTTGAGATTGTTTTTACTAAATCTGTCATACCAACTTTTTGTTCCGCTTGTAGCCTTAAGTTTGAAGACATTTTAACGGTGCCAACAGATACAATAAGCATGATGACTGAAGCAACTAAAACTTCTACTAAAGAAAAACTTTTGTTCATTGAATTTTCAATTTATCATTATTTGCATCTTAATTTAAGTAAGTTTTTTCCAATATTTAATAGAAAGTCTAAAATGAAAGTGTTATTCATTCAATCAGTAACTATTATACCTAATATAAATTTCCTTTTATATAGTTTAATAAATTCTTTTTCTTTGGAAATTGTATATTTAAGATGATAAGCTTAATTTGTTTTGAAATATAACATTCAAGATTCTTGTCAAAATGATTCAGAATGTGAAAGTTTAATCTAGTTTTTTTAAAGGATTTTAGATTTTCTAAAAAATGTTTATATTTTTTAAGAATTCTTCTTTAATTTTTCAATTTCTTCTTTAGAAAAACCTGTTATTTTAGAAATAAAAGCTATCTCTACTTTTTCTTTAAGCAGATTTAAAGCAGTTTCTTGCCGTCCTTTTTGCATGCCTTTTTGCATGCCTTTTTGCATGCCTTCTTGCATGCCTTTTTGCATGCCTTCTTGCATTCCTTCTGCTTTTATAGCTTCTCTTACATTTTCCATAATTCCTCCTTCTGTTAATATCCCTTCTTCTATAAGTAGCTTCTCAGTTACTCCCCATATCTTCATTATATCTGTATTCTTCCTCAAATACTCCACGATTATTAATTCTACTCTCCTTCTTGCTTCTCCACTTAAATCCTTTACTACTTTTTTAAATCCCGAACAAGCCTCTAACACCTTTAAAGGTGTTATATTCTTCTTTAAACTCCATATCTCATCTAATAACTTTATAACT
>JACOND010000030.1:0-3474 GCA_014323935.1 Bdellovibrionales bacterium
ATTAAGGAGGTCTCTATGAAAAAATTAAAATCATTTATTTTAAAAACAAGTCTTTTTCTAAATCCTTTATTTCTAATAAATTTTTCTTTTGCAAATGATTTTAGGGATAACAAAGGCAACCCCTCTTTTTTTTTTGCCGTTGAAGCTAAAGATGTAGAAAGGATAGAAAATTTAATAGCATTGGGATTCGATGTGAATGAAAGAGATGATAGGGGACAAACTCCTCTCCACTATGCCTCTAGATACGGTATATTAAACAAAGTTGTAAAAGCTTTACTAAAAGCAGGAGCCGAAGTGAATGCAACAGATAAAAATGGATACACTCCTCTCCATATTACCTCTCTATATGGTAGTGATAATCTAGACGTTATGAAAACTCTATTAGAAGCGAAAGCAGAGGTGAATGTAAAAGATAATAAGGGAAACACCCCTCTTTATTGGGCAGTTGTATTTCAGAGGATAGATAAGGTAAAAGTTTTACTAGAATTTGGAGCAGATCCAAGTATAAAAAATAAAAATGAGGGAACTCCCTATGATATCGATATCATTAGGTTTGCGGAAAGAGTGGGAAGAGATATTGCAGTCCTTTTAAAAAAAGCAGAGGAGATAAGGAATCAAAATAAGTGTAGAGAAACGTTTGGTAGTGTTATCATTTCATAACATAATAAAGTTAATGTAAAAGATATAGATTTTTTTTGACTGTTTCATTAAAATTAAATATTTTTTAATGTTTGAAGATTTTGAATTTGATTTAAGACAGAAAAAAAAAGAAAAGCTGTATCGAGAAATACCATGTTTCAATTCTTTATTAGATTTTACTTCAAATGATTATCTGAGTCTAGCTCAGCACCCTCAAATAAGATCTGAGATTCTATCTCTTTTGAAAAAAAAAGTTCCTCTTTCTTCTTCAGGGTCTGCTTTATTGGTAGGGAAAACGTATTTTCATAAAGAAGCTGAAAAAACTTTTAAGAATTTTATACAGCGTCCAGCAACATTGAGTTTTTCTTCAGGTTATCAAGCCAATTTAGGAGTCTTACCTGCCTTAGCAAAAAACCGAGTCATTTTTTCAGATGAATCAAACCATGCCAGTTTAATTGATGGAATTCGTTTAAGTAAAAGACCTTACCATATTTTTCAACACAATGATTTAAATCATTTAGAAGATTTAATGAAAAAAGAGTCGAAGCCAAAACTTATAGTGACGGAAAGTCTTTTTAGTATGTCTGGAGATTTCTCTGACTTAAAATCCTTATCTCAACTAGCTCTTAAATACAATTCCTTATTATTTGTAGATGAAGCTCACAGTACAGGTCTTTTTGGTAAAAATCTGAGTGGACGGGTGAGTCAATTGAAAAAAAAAGATCATATCATTACTCTTCATACAGGAGGAAAGGCTTTAGCGAGTTCGGGAGCTTTTATAGCTTGCTCTCCTGTCATAAAAGACTATTTAGTGAATCACTGTCGTTCTTTTATTTATAGCACAGCTCCTTCTCCTCTCCTTATGATACAATGGATTGCTACTTTAAAAATTTTAAAACAAGAGGCTTATAGAGCTGAAATTTTAGCAAAAAAGGCTTTAAAAACACGTAGGGACTTTGATTTAGCACCCACAAAAAGTCCTATTTTGTTTATTTCTTTAAAAACCGCTGAAAAATCCTTAAAAGTCTCACAAGCCCTGAGAAAACAAAACTATTTTATTCCAGCTATAAGATATCCCACAGTTTCTAAAGAAAACCAGGGTTTAAGATTGATTCTTCACTTTAATCATACAGAAGAACAAATCGATTTATTAAAAAAAATTATAAAAAGACATACTTTTTTTTAATTAACAAGACTTTATGCTTAATTTTTTATTTTTAATAAAGTGATTTGTTAAAAAAGACGATACTATATTTAGCTAAAGCTATATATTTTTTATGAAATTTATACTCTATGTTTTTCTTTTCTTTTTAATGGCCTGTGAATCTGTTGATATAGGTGATAAGGATAGAGAGAGAAATTATAGGGGAGATGAGGGAGGGAAGTCCTTTGAAATTCCTGATATTAAAAAATTAAGTCTAGAGGAATTAAACAAAGATAAAGGTTGTGACAAATATGAAAATCATACTTCAATCAGTTTGTTTGGAAAATATTCTCCGACTAATCCCATTGTTAATTGTATTGCTTTTTTTATAGATAAAGGTTTAGAACCCTTATGCAGTTTAGAAAAAGAAGTTGAAGAAGAAACTAAGGTCGAAAGGGATTCTTTAAGAAGAGAAGAACTTGAAGTGACTTTAGAGGAAATATCCTATGAAAAAGAAATTTACTTGGAATCTTTGTACGATATGTCAGATGATGTTTATGATGTTTGTGAAGAAACTGATGAAAACATAGAAGAAGGTATAGATAAACTTAACAGAAGATTGCTAAGATCCTTAGTTAATCTTGGTAAAACGGTTACAGTTACAAGAGAGTGTAATAGAATTTATGGGGTGATAGATTCTAAAATTAGTACAGCTTGTCGTGGTTTAGATATTAGTAAATATAGAAGAGAAAAGTAAAGAAATCCTAAAATGAAAATCATTTTATTTTTATTTTTATTTTTATCCACTTGTAAGGGAAAGAGTGTACGAAAGGATAGAGAGTTTAAAGGAGGAACAAGTCGTTTTGAATTTTCTAATCTTGAAAATTTAGTAAGTCTTGAAGATTTAGACGATCTTGATAAGTGTAAGACCTATGACAATCACCTTCAAAAAGGTCTGTGGGGAGAACACTCTCCGGCAAATCTTGTTGTTAATTGTATTGCTTATTATGTAGATAAAGGGGTAGAGCCTTTATGTAATTTAGAAAAAGAAGTGAGAGAAGAAATTAGAGTCGAAAGAGATTCTTCAAGAAGGAAAGCTCTTGAAGCGACTTTAGAGGAAATAAATTATAAAAGAGAAAATTACATAGAAAACATGTATAATTTAGCTGATCCTATTTATGATTCATGCAATGAACTTAAAGACACAACAGAAGATGGGAGAGAGAGATTTAACGAAGACTCTAAGATTTTAGGAACTTTATTTAATATGAGTGTTAATATAACTGTCAATAGAGAATGTCGAAGAATTTATGGAGTAATAGATTCTAAAATTAACACAGCTTGTTCTGGTTTGAATGTTTCTACCAAAAGAAAGCTATTAAAATAGAAAATCTTTCTTTGAATAAGGATTCTTGGAATAGTTATTATTTAGTCAAAAGTAGAGTCTCTATTAAAAAAATAAAAAAAATAAAAAAAATATTGACAGTTATAAAAGGCTGACACAAAAATCAAGACTATAAAGAATAACTAGAGAGGACTTTATGGTTTCTAAAAAGAAAAATCGAGTAAAAGAAAAAAAGAAAGCCTCAAAGGCTAAGCTTTCTAAGAAGAAAGTAAAGAAGGTCTCAAAGCCTAAGCTTTCTAAAAAGAAGGTAAAGAAGGTCTCAAAGCCTAAGCTTTCTAAAAAGAAG
>JACOND010000030.1:3505-20311 GCA_014323935.1 Bdellovibrionales bacterium
TAAAAAGAAGTTGCAGAAAAAATTGAGAAAGACGGTAAAAAAAGTCAAATCTAAAAAAGGAGTTCAGAATTTTGATAAAGATATTGATATTCAAGTAGAGAATTTTTTTTCACAATCTAGCTCTTTTTCTAACAATGAAGAGGAAGATCCTTCAGAAAATCTATTTGAGGAAGATTTAGATTTTAATGATATGGATATTAATGAAGAAGTGAATGATAAAAAATTCCACAATCATTCTTTAAAAGATGATTTAGATAAGAATTTAGAAGGGGAGGAGGAATTTGAGTCTTTTCAAGAAGATCATTACATTGCGGATGAGGGAGACGAAGATTCTGAGGAAATGGCGTTTGATGACCCCTTTGATGATATAAATGATATAGAGGGAGAAGAGGAAGAAGATGAAGGTTGGTCTTAATAAATTTTATCTTGTTGCTAACAATTTATTTTTTTAATTAAATGAATTGGCAATTATATATTTTACACCGCACAAAGCCTACGGTAGCTTAAGGATTTTAGGAACTAGGGGGAAAAAAAACAAAGTTTTGTTTCCTAAAGCTATTTGCCAACACTTCCAATCAAAAAAAATTGCTGAAAAAAAATCTGTTCTATCTAGCTTTTTATTTCTTTGTTAGTTTAAGAATCTCATTTTTTGATAAACCTGTTACTTTCATAAGTTATCTATACCTAACTCCAGTAATTTTAAGACCTGTTCTTTCTGCTTGTCGTCCTTTTTGCATGCCTTGCTCTATGCCTTCTTGCATGCCTTGCTCTATGCCTTCTTGCATGCCTTGCTCTATGCCTTGTTTAAACCCTTCTTCTATCAAATCCCCTCTGTCTAATCTATAATCCATCTTCGAACTCATCATAGGCTAACTCTTGCATCCTCTGATAACTTCTTTGAAAAATAATTCATCGCTTCCTCCATATCCTCTCCTGTTAACTCCCCCTGACTTTCTTAAAAAATAACACCCACATCTCCTTAAATCCTTCCTCTCCTTATCTAAACTATCTTTAAATCCCTGTTAAATAAGATATAAGGCTCTTTATCTTATGGAAAAAAAGGATATAAAATCCTTTACTTCCTTTAAAACAGAAAATTCTGTAAAGATGAGAGAATAACTTGGAGTTATTATAGTTATCTTAAACTTTGTGCATGAAGTTTACTCCAGTATAAAAGCACTCTCTTTAGAAAGCTTGGCTTAGGGCAGGTTTCGATATTGATATCCTCTCCTGAAGAGAACTATCTAACAATTCAAGGCTTTGTTTCTCTTGAACTTTTTGTTTATTTTCTTTCTAACGTCTTGGATGTTAGGGTTTTTGATTTCTAATTTCATGATTTCAGGTATGTTTAGAAAATGTCTTAAAACACATTTTAAGATATCAGGTTTGTCTACAAAGAATTTTTTAAAGACAACATCTCTTGTCATCTTCACATAGTTTTTTTCATTTTAATCTCCTTTTTTTAAATTAAGTCGCTCCATAATAGTTACATGCAATTCACTTCTAAACTGATACAAAAGTGTAAAATAATGGGATTTTTAATAGCTATAAATGGTAGATTGAGATTATTGAGAGAATTTGAAATAGTGATAAATAAAATCCTTAGATTTAAGTGGAGTCCAAAGAACAAGTCTAAAAAAAGTTTAAAGAACCCGGCCGGAAAAAGATTAAAGTGTTTGCTTGAATTTACCTTCCAATTATCATTTATAGTTAATAATTGAATTTCAAAACCCTTCATGAATTAAGTTCTTTGTTTTGATGTTTGGTATAAGCTCTGTAATATACCCCCTAAAAGACTCCTTTCTTATAGTTTTAATATCAGATTGGCTAGTTAAATAATAGTTAGTTTTAATTAATTCTTGAAAAATATATAATTTATTTTAAGATGTATGGTAGGAGGCGGTCGTAGTTCAGTTGGTAGAACTCCAGATTGTGGTTCTGGCTGTCGTGGGTTCAAGTCCCATCGATCGCCCCACTTTATTATCTTTAAAACTCTTTGTAGAATAGAAGCTTTTCTTTAGTCTTGTTTTTTTTTAATTAAAATTCTTTTAAATGAATTTGCTTTAAAAATTAATTAGATTTGAAAAAATGTTTTTCTAAATAAAAAAGTATGTTACAATTGAATTCATGTTTTTCCTTTATTTTGTTTTTATAGTTTTCCCCTCTTTTTCTGAAGAGATGGCACCAGATAGGAATTTTGAAAATCCCTTATTTTTAAAAAAAAATAACAGTCTCTCTTTGAGAGAAGATTTAAATAATATTTCCCGTGATAAATCTAAAATTCAAGCTTTTCTAAAAGAAAAAAAGACAGGCGAAGAGGAATCAAACTTTAAAGAAAGAGACATTAGTTTTGGAAATGTCGTTCTTTCTATTTCTAAAAGACAGAAGGAAGACCTTCCCACTCTAAGTGAAGATCAAAGGAAAGAGGGTTTTTCCATCAAAAGGGATGTAGCAAAGCAACGTAAAAAAAAATAAAATATGAAGAAAATCATTTTTAACTTAAGTTTTTTAATTTTTTCTTTAAATTTCTTTGTCTCTTGTGTTGTAGGATCTTTTTTACAAGAGCCTCTATATTTAGGTCTTCAAGATTCTTGTGGTTTTATAGTTAATCAGTACTCAGGAGAGGGACTGAGATGGGATAAATCTAAATTTCCTGTGAAATTTTTTATTCATGAATCTGTGCCTTTAGAAGCTGAAAAAAACTTTATTTCAGCTACTGATCATTGGAATGTAGAATGGTCTCATTTTTTAGAAAAAAAGGGCTTAGAACCTTTTGATCTTTTTGTTGTTGATACAAAAGGAGTTTATCAAGGAATGGCAACTAACGATAAGAATAACTTATTTATCTTTATTAAAGATAACTTTTCTAAGTATGATTCTCCTAATTCTCAAGGTATTACAGCTTTTAACTCTCAGTCAAAAGAAATTATAGATACAGATATTTTAATTAATAATGCGAATTTTAAATTCTATTACGATAAAAGGTATAATAATAAAATTTCACTGGTTAAAAGGGAATTGGAAAAAGAAAGAAGGATAGCAAGTTTGAAAACGCCGAGTTTGTGGTTTCAAATCAAAGAACACTTAAAAAGATTGAGCTTGAATTTATTAAAATTCTTTAAAAAAGAAAGAGAATTTGATCGAAAGATTGCTGATTCTAGAACTAACATTCCAAGAGATAAGGTTGATTTTGTAAGTTTAATTATTCATGAATTAGGCCATGTTCCAGGTAGAGCTCATTTTGAAAAAGATAGCAGTCATTCTCAAATCTACAGTTCTAGAGTTGGGACTCAAAAAAATATAAAAAATTCTTCTGTTATGGAACCTATGCTTTCAAAGGGAGTATCTAGAAGGAATATTTCTCAACTTGATTTAGACAGCTTGTTTTGTGCGTATTACAATTATTGAATTTAGATTTGTAATAGAACTTTCATTTAGAAATGAGAGGGGGGGGGTGAAAAGATGAGTTTATTTTCAAAGACATGTCTAAAACATCTCATCTGGAAAAAGAATTTTACTTTTTAGAAGAATATCAAAAGATAAGGCTTGTTTTTAAGGGTAGGTGTCAGTTAATTTTGAAGGAAGTCTTGTAATTTCTAAAAAAAAAAGAAATTATAAAAAACGTATTAAAAATATATATAATTTTATAGTCTCTTTAAAGGAGTGTTTTTGAACTATATTTTAAAAATATCTGCCGCAGGCAATCGTTTTATTTTAATAGATAAAAGATGGTTTAACAAAGTTCCAGAAAATAGCTCAGATTATTTTTATCCTTGTCCTTTCAGTTTTGAAAGCTTTCTTTCCTCATTTCGTCAAAATCTCATTTTGAGAAAAAAACAGATATCTTATTTTATATCTCAGCCTCAACTCACTTTAACAGATGGATGTATTATTTTAAGAGAAGAAAGAGAATCTTTGATATGTGATTTTTATAATAAAGATGGGTCACAAGCAGAAATGTGTGGAAATGCTGCTTGTTGTATTTCTTTTTATTTAGAAGATTTAAATTTAAATGTAAAAAATTTTCGTTTAGGAGAGAAAAAAATCCTAACGGTTCCTAAAGGAGGAATTATTTTAGATAAACCTAAAAATCCTATTCTAACATTTCATAAACCTTTCTTTTTTTCTTTTATTGACACAGGAGTTCCTCATGGAGTCATTTATTTTCCTCACTTAGATTTTAAAGAGAGTAGAAAGTTAAAAAAGAAGGTTGAAAAACTACGATTTCAAAATATCAATTCTTATAATAAAGGAATGAATGTCTCTTTTTATGAGGTGTTAAGCCCTAATCATTTAAAAGCTATTACTTACGAGAGAGGGGTAGAGGATTTTACTCTATCTTGCGGAACAGGAGCTTTAGCTGTCTCTTTAGTCTATAAAGAGATAGCTAATAAAACAGAAGGTGAGATAAAAGTTCAAATGCCAGGAGGAACCTTAAAGATTGTAACAGGTCAAAAGCTTAAACTCTTTTCACAGGTTAAAAAAGGATTTTAATAACTTTTCTTTTATTGTTTTAAGGGCTGATCTATCATAACTTCTCTTTGTGATTCATTAAGTCCCTTTGGATTAAGCCAACTAAACCAGCCTTTACCTTCCTCATTTAACTTTCTAACGTATAAAGCCTCATTTAAAACAGCACCTTGAAAGTAAGACTCATCTAAAAAGGTTCTTAAATCTGCTCTTGTTAAATCCGCTTTTTCAAAAGAGATGTCTATTAATTCCGCGTCTGTAAAAACTGCTCCTGTTAGGATAGCTCCTTCAAAAGAGACATTTGTTAGCTTTGCTTTTGTAAAATTAGCTTCTGTTAAATCCGCTTTTTCAAAAGAGATGTCTATTAATTCCGCGTCTGTAAAATTAGCTTTTATTAAATCCGCTGATTTGAAGGAAGTTTTATCTTCTAGAAAATCAGATTCCCTAAACATAGCTCCTGAAAAAATAGCTCTTGTTAAAACTGCTTCTTCAAAAAAAGAACTTTTGAATCCTGCTTTTTCAAAAGTAACTTCTGTTAAATCCGCTCCTTCAAAAGAGCTTTTTTCTAATGTAGCTAAAGTAAAATCAGAATTTCTTAGATTAGCATAATCAAAAGTAAAATTTGATAGATCTTTATTTTTAAAATTCATTTCTTCTAATTGACAAACTTTACCTAGACAGTCCTGACCACAACTATAACGCCTAAGCTCCTCTCTTTTTTCTAAGCTTTCTTTTGTGTTTTGAATATAAACGGCATAATTAGAACTGTTGCATTCACTGGTTTCATATGAATTAAACTCCTCTTCTTTTGAAGAATCTTCTTCTGTTTGAACTGTTTTTGTATCAATACTCTTTAATGTATTTTTTTGTTCCTCTTCTTGTTTACAGGAAAACACAAAAAAAAGATTTAAAATCATCATCTTTTTAAAAAATTCTCTCATGTCTTTTTGCCTTCTTTTTAATTTATAATCGTTAATATATAGAAATCTTTATTGAAATTCAATAAAGATTTAAAATAACGCAAATATTTCCTTTTACCTGAGAATTTAAATCTTTAGATATAAAAAAGAAATAGATTTTTTTGAATCCAAAAGTCTTCAATTTTAGATCTTTTCGAATTTTTTTGAAGAAGTTAAAGTGTCTAAAATCTTGATTGAAAAATCAGCTTCTGTTTTTCTTCTTTCAAAGCTTTTGATTTATTTATATTCTTGTAAAAAAGTATATTTAAATTTATACAGCTTTAAACCTAAGATTTTTTGCTTTTTTAGGTATCCCCCCTCATAATTTAGGTTATTAGTTTTTTATGGTAATTTTTAATTTGCTTTTTTATAGAGATGTATGTATTATTGTTGATAAATGTAAAGGTTTAAAATGAATCTATTTATAAAAAAAGAATTCTCTAACCCCCCTCCAACAAAAATTCAAATGAAAAACTTAAAGAAAGGTTTTTCTCTTATAGAGTTATTGGTTGTTGTTGCTATTATTGGGGTTTTATCAGCGGTTGCGATTCCAGCTTATAACAAATATAGAAATGATGCAAAAGCTGCTGCTGTACAAGGGACAGTAAACAATGTAAACAAAGCTTTTAAAGCTTGTATGGCGGTAAAAAGTTTTACGGATTGTATTCCCTCTAACTGCCCTAAAACTGGTGTTCGATATAGTGCTGGAGACACGGTTATTGATAATACTTTAGAGTTAAAAGAAGAGATAGTATTGCATTGTCGTCGTTCTGGTGATGGAAAAAGAGCTTGTTTTACCGTTTACTATGGATCTACAATGCCAGTCAAAAATGGTAAAAAACATAGGGCTTGTATACTATTTAATGATATTGGTGAGACTCAGGAATTAGTTTATGATGATGGTACAAGTACTAACACTAATCATGGTAGATGTACTGTTCAAGTAAGTTGTCCTATCTAATTTTTTTTATAGAATTTTGTAGATAGAGTTATAATATAAAAATATGAAAATGAATCAAAAAATCTTTTACTTCCTTTTTTTAAGGAGTTTCAAAGGAAAAAACTTAAGTTAAGGTTTTTTTCTTATAGAGCTGTTGGTTGTTACTATTAATGGGTTTTTAGTAGCCGTTGCCATTTATAACAAATACAAAAACAAGACAAAAGCTTCAATCAAATTAAGAAAGGGTAAATTCCTTATTCATATAGCTCTCTTAAGGTTTTATTCTGCGGTCTCAAATATATAATTCCCAAATTCTTAAAAAAGGTCTTTTTTATTTATAGAAATTTATGTATAATTAACTAAAAAGAGAAGTTAGAGAAATTTAAAATGAATCAAGAGTTAACAAAAAAAAACTTAAAGAAAGGTTTTTCTCTTATAGAGTTATTGGTTGTTGTTGCTATTACTGGAGTCCTAGCTGCAGTTGCGATTCCCTCCTATAATGTTTATCGAGAAAGATCAAGTCAAACATTAGCCGATCAAGGAGTTCATAATTTGATGAAAGCCTTTGAACTCTGTTTAACAGATAAAACACTTGATGATTGTGCAACTAAAGATATAGCAGGTACAATATCAACTCCTTGTTTTTTGAGTTATAGTGAAGCTGATACAGCGAGTCCAAAAAAAGGTTGTTTTATGAAATTTAAACCTTTAGCTGGAAAAGTTTGTTATGATTATTATATAAACAAATCTAATAAAAGAAAAAAAAGTTGTTTTAGTTATGATGATTCCAAAGATAATCCTATAAATTTTAAATCAGGTAGTGCTTGCTTAGGAAGTGGAATTTGCAATTAATAAGGATTGTTTATTGTATTTTAGTGTATGGTTTTATTTTCATTTAACACTGTGTTTTCTAAAATATGAAAATAGGTTCGAACTAAAATTTCAAAATTTTCTGGATTTAAGTTACTTAAGTAAATTTGTTTTTCTGTTAAGTTTTTTTTAGAGACTAAACTGGAAAAGAGCTTTTGTATTTTGTTCATGTTTTTTGAATCAAAAAAACTTTTTTCTTGAGTAGGAGTACTTAAGATATCAGATAATTTTTTTGTATCATCAAATAAGAAATGTATCCCTTGAACAGACTGTTTAAATAAAAATTCAATTTCTTTGATTTGTTTTTTTTCAAGTTTCATATATCCTCCCAGAATCTTTTAGTTAAGTTTTTAAATATTTTTTGTAAGAATCAAGTTTCCTATTTGAATTGTAGTCCAAGGTCTAGCCTCTTATTTTCAGAACTAAAGCTTTGACACTTCATAGAAAAATTCTAAAAACTATTTCAAATAAAACAATTATCAGTTAAGTTCAGCATGTTTTTTGAAAGATTTTTTTGAGAAATTATTATGGCAAAATTTTTAATTGAAGCTTTAACAGGTCCTCTAAAGGGAAAAAGGATTGAAGTAAAAGATGGTTTAAGTTTTGGTAGAGAGAAAGGGGATATTATATTAAAAGATTCTTCTGTCTCCGAGTTTCATGCTGAAATACAAATCTATTCTTCGGGAACTGTTATGATTGTTGATCAAGATTCAAAAAATAAAATTTTTATTAATAAAAAAAGAGTTGTTAAGTCTGTTTTAGAATCAGGAAATGTTTTTAAGATAGGACAATCTGAGTTTATCTTTAAAATTAATTACAGTCCTAAAGAAATTTGGAATACTTTTATAAAAAAACAAATGAATAAAGTAGAAGACACTCCTATGTCTTTAAAAGTTTTTGTTAAACCTATTAAAGTGAATTTTTTGTCAGGATTACAAAAAAATAAAAACTATAAACTGTATTACGGACCGAGGTTTTTTGGTCGTCATTCGGTAGATTGTCCTATTTTTGATTCTAAAGCTCCAAAAAAAGCTTTTGTTTTAATTCCTCAGAAAAAAGACATTCTCTTTAAATCCTTTGATACTAAAAGCATTCAAGTTAACAAAAAGCCTTTAGAACAAGTTTCTGTTAAAAATGGGGATAAAATTTTGGTAGGAGATAGTCTTTTAGAAATTCAATTGGGACAAATGAAATGAATTCGGGCTTTTTAATTTTAGATTTTGGTTCTCAGTACACATGGCTCATTGCGAGGGCCTTTCGTGAATTATCTTATTATTCAGAGGTCCTTTATTATAACGAGAGCTTAGATGTGATAAAGAAAAAAAAACCTTTAGGAATTGTTTTAAGTGGAGGTCCTAGTTCTGTTTTAACAAACTCTTCTCCTAGAAGATCTGTTAATGAATTATTAGAGATAGCTCCTGTTTTAGGAATTTGTTATGGAATGCAGTTAATTGCCTTTCAAAAAGGAGGGACTTTATCAAGTTCAAGTCAAAAAAATTATGGTTTAAATGAAGTCTATTGGAAAAAATCTCTTATTCCTAATTTAAATAAACAAAAGGTTTGGATGAGTCATGGAGACTCCCTTCAAGCTCTTCCTCCTAAAGCTCAGCTTCTTTGTCGAGATTCTAATTCTTTAATTACAGCTTTTTCTATGGAGAGACTTTTAGCTTTTCAGTTTCATCCGGAAGTCAGCCATACAGAAAGGGGAAAAGAACTGTTTGAGTATTTTGCTTTCAAGCTTTGTAAGGCTCCTCCTAAAAGCTGGACAAAGCAATCTCGCTTAGATTTTGTGATATCTCAAATAAGGAAACAGGTTCCTAAGACCAAAAAGGTTTTTTGTGCTTTAAGTGGGGGAGTTGATTCTACAGTTACGGCGACTCTTCTTTCTAGGGTTTTAGGGGTTCCTCAAGTTTTATGTCTTTTTGTGGATACGGGATTATTAAGAAAAAAGGAGTATGAAGAGGTTTTAAATAACTACCGATCTTTAAATTTAAATATCAAAGGAGTGAAAGCGGGAGACCGTTTTTTTAAGGCTTTAAAAGGGGTTTTAGATCCGGAAGAAAAAAGAAAAATTATAGGAAAATTGTTTATTGATATTTTTAAAGAAGAAATGGAAGACAGTAAGTATTTAGCACAAGGAACTTTATATCCGGATGTCATAGAAAGCTTATCTGAGCAAGGAGACGTTATTAAATCTCAT
This sequence comes from Bdellovibrionales bacterium, assembly GCA_014323935.1. GTDB lineage: Bacteria > Bdellovibrionota > Bdellovibrionia > Bdellovibrionales > UBA1609 > JACOND01. The sequence goes on from JACOND010000030.1 coordinate 12,945, forward strand.
CATAATGTAGGAGCTCTTCCTAAAGATTTAAATTTAAAATTGATAGAACCTTTAAAACAGCTTTTTAAAGATGAAGTTAGGGACATAGGAAAAAGTATAGGTTTAAGTTCTAACTTATTAGACCGTCATCCTTTTCCAGGACCTGGTTTAGCCATTCGTTGTATAGGAGAGGTCACTCCTGAAAAAGTTAAAATTTTACAGAAAGCGGATTTTATTTATATAGAAGAATTAAAAAAACAAGATTTATATGATAAAATTTGGCAAGCTTTTCTTATTTTACTTCCTATTAAAACTGTAGGTGTGCAAGGAGATTCTAGAACTTACAAAAAAGTTATTTCTATAAGGGCTGTGACTTCAACAGATGGTATGACGGCTGATTGGTTTCCTTTTCCTCCTTCTTTTTTGCAAAAACTCTCTTGTCGAATCGTAAATGAAGTTTCTGAGGTGAATCGAGTGGTTTATGACATCACCAGTAAGCCTCCGGGAACGATTGAATGGGAATAACATGTCATTTGTTCATCTGCATGTTCACTCTCATTATTCTTTGCTTCAGGCCTCATGTACGATTCCAGCTTTAATAAACAAATGTGTTGAATATAAAATGCCTGCTATGGCTCTTACCGATTATGGTAATATGTTTGGAGCTGTCGAATTTTATTTTTCAGCTTTAGATAAAGGTATTAAACCCCTTTTAGCTTGTGAACTCTATTATGTAGAAGATAACACTTCTAAAAATCAATTAGAAAATGGTTTTAGGGATCCTAGTAAGTCTCATAAAACTCTTATTTTAATAGCTAAAGATTTAAAGGGTTATAAAAATTTATGTCATATTAGTACAAAAGCTTATCAAGAAGGTTTTTATCTTCAACCAAGAGCAGATTATGCTCTTTTTGAAAAGTATAAAGAAGGTTTAATTGCTTTAACGGGGGGAGGAAGAGGACGGGTTCCTTGGTTATTTCACAACAAATCTAAGGAAGAGTCTTTTAAGGAAATCGAGATTTTACAAAAAATTTTTGGATCTCACCTCTATTTACAACTGCAACATCCTTTCCTTGAGAATTCAAAAAAATACAATGTTTTTTTAGCAGAAATAGCTCATAAAAAATCTCTGCCTTTAATTATGGGAGGGGATGTTCATTATGTTGAAAAAGAAGATTTTTTAACTCAAGATGTTTTATTTTGTATTGGAACAAATAAAACTTTGTATGACAAACAGAGATCTAAATTGGGAGTTCCTGAATTTTATTTTAGAAATTCACAAGACATGTATGCACTTCTTACAGAGAGTTTTTATAAGCAAGCTTGTGATAACACTTTAGAGGTTGCTGATCAGTGCTTAGTGACTTTTAAGGTAAAAGATAAAAAAGGAAAACCTATTTATCATTTACCTCAGCTTGCTGACTCCAAAAAAAAATTAGAAGACTTAACTTACAAAGGTTTAGAAAAAAGATTTCAAGAAGCGAATTTAAGACAAGAGCCTATCCTTGAGGAGAGAAAAAAAGACTATAAAATTCGCATTAAATATGAATTAGATATTATAGATAAAATGGGATTTAATGGTTATTTTTATATTGTGTATGATTTTATTTACTGGGCTAAAAAAAATCATATTCCTGTTGGACCTGGAAGAGGCTCTGGGGCGAGTTCTTTGGTGTCTTTTTGTTTAGGTATTACAGATTTAGATCCTATGCCTTTAAATTTAATTTTTGAGCGATTTTTAAATCCTGAAAGAATCAGTATGCCTGATTTTGATATTGATTTTTGTCAAGATAATCGTCATAGAGTGATTGAATACATTAATAAAAAGTATGGTTTAGATTGCAGTTGTCATGTTGTCACTTATGGACGTTTGAGTGTGAGAGCTGCGATTCGAGATGTAGGACGAGTTTTAGCTCTCGGTTATTCAGAAGTAGATAGAATCGCTAAAATGATACCTGATATTTTAGGTATTACTCTTAAGGAAGCTTTAAAAAAAGAAGCTCGTTTAAAACAAATGTGTGAAGAAGATCCTAAGATCAAGGAACTCATTGATTTAACAGGTCTTTTAGAAGGTTTGATTCGTCATTTAAGCATTCATGCAGCAGGGATTATTATTGCTGATAACCCTATCGTAAATTATGCTCCTCTTTACAAAGGGGTAGAGGGGGAAAATGTTATACAGTATGATTTAAAGTCTGCAGAAAAAATAGGTTTAATTAAATTTGATTTTTTAGGTTTAAAAACTTTAACTCATATTGCAGAGACGTTAAGATTAATTCAAAAAACAAAAGCTAAAAAGATTCAAGTTCAACAGATCTCTTTAAATGATTCTGGTATTTATGAGGTCATGTGTCGAGGAGATACGGTGGGGATTTTTCAGTTTGAAAGTAAGGGAATTACAGACTTACTTATCAAATCTCAGCCGACCTGTTTTGAAGATGTTGTTGCCTTAAATGCTCTTTATCGACCAGGTCCTATGAATATGATTCCTTCTTATTTAGAACGTAAAAAAGGAGACGTTCCTGTAGAATATATTTTTCCTGAATTAGAACCTATTTTAAAAGAAACTTACGGAATTATTGTTTATCAAGAGCAGGTTCAGCAAATTGCTGTTGAAATTGCTGGTTACAGTTATGGAGAAGCGGATGTTTTAAGAAGAGCTATGGGGAAAAAAATTAAATCTGTCATGGTAGAACAAAGAAATCTTTTTTTAGAGGGGGCTAGGGAAAAAGGTTACTGTCTTAAAAAATCAGAAAAACTTTTTGATTTAATGGCAGAGTTTGCAAAGTATGGTTTTAACAAATCTCACGCGGCGGCTTACTGCGTTTTAGCAGTTCAAACCGCTTGGTTAAAACACTATTATCCCATTGAGTTTTTAGCCTCTCAAATGAGCATTGATCAAAGGGACGTGGACAAAGTCTTTAAATCTATTGAAGATGCAAAAGCTCATGGCTATGAAATCACAGCTCCTCATGTCAATAGCTCTTATGAATTTTTTTCTATTGAAGAGGATAAAATTAATTTTTCTCTAGGAGCGATTAAAGGAATAGGGATTTTAGCTGCTAAAGAAATAGTAAGGGCAAGAGAATCTTTAAAGAATAAAAATTTTTCTTCTCTTGAAGAGTTTTTTGAAACTATTGATCTTAAAAAAATAAATAAAAAAAATATAGAAGGTTTAATAAAAAGTGGGGCTTTAGATCATTTTAACTATCATCGCAGGGAAATTTTAGTAAACCTAGAGAAATTTCTTCATCAAGCTGAAAAATGTATCAGAGACCGTGAAACTGGTCAAAGCAGTTTGTTTGATAAAGATTTAAGAAACGAAAATCAAGTCAAACTAAAAGAAAGCTCTCCTTGGTCTTATAAAACGCAGATACAATTTGAAAAAGAAATTTTAGGTTTTTATTTAAATAGTCATCCTTTGAAAATATTAAAAGGTTTAGAAAAATCTATTTCTTTTGATAAAATTTCAGATTTAAATCAACCGGGAAAAGAGTTTAAAGTTTTATCTCTTGTAAAAAGGTTTAAGGAAATTTTTACTAAAAACAGTGAAAAAATGGCTTTTGTTTTATTAGATGATGGCTTTTCAAGTATAGAGGCTGTTTTATTTTCTGATTCTTATGAAAGAGTCAAAGATCTTTTAAATCAAGAGGGAGAACCTCTTTGTGTTAAAGGTAAACTGATTCAAAAAAACATGTCCTCTTCTTATCAACTTGTCGTGGAAGACCTTTATTTATTTGACGATTATTTAAAAAAAGTAAAACAAATTGATATTCATTTAGATTCGAGTGTAAAAAAAGAGCAGATTTCTAGCTTAGAAAAAGTGATTTCTAATAGCTCTAAAGGGAATTCTAGAGTTTTTGTTAAACTTTTTACAGATAAGGGATTGCTTGTGGAATTTGACACAGCAAAACAGTATGATATAAAAATAAATTATGATTTCTTAGAAAAAATACATGCTCTTTTTAAGAGTTTAAATAGCATTCGTCTGTCTTCCTAAGAAAAGGAATAGTATGTTAAAGATTTGTCTTCTATTTGTTTTAGCACCTCTTGCTGTTGGAGCAGAGATTAAAGTCTATAGCAAACAAATTGAATTAAAAGAAGATAGCAAAAAATTAGCTCAGGAAAAAGCTGTTCAGGAGATATCAAGAGTTCTTTTTGAAGAAATCCTCGAAGACAATAAATCTAAAAAAGAAAACTCTAAAATTTGGAATTCTCTATTAAAAAATAAAAATAGATATATTTTGTCTGTCAGTTCTTCTTCTGGTAAAGTCATAGAAAATGGAAAATTTACTTTTACTGTTAAAGTCACTGCCTCTAAAAAGAACTTAAAAGATTTATTAAAAACTCATGGTTTTTTTAAAGATTCTCATAAAATGCAGTGCATTTTACCTCTTTTTTATATTTCCTATGATTTTAATCAGGAAAAAAAACACTGGTTTTGGTGGGATAAAGAAAATTTAAATTCTTCTTCAGATTTGCAAAAGATTGCAGAAGATTTTTTTTCTGCTTTAGGAGAACAGACAAGCAAAATAAATTTCTTTTTTTTAAATCCTATCTTTCATAAATTAACGAAAGTTATTCCTCCCTCCTTACTTCCGGCAAAAGAAAAAAAAAAGAAGTTTAAAGACATTATCTCTCTGTCTCAGTTTTTTTCTTGTGATATCATTTTATCAGGTTTTATTCATATAGGAGAGGCCTTAGGAGATCCTTCCTTTTCCAGTTTCAATGCTAAAACAGATCTTAGGACTCCTTATGGGACGAAGTTTTTTATTAGAATGTTTCATGTAAAAACCAGAGAAAATTTAATTTCTTTTAAACGTCAGTTTCCTTTCCCTAAAAATTCTAAAACAAATCCTTTAAAGGAAGTGAGTTTAAAATCTAAAGACGTTATAGAGAGTTTAATGTCTCAGTTTTCTCTTTATTTAGAAAACAAATCCTTAAATTTAAACCATGTGATAGTTTCTTTACAAGGTTCTTTGAAGTATGCAGAAAAAGAAAAATTAATGAAAAGATTGATTGAGCAAATAGAGGGTTTAGAAAGTTTTCAAGTGATGTATCTCAGTTCTTCTAACAGTATTTATAAACTCGCTCTTTCAAAAAAACTCTCTGAAGTTGAAAAAGAATTAAAAAAGATATCTTTAAAAAAGTTTTTACTTCGCATAAGAAAAATCAATTCTCAAAAATTAAAGATTTATGTTAAAAATAAAGCTTGATAACATAAAACTTTTAAGAGGGCTTTGATGAATTCAAGTCACTTTGAGTGGATGGGAACCATTTCTTTTAAACAGAGTTTAAAGCTTCAAGAGTCTTTTAAAAAAAAGGCTCAAAACAAAAAAAACTATTTTATAGGTTTTGAAGTCTCTCATCCTGTTATTAGTTTAGGTTTAAGGGCAGATAAGACACATATTCTTTGGAAAAAGAAACGTTTAAAGAAATTTAACATTTCAGTTGTTAAAGTAAGACGTGGGGGACAAGCGACTTTACATGCCCCAGGACAACTAGTGATTTACCCGGTGGTTTATTTAAATTCCTTAGGTTTAAAAGTCAAAGATTTTATTTTGTTTTTACAAAAAGTCACAAAGCTTTTTTTAGAAAAATACGAAATAAACACAACTCCAGGAAAAGACTTTGCAGGTTTATATACAAATAAAGGAAAGATAGCTTTTTTTGGGATTCATATTTCACAAGGAGTGAATCAAAATGGTTTATCTATAAATTTAGATAATGATTTAAGTTTATTTGATTCTATTAAAAGTTGCGGTCATTTTCTACGTCTTCATGATAAAATGTCAAACTATCAAAAAGGAGCTTTAGAAAAAGAAAAGTTATTTCTCACTTGGTGTGATTTGTTTCTTAAAGAATTAAAACCATGAAGGGACTGTAAATCTCAAAAATTAGCTCTAGGATTGCACACAAATTTTCAAAGAAGGGTGTTCAATAGTTTAATATTTTTCAGTTTTTTCAAAGTTTTAATATCCTTCTTAATATACAAAATATTCAAACCTATTTTTTAAATTTCATTTTTCATTATTTTAGTGTATAATGAATTATAGTTTAGAGTTTTATACCTTCCAAAAAGCTGTCTGGTTTGATATTCTTCATCCCTCCTTCCAGATAGCTCTCTAAACTATAATTGACTTTTCAGTCTATAGCAATGATAATACCCTTACAGTATTAAGTTTCAAAGCTTAGTACTTATAAGGTTTTTTTATGGATATAATTAAGGTTGCTATCATTGGTGGAGGAATTGCTCTTGTCATAAGTTTAGTCGAAAGAGCAACTGAGTTTAATTTTGGCTCAATTGAAGGTGCAATTATAAGTACAATTATAGGTCTTATGCTTTTGCTAGAAACAAAAAAGAAAGAAAAGCAGACAAGAGTTGAAATAAAGGAAAGATAGCTTTTTTTTTGGGATTCATAATGGTTTATCTTTTAATTTAGATAGTGATTTATTATTTGATTCTATTAAAAGTTTGCGGTCATTTTCTATGTGTTCATGATAAAATGTCAAACTATAAAAGAGGGACTTTAAAAAGAGAAAAGCTGTTACTAGTTTTGCCTTTGGTGCAGGAATCGGTGCGGGTACGAATTTGCTTGTAGGGAATGCTGGTTTAGCGGTTATGGGAACTGCAGTTGGTGTTGGATTTTTTAGCAGGAGGTGCCATTTTAGGTCTTGCTGGATATGGTTTATATAACTCTATTAAGGAAAACAAATAATACAAAAATAGTTATTTTAGAATTTGAATTAAAATGAAGCTATTGCTTTGAAAACTGATAAGTCTTTTTAAGATTTTTTTCTAATTCTTTTGGATAGAATGTTCCAGTTAGTAGAGATTTTAGTTATTTTACCAGAGAGATAAAAAAAATTAGTTAATTATTTTCAGCTTTTGAAAACCCAAATTATAGACATACTAAATTTTTTTAAAAAATCTCTAGTCTCTTTTAAATAAAAAAGTTTAAATGAGTGAATTTTTGAAAAGAATAACAAGCTGAGTTTATGAAAAAAAAGGAAATCGTTTTAAATCTTTTGAAAGAAAAAATAGAGATGGCTTTTATTTCTAAAGTTACAGTTTTTTCTAAAGCAGAAATTAAAAAATTAAAGAAGAATTCTTAAAAAGTTAGTCTTCTATTTTTAGAGTAGAAGGTTTTGAGGAACAACTTTAAAAAAGAGCTTGTATTTTTTTCAAGATTCCTTTAAATAATTCAAAAATAAAAAATAAGTTTATGAAAAAAAACATTCCAAATACAACAAACTCCTCTTTCAGTCATGATAAATTCTTCAAAGACTTTTACTCAGATCCTAAACTCAGTCAGGAATTACTTCAGCTCATCTTTTCAAAAGAAGAGTGTAAAGCTTATGATTTAGAAAAACTTAAAATAGAAAAA
>JACOND010000031.1 GCA_014323935.1 Bdellovibrionales bacterium
TTTAATAAAAATGATTTCAGAGAAAAGACACATTAACAATAGTACTAAAGATGTGAGATGTAAGAATAATGGTACACAATATCTATAAACTTAAAGAAGCTTCTTTTACTTCCCTCCAACATCCTTTAAAAACTTAAGAAAGAATCTACAAACAAGCCTTGCGAAAATTCAAAGAAAAAGCTTAAGTAAAGGTTTTCCTCTTATAGAGCTTTTGGTTATTGGGGTTTTAGTAGCGATTGCCATTCCAGCTTATAACAAATACAGAAATGATGCAAAAGCTACAAGTTCAATCAAAAATATAAAAAAAGCTTTTAAAGCTTGTTTGAACATCTAGGTTGTAACCTTTAATTCTGATGGTTCACTCAATACAAAAACAGTTGATGACAGTTCTGATAAAGGTACATGTAAGAGTGGTAATGCACAGTGTGAATAAACCTAAAGTAAAAAAAATAAAAAATCTAAAAGAGGGTTAAATCAAAAGTTAGTCCTCTTTTTTTAAGTCTTTTAGATTTATTTTCAATAATCTTAATTTAATAAATTCTTTTCTTCTATAGACTTAAAATCTTGTTTAAAAAATAAAATTACTTCTTTTTCCTTAATCTACTTGCTTAATCATATATCCTTTGTGATGAAAGTCTTGAACACACAAAAGAAAAGCCTCTTAGAGATGACTTTTGATCATCATAATTAGGGAGAGAGTATCAAACATATAAGTGTTGAAATTAATTTTGAAGAAAAACAAACTTTGTCGGAAAAATTAAAAAATAAACTCCTAAAATTTAATTAATAAATAAAGATAAATGTCAAATTGATAAATTACAAAATTCTGGTCGCTTTGATGGTAAATTTGATAGGATATTTAATTCAAAAGAAATCATCTATAAAATTGATATTAAAATAAACTCTGAAAAAAACTCGTTTATTTTATGAAAAGAAAGTTTTTGAAAAATTAATTGAACTTATAAAATGAAAAAATTATTTATATTTTCAAAATTCATAGATTCTATTGTATTTCAGTGGTTTTTTAAAATTATATGAAAAATAAGATAAAAAAGATAATCACTCTGTTACATAATTTGATAGAAGAATTTAATTTTTGATAGGAAATTTCACTAATAGCCCTTATTTTTCAAGATAATCCTTAATGGAAAAAATTATAGACTTTTATTATAAAGTTTTAATAAGGGTTGAAGTTTTAAGATAAGTTCCTTAAAATCAGAAAAATTTAAAGCTTGTTCCTTATCAGATAGAGCTTCGATAGGATTGGGGTGAACTTCAATTAAAAGTCCATCTGCTCCCGCACAAACAGCTGCTTGACTCATAGGAGATACGAGTTGAGCTAGTCCTGTTCCATGGGAAGGATCTACAAAAACAGGAAAAGGACTTTCTTTTTTTAAAAAAGCAACAGCATTTAAATCTAGAGTGTTTCTTGTACTGGTTTCAAAAGTCCTAATGCCTCTTTCACATAAGATGATCTTGTCATTACCGTTTTTAAGGATATAGTCAGTTGCTTTCATCCATTCTTTGATTTTTGCACAAAAGGCTCTTTTTAAGAGAACAGGTTTTGAGTAAATTCCAAGTTCTTTAAGAAGTTCATAGTTATACATATTTCTTGTTCCTACTTGAAAAATATCTGTAACAGAGTCTAAATATTTGATTTGTCTTGGATCTGTGATTTCACTGACAGTTAGAATTTGAAGTTGCTTTTTTATTTTTTGAACAAATGAAAGAGCTTTTTCTCCTAGTCCTTGAAAAGTATCAAAAGAGGTTCTAAGTTTAAAAAACCCAGCTCTTACAACAGATGCTCCTTGTTTTTTTACAAATTCTGCAGTTTTAAGGAATTGTTTTTCATTTTCAATGGCACAAGGTCCAGCCCAAATGTGAAAGCGAGAAGAGTTGATTTCTATATTCTCTATTTTGATGTTTTTTGTATCCATAAGTCTTTTAAGCTTTTCTACTCTATATTTTTTCAATTTTAATAGCAATAAAATTACAGAAACAAAAAAAAGCTTTAAGAGTTATTTTTAAGATATTAATGAAAGACTGATAATTTTTTTAATTATTTAAAAAATGTTATTGACATAAATAAAAAGAGTAGTTTTTAATTTATCCTAAATTCTAAATTTAGAGTTTAATAAAATATTAAGTTAGGAGGAAAAATGAAAAAACTTATTATTATTTTAATGCTACCTTTGTTCGCATTAGTTTCTTGTGATTTACATGAAGAGGAGATAGTAGAAGAAGATACTGAAAAAGGAACAGAAGTAGTAGTTGAAGAAGAAGTTGAAGAAGAAGTAGAGGGAGCAGAAGAGGAAGTAGAAAAAAAATTTGCAACGCTCAGTCCAGATGAGTTAAACAAGGCTTTAGTTGAAGCAATTAAAGCTAAGAATCTTGAGGATTTTAATGAAATTTTAGAAGCAGGTGCAGATCCAGACACTGTATCAGATGGTCTTACTGTCTTAATGCTAGCTGCTCAAGCCAATTCTCTTGAGATGGTTAAAGCACTTTTAGATAAAGGAGCTGATTTTTTATATGTTAGAGCAACAGATGGTAGAAGTGTTAGAGATTTTACTGAAAATGCTGATATAATAAAATTAATAGATGAAAGAACGCCTTCTCACTTCTGATGGATTTGTATAAAGTAGATAAACTTTAAGTAAAAATAATTTAATAAAATACTAGTTGTTAACATAGAAAAAGTTGATAAAATATAAAAGCCAAGTGACTCCAGTCACTTGGTTTTTTTATTATTAGAGACTTAGAAAATTGATATACAAATGATTCCTTTAAGTCTTTAATATACTTTTCAAGATAAATATAAATTTCATAAAAAAACTGTGAATTAAACAATTCATAACTTAATTAAGAATGAAATTAAATAAAAGAAAGTAAAAGGATGATTCTTAGATAGTGAGTAAAAAAAATAGAATTTACGTTGAAGCTACTGGTTGGATTATTTATTATTTAATGTTTAAACTATAGATAACAAATCTCTAAAAGTAAAAATTAAAAAAGTAACAAAAAATAATATATGTTTTATTATTTTTAGTATTGCTTTTCTTTTGTTACTACGGAAATACTTTCAATAAACTAATAAGTAAGTAAACTCTAGGTTTTTCAAAATAAAAACTTATAAAAATAAATTACCTTGACAAAAGTTATAATTATCTCAACATTAATTGAAAATATTTAAAGAAAGGAAAAATCATGGGAAAAATAATTAGTATTGATTTAGGAACAACTAATTCTGTAGTTGCTATTATTGAAAATGGAGAGCCAAAAGTTTTAACTAATTCTGAAGGATCTAAAACGACTCCCTCTGTGGTTGGATTTAGTAAAAATAAAAAAAGTAATGCAGGAGATGAGGAGCAAATTTTAGTTGGGCAAATTGCTAAAAGACAGGCCATTAATAACTCTGAAAATACTATTTTTTCTTCTAAAAGATTTATAGGAAGACTTTTTTCAGAAGTTCAAAAAGAAATAAAGAACTATCCCTTTAAAGTTATTAAAAAAAAAGAGAACGAAAGTTGTGCCTTTGAAATAAATGGAAAAGAAGTTTCTCCAGAAAAAATAGCTTTTCTTATCATATCTAAACTAAAAAAAGATGCTGAAAATTACTTAGGTTATAAAGTTAAAGAAGCTATTATAACAGTTCCTTCTTATTTTAATGATTCTCAAAGACAAGCTACAAAAGATGCTGGTAAAGTTGCAGGTTTGGATGTTAAAAGAATCATTAATGAACCAACGGCTGCAGCCTTAGCTTATGGCTTAGATAAAAAGGAAGATTTAAAGGTTGTTGTGTATGATTTAGGAGGTGGAACTTTTGATATTTCTATTTTAGATATCAATAATAAATTAATCGAAGTTAAAGCAACAAATGGAAATACAAAACTGGGAGGAGATGATTTTGATGAGGTGATTTTAAATTGGTTAATTGATGAATTTAAAAAAGAAGAAGGGATTGATTTAAAAAAAGATAGAAATGCTTTGCATAGGTTGAGAGAAGCCTCTGAAAAAGCTAAAATTGAGTTAAGTGTAGCTCAGGAAAGTTCTATAAGTTTACCTTTTATAACAGCAAATGAATCGGGAGCTAAGCATTTAGAAACTACTTTAACTCGAGCTAAATTTAATCAAATGACAGAGCATCTCGTTCAAAAAACTTTAGAGCCTTGTAAAATTGTTCTAAAAGATGCAGATATAAAAGTAGATGATATTGATGAAGTTATTATGGTAGGAGGAAGTACTCGGATTCCAGCCATTCAAGAGGCTGTTAAGAAATTTTTTAAGAAAGAATTAAATCAGAGTGTTAATCCTGATGAAGTGGTTGCCATGGGAGCTGCTGTTCAGGCAGGAGTTTTATCTAATGAAATTAAAGACGTTCTTTTATTGGATGTAACTCCTCTTTCTTTAGGAATTGAGACTTTAGGTGGAGTTATGACACCTTTAATCTCTAAAAATACGACTATACCTATTAAAAAATCACAAGTTTTTTCTACTGCCGAAGATAATCAAAGCATTGTCACTATCAATGTTCTTCAAGGGGAACGAAGCATGGCTAAAGATAATAAACATTTAGGTAAATTTGATTTATCAGATATTGTGCCAGCTCCTAGAGGGGTTCCTCAAATTGAAGTGTCCTTTCAAATTGATTCAAGTGGAATTATTGATGTTTCTGCTAAAGATAAAAAAACAGGAAAAAGTCAAAAAATTGTTATTAACAAACCCACTTTGAGTCAAAAGGAAATTGATGACATGATTAAATCTTCTCAGGTTTATGAAGAGCAGGATTTACAAAGGAAGAAATTGATTGAAATTAAAAATAAACTGGATAACTTAATTTATCAACATGAAAAGCTTGTGAAAGAAAACACGGATAAAATATCTTCTGAGTTAAAAGCGGAATCTGAGGAAAGTATTAATAAGATCAAGGAAGAATTAAAGAAAAAAAGTTCAGAGATCAGTATTGATGACTTGGAAAAGTATGAAGAAACTGTCACAAATTCTATACATAAATTAAGTAAAGAAATTTATAAAAAAAGTGATAAAGATAGTGATGGACATAAAAAAGAAGATAAAAAGGCTGATGATTCAGGTAAAGAAGAAACTATTAATGTAAAAGATTACGATAAAAAAGAAGACTAAAATGAGAGTTATTTTTAAATAAGTAGAAGAAAAAACTAGAAAAATTTTAGTTTTTAAGTAAAATACCTTTGGTGGATTCTTTTAAACAACAATCTGAACAAAATATTGCTTTTGGAACTATTGATTCCATTTTACATAAGATACAAAATAACGGTTTAAAATTTAATACCGGAAAAATTAAAAAAGCTTATGAGTTTTCTAAAAAAGCTCATCATGGGCAGAAAAGAAGAAGTGGGGAAGATTATATAACTCATCCTCTTCAGGTCGCTGAAATTTTACTTGATCTTGGTATGGATCAAGACTGTATTATTACAGCACTTCTTCATGACGTGGTAGAAGATACCCCTGTTTCTCTTAGTGATATTGAAAAACATTTTGGTTCTAAAATCAGTTTTTTATTAGATGGTGTCACTAAAATTTCTAGAATAAAATTTCGTAATATCTATCAAAAACAAAGTGAAAATATTAGAAAGATGATTTTAGCTATGGGAAGAGATGTTCGAGTCATTTTAGTTAAATTAGCAGATCGACTTCACAATTTAAGAACTCTTGAATACCTGAGTACTGAAAGACAAGTGGCTATTGCAAAAGAAACTTTGGAAGTTTACACTCCTTTAGCTAGTCGTTTAGGAATGAATGAAATTAAAACAGAAATGGAAGATTTATCTTTTAAATATTCACAGCCTGAGAACTTTCGTTTTTTAGAAGAAAAAATGAGAACTTTCAATAAAGATAAAAATATTTACGTTAAAAATGTCATAGATCTTATTAAGAAAAATTTGAAGGATAATAAAATTTGGAACTATGAAGTTAAAGGTCGATATAAAAATTTATATTCTATTCATAATAAAACAAGTTATCAAAATGTTTCTTTTGAAGAACTTCATGATATTATTGCTTTTCGTATTTGTTTAGAAGAGATTCATGAATGTTATGAAGCTCTAGGTGTTATTCATGCTCTTTGGAAACCTGTCCCTAAAAGATTTAAGGATTTTATTGCAATGCCTAAAAGAAACAAATATCAAAGTCTTCACACAACTGTTTTAGGTCCTGAAGCTCGTCAAATTGAAATTCAAATTAGAACTTATGACATGCATTCAGTGGCTGAAAGAGGAGTGGCTTCTCATTGGATTTATAAAATGAAAAATCAAGGGAATCAAAAAAATGATCTTTATAAGTTAAATTGGCTTCAAGATTTAGTTGATTGGCATAAACATTCTGATAGTTCTGAAGAGTTTTTAGATAATGTGAAAAGAGATCTTTTTGAATCAGAAATTTATATTTTTACTCCAGGAGGTGAGATTAAAGAACTTCCCAAAGATTCCGTTCCTGTTGATTGTGCTTATGCCATTCATACTCAATTAGGAGAAAGGACAATCGGAGCTAGAGTGAATGGTCAGCAGGTGACTTTAAATCATAAATTACAAAGTGGAGACACTGTTGAAATTATTACTTCAAAAACACCTAAACCTTCTAAAGATTGGTTAAAGATATGTGTTACATCTAAAGCTCGATCTAAAATTAAAAATTTTTTTAAAGCAGAAGAAAGAAAAAAATCTATAGAATTAGGAACTAAAATTTTTGAAAAAGCTTGTCATCGTTATAAAATATCAGAAAAAGATCTTTTAGTAGATCCTCTATTTAAGGAATTTATGAAATCTAAGGGCTATAATAAAAAAGAAAATTTACTTTTAGATTTAGGTTTTGGAAAAATTGATTTTAAACAAATTTTGTTCTTTTTAAGGAAAAATCAAAATAAAGTAAATTCTCAAATTATGGATAAAATTGATATCACTCAATCTCAAAACGAATCAGATACTTCGAGTTCCCCTTTAATAATTGGAGGTAACGAAGATGTTATGGTTCATTTTTCTAAATGTTGTTATCCTGTTGCTGGAGATTATATTAAAGCTTATGTGAGTAGAAAAAAAGGTATTGTTATTCATCGTTCTATCTGTGGTTGTTTAGATCAAATTTCATCAGATCGTTTCATTGAAGTGGATTGGAAGCATGATCATAGTAACAATAATGACTATGTTATAGCCTTGAATATAGTGTGTTTAGATAAACCAGGAACTTTATCAAAATTGAGTGAAGCTTTTAATTTTCTGGGTTTAAATATTAATAATTTAAAAGTAAATAAAACGAAATCCTTAAAATTTGTTTTAGTTTTTAATACGCAGGTTAAGGGATTGAGGCAGTTAGAGCAATTGATCACTAAAATAAGTCAGATTGAAAATGTATTGAGCGTTAAAAGAAAAATGGATTTTGAGTGATTTAGACAATGGATTTGAAGTGGTACTCTTTATTAATCTAGATTTAAAGCTGGGTATTTTCTTGTTTAAAATTTGTACCTTATACCTGTTTGTAAGCCTCCTGTTAAAAGAAGAGTGGTATCGGAAAGTGGCATATGAATGCTACCATTAATGGATAGAGGGATAATCCATCTATCAAATTTAAAATCAAAGCCTAAAGTTCCTCCTAGTGTTCCCTGTAAAGAATTAGCGATTTCTTCTTCATTTAAACCGGGAACATTATGGGAAAAAGATAAAGATCTCATTAAAGATCCTTCAGCAAGAATCCAAAAATCATATTTTTTAAATTTTAACAGATTGAGTTTTAAGTGAGCCATTCCTGAAATATAATGAATTTTAAAATCACATCCTTTATCGTTTAGACAAGTATCTCCACTGTTATCAGTTGAAACATCAAAAAACCGATAACCTAAACTAGCTCCTATATCTAAAAAAGAATTGTAAGAAATAAAAGATTGTAAGTGGATGCCACCTCCTACTCCTATCATGTCATACTCATCATTATTTTCAGGACGAGCTCGCATAAAATTGAATTGAGGATTGATTCTTAATCCTAACTGAAAAGACTTGTTCGAAAAGGTATTGCTATTTATTTGTTCTAAATCAACAGTTGGGTAATCAGTAGAATCTTGAGTGGAATAAGCACTAGAATCTTGAGTTTGGTTAGCTTCATTAGAAGAATCTGTCTTGGGATAGTTTAGAATTTCTTTAGACTGTATATCATTATCTGTGAGTCCTTCTAAATCATTTAAAATATCGTTGTTAAGAGTAAAAGAAGCTATTTTTCGACTTAAATTTCTCTTTTTATTAGCAATTTTTCTTTTTCTCTCTAAGGCTTTTTGCCTTGCAATTTTTCTTTTTCTCTCTAAGGTTTTTTGTCTCGCAATTTTTCTTTTTCTCTCTAAAGCTTTTTGTCTCGCAATTTTTCTTTTTCTCTCTAAGATTTTTTGCTCGGCAAGTTTTATTTTTCGATCTAAAGACTTTTTCTCAGCAATTTTTCTTTTCATTTTTTCCTTATGAATAAGAGCTAGTTTTGTTTCTTTTTTAGAGGCCTTAGTTAATTCAAGTAAGGCTGTTTTTTTAGATATAGATTGAAGATTCCATCTTCTGTTCATAAAGCCTACTTTTAAAGTTCCTATAGCTACTGTATGAGCAATTTTATCAATTTTTAATAATCCTGTTTTAGTATTGTCTAAATTGTAAATTCTAAAGTAAGCCCCTTCGTAAGTTTTAAGCCCTTGAAGTTTAATAAGAGCCTTATCCTCTTTAATTTTTAGTATAAAAGCAGAGTAAGAAGTATTAGGAATTAAAAAAAATAAAAGAAGGATATAATTTAAATTTTTCAACATAATAAACCTTAAAATCTTTTGTATCTTTTTATTCGGCTTTTTTATTTGGTTTTTTGATTTTAAAATTTATATTTTTTACTTAAACGGGTTAAAAACTTCTCTAAAGTCTTGTTTTTTCAATATTTAAGTAATATAAAGTAAAAAATTATATGCTTTAATGAAAAAGCTGAAAAACAGTAGGATAAAGAAATGAAAAAAATAATTTTTCTTTTATTGATGTTTCCTTTTTTGAGTTTAGCAGGTGAAAAGAGTTGGTCTATAAAAGAAATCAAATCTATATTAATTCAGGTAGAAAATCTAAAATTGCAATTTCAAGAAAAGCAAAGTTCTTCTTATCATCTCACTTGGAAAGGAAAGTTGTCTTTTAAAAATGAGAAAGGTCAACTTCATATTCAATCTCAAAATTTTTCTTCTAAAAATTCTTGGTCTGATTCTAAAACAAAGGTAGAAATTATTCTTTCAGGTCCTTCCTTACCTGTAAGTATTTTTGCTTCTTTCTCTGAAATTACTTTTTCTCTTTGGAAAAGTCCTGTGTTTATTTCTAGTTTTAATGGTAGGA
Source organism: Bdellovibrionales bacterium (assembly GCA_014323935.1). Classification (GTDB taxonomy): domain Bacteria; phylum Bdellovibrionota; class Bdellovibrionia; order Bdellovibrionales; family UBA1609; genus JACOND01. The sequence goes on from JACOND010000031.1 coordinate 9,366, forward strand.
TTAAAATGGAGAATACAAGTTCCGATTGGAATATTAGTTTACAAGAAGGTCATATTGACACTTTTAAACACAGAGGGCTTTTAAAGTTAAGATCTGTTCAGACCGATTTAAATTTAACTGAAAGTGAAGGAACTTTTGATTTACAAATAAATGAAGGTAAGTTAAATCTCATCAAAACAAAAGGAAAACTTGTTTTTAATTCAAATAAACTTTTTGTTCATTTAAAATTTTTTGAAGGGGATATAAAAGGTTTTACCCATTTTGGACAAGTGATAGCATCTGCAAAGCCAAATGAAGTAAATATTCAAACTAGGGAAGCTCTTATAAGATTTTATGTAATGGGACAAGGACCTCAAGTTGAGGCCTATACTCAAACAGGATTTATTTATGCTCCAAAATATTTAAATAAAAGATTTAGAGGTAAGTCTGTAAAAGTTTCTGGAAGAATTCGCTCTACTTTAAACAAAAAAGGAAATATTAATTTAAAAACAGAAACAGGAAAAATTTACATCAACTAGAGAGAAACAATTATAAAGATTTTTTTAGAAAAATAGTAAAACATTTAATTATTAATTGAGAGGTCATTTTATGTCTAATAAGAAAAAGATAAAAAAACAAAATAAAAAACCAGATTCAAAAAAAAGTAAATCTGTTAAAAAAGTTAGAAAGCCAGATTCAAAAAAAAGCAAGTCTATTAAAAAGGTTAAAAAACCAGATTCAAAAAAAAGCAAATCTATTAAAAAGGTAAAAAAATTAGATTCAAAAAAAAGTAAGTCTATTAAAAAAGTTAAAAAACCAGATTCAAAAAAAAGTAAGTCTATTAAAAAGGTTAAAAAAAGTTTAAAGAATATGAAAAATCAGAATTACTGTTTATTTGAAAGCTGTGACCTTCAACCTTTATTTAAAGGTTACTGTCGATTACACTTTTTTGTAGTTTATAAAAAGTTAAAATCAGAAAATAAATTATAAAATTAATCTTTAATGAAAAAAAATACTATTTTTTTAATAAGTCTGAAGCTTGATTTATTTTTACTCTTAGTTATAATAAAAAAATATGGAAGAAAAAAATAGTATTTTATCAAAACGTAAGAACTTTTTTATTTCTACTTATGGCTGTCAAATGAATGTAAATGATAGCGAAAGGATGTCTTGTCTTTTAGAGATGACAGGATGGGTTAAAGTCCCTCAACCAGAAATGTCTGATTTAATTCTTATAAACTCTTGTAGTATTCGTGAAAAACCTGTTCATAAGGTTCATTCAGAAGTCGGACGTTATAAATACCTTAAAAATAAAAATCCTTACTTAAAAATAGGAGTTTCTGGTTGTGTTGCTCAACAAGAAAGAAGTCGCTTACTCAAACAGCTTCCTTTGTTAGATTTTGTTTTAGGAACAGATGCTATTGATGAACTTCCTGAGGTTCTTTCAAGGTTAGAAAATGAAGATCGAGAAGTTGTCTCTGTACAACAAAAAACTCAAGACCCTTATCATATCAAAACTCTTATTGGAGATCCTGGTGTCTCTACTTTTGTTAATATATCTAAAGGATGTGATAATTTTTGTACTTTTTGTGTTGTTCCTTTTACAAGAGGTAGAGAACGTAGTCGTCCTTTAGTTCATCTTATAGAAGATATTCAATCTTTAACAAAAAGAGGAGTCAAAGAAGTCACTTTATTAGGACAAAATGTCAATTCTTATCAATCCCCCTGTGGTGCTAATTTTTCAAGGCTTCTAGAGAATTTAGCTCTTCATACAGATATTCAAAGGATAAGGTACACAACCTCTCATCCTAAAGATTTTAATGAAGAATTAGTAGATACCATGCAAAAATACCGAAATAAAATTATGGATTTTATACATCTTCCCGTTCAATCAGGAAATGATAAGGTCTTAAAAGATATGAATCGGGGGTATACGAGAGAGGAATACATAGAAAAAGCTTATATGATTTTAGAAAAAGTGCCAGGTTCTGTTTTATCAACTGATATTATTGTTGGGTTTCCTGGAGAAACTGAAGAGGCCTTTGAAGACACTTTGAGTCTTCTTGACAAAGTGCCTTATGAAATGATCTTTTCTTTCAAATACTCTTCGCGTCCTTTTACTAAGGCAAAATCTTTTAAAAATCAAGTCTTAGAGGAAGTAAAATCAAATCGATTAAAAAGATTACAAAAAAAACATAAAAAGCTTGCTTTTTCTCTTGTTGAGAAATACAAAGGAGCTGTTTTGAAAGTGTTGGTAGAAAAACAAGATTGTAAAACAAAATTATTTGTGGGACGTTCTACACAAAATAAGTTGGTTTATTTTGAAGGAATTAAAGAAGATATAGGTCAAATTGTACCTTTAAAAATAAGTCACTTGAACATTTCTACATGTTATGGGAAAAAAATATAAGAGAATGTATTTATGAAGAAAACAAATAAAACTAAAACTAGTAAGAAATGGGTAGAAATTGTTCCTTATGGTATTATAGGAGGAATGATACCTTCTGCTTCAACGATGTTATTTAAAAATAAAAAAGGAGAAGAACGGTTTGCGGTTTGGTTTTCTGAGTTGCAAAGTCGTATAGCTATCAATCAAAATTTACATAAGGAAAAAGTTTTTAATTTTGTTCAAAAAATTTTATCTTCTGCAGGAATCACACCTAAATATTGTTTTTTTATTAAAAGAGAACAAGGAAGAGATATTGTTAAGATTTTGTTTAATGGAAAATTAAAACCTATGGAATTTTATGCTGATGAAGTTGTTTCTTTTTGTATGGTCAATCAATGTCGTTTTTTCTGTTCTCCTGACTTTTTTGAGCATCATATAGGAGGAGAGATTCCTAAAAGGTTTAAAAATATCTCCTTATTAGGTAAAGCACCTACCTATCTCAATTAAAAAGATAGAGTTTTATTGTTAGAAAAGACAAAATAAATTAAAAGTGTAATTTCTATCTAGAAAAAATAAAAACAAGACTTAAGTAACTATAAGCTAAATGGTTGGGATAAGCGGATTTGAACCGCTGACCTCTACCATGTCAAGGTAGTGCTCTAACCAGCTGAGCTATATCCCATTTTTCTTCGCTTAAAGTCTAGACACAGTTTATTTACCAAACTATTATTTCTATAATAGTGTCAGTTTATTTGACAAGTGTTTTAGTAAATGGGTGGTATTTTCTTAAAATTGAGAAAGCAGAAAAATTTGATAATAACTGATACAAAATTTTTTACTAATGTTACTTTTTGAACTGATAAATGATTTATCGAAAAATAATCCTTGCTATATTAATTTTTTTTTAATACTATAAATATAGAATAAATCTAAACAAAGGAGTGTGCAGTGTTTATTTATACTAAATCTATTTTATTTTTTATTTGTCTATTAGGTTTTGTTTCCTGCGGTCCTAGAAAATTAGAAAATAGAAAAGAAAGAACCTGGCAAAACGAAAGACATTTGAAAATGGGATTTTTATTTGAACTCCTTGAGGACTATGTTGATACTTTACGAGATTATAAATATGAAAAAAAGAATTTAAAAAATGAAATAAAAGATTATATTACATTCATTCGTATTATTCATGAAGTGAATGCGAAATACAATGATTATCTTGAAAATAAAAATTTAATTAAAAATCAATTGATTGAGATCAAGTCGAAGGTTGCAGAAATAAAAAATCAAGACGGAGTTTCCCAAGAAGTTTTAGATGCATCTGCTGATGTAGAAGAAAAATTACAAACTTTAATAGATCAAGATTTTATGAAAGATATAAATTGGCAAAGGATAGAAATATCTCTTACAGAAGCCTCTGAAGAGTCAGAAAGTGCCTCTGAAGAAGTAGGAGCTGTTGAAGAGTTAGAAAGTGCCTCTGAAGAAGCAGGAGCTGTTGAAGAGTTAGAAAGTGTCTCTGAAGAAGCAGGAGCTGTTGAAGAGTTAGAAAGTGTTTCTGAAGAAGCAGGAGCTGTTGAAGAGTTAGAATAAAGAAATTTTAAAAATTATTAGGAGCTGTTGAAGAGATAGAAGATATTTAAATATTGAAAAAAAATTGTTATTTCTTAAATAATCAGTTCTACAAATTAGATTTATAGTAAGTTAGTGGCTAATTCAGCTAATTCTGACCTTTCTCCTTTAGTTAATGTGACATGAGCAAAAATATCTTGTCCCTTAAAACGTTCAATAGAATAGGTTAAACCATTGTTAGAGGCATCTATATAAGGGTTATCAATTTGGTAACAATCACCTGTAAGAACAACTTTTGTTCCTGTTCCTGCTCTTGTGACGATTGTTTTGATTTCATGAGGCGTTAAATTTTGTGCTTCATCAACAATAATATATTGTTGCGGAATACTTCGTCCTCTAATGTAAGCCAAAGGTTCAATATTTAATAAGCCTTGATCTATCAAATCTCTGGTAATGTGGGGAGATTTTTTCCCCATTCCCATAATATATTCTAAACTATCAAAGATAGGTTGCATCCAAGGATTGAGTTTTTGCTCAATATCTCCAGGTAGATAACCTATATCTTTTCCCATAGGAAAAACGGGACGACAAACCAATAGTCTTTTATAAAGAGCTTCATCTATGGTTTTACGAAGACCTGCAGCTAAAGCTAAAAGTGTTTTTCCCGTTCCAGCTTTACCTAATAGAGATACAAATAGTAAATCTGTATTTAAAAGAGCATCAAGAGCAAAATTTTGTTCATGATTTCTTGGATGAACTCTCCAAATAGGAGTTTTATTTGAGAGAAGAGGAACAATTTGATTTTTTTTTCTGTTGTAACGTCCTAATCCAACTTGCTTTTTATTTGATAGAACAAAATATTGGTTAGCTAAAAATTTTTCTGTTTTTAATTTTAAAAAGCCTGATTTAAAAAATTCTTCAAGTTGTTTTTCTGTTACTGAAATATTTCTAATTCCTGAATACATTTTTTCTATAGAAGATATGCGATCGGGATCATAGTTTTTGCTTTTAATACCAAAGACATCAGATTTGATTCTTAAGTTGATATCTTTACTAATAAGTTCAACGGAAGCTTTAGGAAAATGCTGTTGAAGAAATAAGACCATACCTAATATTTGATTATCTACTTTTTTATTATCTAAAAGGGAAGGAAGATAGTTTTCATAGTCTGAAAGCATATTGATATGAACATAAGATTTACAATTTTCAAGAAAGACTCCTTTTGTTAACTGACCCTTATTTCTCAAAGTGTCTATAAACCGGCTAAATTGTCTGGCATTTCTTCCTTTTTCTCCCATATCTTTTTTAAAGGTATCAATTTCTTGAATAACAGGAAGAGGGATATAAATGTCAGTCTTATGAAAGGTTTTAACAGCAAGAGCATCATAAAGTATGACACTGGTATCTAAGACAAGCTTTTTATGATAATGAGATTGTAATAGCATAAAGAAAAAATATATTTTCAGATAAAAAAAATCAACTTTTTTAAAAGCTAAGTGTGTAAAATTATCTTTTTTAAAAAAACATTTTTTTGTAGACAAAAATCTTTTTTTATAGTTTATTTTTCGTAAAAAAGAGGTAAAAAGGCTATGGCTAAGAAGAAAAAAGGAGTTAAGATCATTACTTTAGAATGCACAGAAGCTAGAAAAGCAGGGAAATCTCCTTCTCGCTATACAAGCACTAAAAACTCACAAACTCATCCAGAAAGGCTTAAAAAAAAGAAATACAATCCTTTTTTAAGGCGACATACTTTACATCAAGAAATTAAATAAATCTCTTTGTTTTTTTGAAAAGTTTTATTTTTCTTTGATTATAATTATTAATCAAATATATATTTGAGACCGCAGAATAAAGCCTTAAAATAGATGTATGAATAAAGATTTATCGCTTTCTTTAAAGAAGAATTAAAGAAAGTGAAAAATCCAAAGAAAAAAGGCTAAGAAAAATCCCCATAAAAAGTCCTTAAGACTTGCTCTTTAAAATTTACCAGCTCATTTGTTTGAACTGAAAACTCTTTACAGCAATCTTTAAATCGGTAAATGTCTATACAGCTTTTTCTTTCAGTATTTCTTTTTGATTGGCAGTGTTGGTAAACAACTTATAGGAACTCAAACTTTGTCTTTTTTCTCTTTTATAAAAACTTCCTAAAACCCTTATATTTAAAGGATTCTATAGCTTTGTGTGGTGTAAAATATGTAAATTTCCATTATTTTTTTATCAGCTTGGAAGTGAATTTGCTAGTAACTATAAAGGAGTGAGTTTCACTTAATTTAACAAAAGGAGATAACAAATGAAACAA
>JACOND010000032.1 GCA_014323935.1 Bdellovibrionales bacterium
TCAGAGGATGAGAGAATGCAAGAGTTAGCCTATGATGAGTACCGCAGGAAGATGGATTATAGATTAGACATACAGGATTCGAAGGAAGAAGGGTTTGAAGAAGGGTTTGAACAAGGGAGACAAGCGGAAAAAAGGGAACAGGCAGTTAAATTACTGGAGTTAGGTGTAGATATTTCTACAATTATAAAAGTAACAGATCTTTCAAAAAACAAGATACTTCAACTAAAAAAGAAATAAAGAGCTAAATAGTGTTTCTTCAAATTATCCTTTATCTTTGAAGTTAGTTCTTTACTAAGGATTCCTTGATAAATCAGGAACAGAAGATAAACATATTGTGTTAATAGACTGAATTTCATCTAAAAAATGTTTTTCATCTATTATATTCTTACTGTTTTTTTTAGATTTTTCTTTAACTAACTCTCCAAGCTTTTCTTTTAATAAATATTTTTTTTATATCAATTAATCAAAAGCTTTGTGAACTTTTCTCTATTTGATTTATGTTTCTTGGATTTTTTTCTTCTTTCTGAGTTTTCTTATTATAAACAGTACCAGGTCTAGGAAAAACACTTCCTTCTTCAAAATAGAGATAAATAAATCTACCCTCATTCAACATTTTTTTTTGATAATTCTATTTTGTTCTCTTAAATCCTCATTATATTCTTCTTCAAGAGATAAAAAATCTTATAAAGTAAAATCTTCATTGCCTATTATTAGGCGTGCTACCGAGAATAAAAGTACTTTAGTACTCATCTTAAAAAATTAATCTATCTAGCTCTAAAAATTTTATTTAAATCTACCATTAGTTTATACAACAAGATTAATATTTTCTTTAGTATAAATTTTTTAGATTATTTTGTAAATAAAGAATTTTTAGAATAAATTCAAGTGAGCTGGATTTGTTGGAAGTTGCTGTTGGATTCTTTGTATGGAAGCTACATTTTATGTCTTCATATGGTTTATAAATATTAATCTTCTTTACATTGTTAAGTATATAGACTCAATAGATGCCCTGTGTTTCAAGACAATACAAAATAAGGATACCATTTTTATATATTTTTTTTGTTGTTTTATTTGTTAGCTCCTGATTTTAAATGAAGTTAAAATCACTCCATGAAAGTTACTAGCAAATTCATTTCCAAACTGATACAAAAGTGTAAAATAATGGGAATTACATATTTGAATAGCTATAAATGGCAATTTGAGATTATTGAGGGAATTTAAAATAGTGATAAATAAAATCCTTAGTTTAATTGGAGTCCTAAGAAAAAGTTTAAAAAGTCCGATAGGAAAAAGATTAAAGCACTTACTCTTTAGAATTTACCTGCCAATATATCATTATAGTGAATAATTGAATATCCAAGCCTTTTTTTTGAATAAGCTTCTATAATATAATTTCCAATTCTTTTCAAATTCTTGGAGAGTGATACGTTTGACTTTAATTTGAAGTCCTTAAAATAAAGAAGGAACTTTATAAGTTCATCTTTTATTTTGTGAGATTTTAACTAAAGATTTAACTCTTTCTGTTATTAATTCACAATTCCCGCATTTTGTTTCATTGTTCTATAGTTTTTTTCTAAAAATTTAAAACTCTTAAACTCTGTGTTAAAATTTTTTTTAAAATCAAAACAATAGCTTTTTTATAAAACCTCCCTATATTACTACACTTACTACATTCACATGTATAAATCCCCTCTCAAGGAAAAAATATTTTTAATAAGTTTATCTATGAGATAATTTTTTCCTAAAACAAAAAACTTGCTGATTTTTTAAAATTTATTATAACTGACTCTATGTTTAAACAAGCTTTAAAACGATTGGTTTTAATCTTAATTCCTGTTGCTTTCTTGTTTGCAGTCTTGATTTTGACCTCTCTTTCTTTTCAAAAAGAAGAACTCACTTTTAAACAAAAAAACTGTAATCCTCTTTTAGGGGTCTCTTTTTTTCCTGAAAAAGAAAAAAAAACAGATTTCAGTTTAGGAGTTTCTTATTTTTTAACTCAAAGTCACTTCCTTAAAACTTTAGAAAAACTTCAATTTCTATCTCAAAAAGATGTCTTTTTTGTTTTACCCCTTGTTTTAAATAAAGAAGAAGACTGGATGATCAGTCAAAAAACTTTTTTTATCCTTCCTTCGGGAGAAAGAAAAGAAATATCTCATGTCAGCTATGAACAAATCCTTTCTCTTCAAAAAATAGATTCTAAAAAAAAGTCCCAAACAACTTCCGACACAACAAACTTAACCCTTACTCACATCCTTTCCTATTTGCCTGAAGATTCAAATTTCTTATTTCATCTTCTAGGCTCTGATAGAGAAAAAATTATAAAAAAATTAAAGACAACTCTAACTTCTCTAAAAGGAAACATCTATATTTCATCTACAAATGAAAAACTTTTAAACGAATTAAAAACCTTATCTTTTAGCTCTTCTTTTAAAATCCTTTATTCTTTTAAAACTCTCATTCGTATGGAAATGCTCTCTGTTTTTCCTTATAACTCTTTTAAAAAGGAGGGAGTCATTATTCCCTCTTCTTATTCTTTTACAGTTCTTGACCAAATGAAAACTTTGAGAAAAAACAAGAAACTTCTTTTTTTAGAAAAAGATCCTCCCTATACAAAACAAGATTTGAAAAAAATTGAAATATCTCATGTTTTAATTTCATCTCAAATACAATCTACCTTACTTTATTTAAAGACAAAGGGTAAATTGAAAAATAAAAAAAATTGCTTAAGCCTTTAAAATAACTAGCCTTAAGGAATATAATAAATAAAAAATCTTGCTTTATAAAAAAGCTATTTTTACAATCATTGAAAATGAATTTTAAAAAAAAAATCTCTTTTTTAATTGCTTCTTTTTCTTTTTTCTATTTATGTTTTCATCCAGAATCTATAAAGGCAAGTACCTCAAGTTCTATGTCCTTTCAAACCACGGATTTATCTTCTAAAGGTATCAACTTTTTAGAAGCTATTTTATCTGCTAGCATTATTGTTCAAATCACTTTCTTAATTTTACTTGTTATGTCTATTGTCTCTTGGGCTATCATTTTTCAAAAATACGCTTTTTTTAAATTCATTAAAAAGTCCAATCTTCCTTTTGAAAATATATTTCTAAAAGATGGTTCTTTTGAAGATATTTACAGCAAAGCTCGTTCTAATGAAAATAGCCCTTTAGCTTGTATTTTCATTGGAGGTTATAATGAAATGCAAAAAATTCTTAAAAACTCAAAGTCCTCCGTCCCCACCCTTAAAGGTTTAGATAATATTGAAAGGGCTTTAAGAAAGGAATGTGAAAAGGAATTATCTGAAATGGAAAACTCTCTGAATTTTTTAGCGACCGTAGGAAGCAGTGGTCCTTTTATCGGTCTTTTTGGAACTGTTTTTGGAATCATGAATTCTTTTAACAAAATTGCAATTATGGGATCAGCAAGTTTAAACGTCGTTGCCCCCGGTATTGCTGAGGCTCTTTTAGCAACAGGAGTGGGATTATTTGCAGCCATTCCTGCTTCTATATTTTACAATAACTATCTTGGTGAAGTTAAAAAATTTGAACTCTTATTCAATAATTTCACAACCGATTTTTTAAATGTTACAAGAAGAAATTTCTTTCATGACAAAAACGATATAAAATGAAAAATCTTTCCAAACAAAAAGGCTTTTTAAGTGAAATCAATGTAACTCCTTTTGTAGATATCATGCTTGTCTTACTTATTATTTTCATGGTAACAGCTCCTATGCTTCAACAAGGAGTTGGAATTGAACTGCCTAAAACTAAAAATATAGGAAACCAACTCCCTCAAAAAGCTTTCATCGTTCAAATAAAAAAAGACGAACAAGTTTATATAGCTGATCAATCGATAGCTTTAGAAGATTTACAAAAAAAGCTTCAGGCGATTCGAGAACATAACAACTTTCAAGCGATTTATCTACAAGCTGATAAATGGGTTCCTTATGGAAGAGTGGCTCAAACTTTAGCACAAATCAAAGCCAGTGGAATTAACAATGTGAACCTTATTACTGTAACTCAATGAAACATTTATTTCAAAATAAAAGTCTTAGATTTTTCTTAATCCTTTCTTTGAGTTCACATCTTTTCATAGGTTTAATTTTTATTTTATCAAAAGGCTTGTTTTTTAAAAATAAGAAAAGCTTCCTCATAGAAAATTCTATTCAAATCAGTCAGTTAGAATTATCTGAAAATACAAAAAAACCAGAGATTCCAAAAAAAAAGATAGCGAAAAAAGCTCCAAAAAAAAAAATTAAAACAGCTCAAAAAAAAGAGATAAAAAAACCTAAATCAAGACTTTTAAAAAAGGAAGAACAAAAAACATCTCCTCAAAAAATCGAGTCAAAAAAAGAGATGAAAAACAGCTTTGAAACAGAATCTAAAAATTCTAAGTTAGAAGAAAACAATACCACAGAAAAAAAAGAGGATTCTGAAAGTACAAAATTCAATTCTCAAAAAATTTTACAGGCCTATCTTTATGGAAATGAAATCCGAAACCAAATTACAGAAAACTGGAAAATACCTGCCTACTTTAAAAATCAAAATTTTACAACAGAAGTTGAAATACAAATCAACTCAAACGGAAAAATCATTTATAAACAAATTATTAAATCTTCAGGGAATGATCTTTATGACAGTTTTGTTTTGAAAACCATAGACATCAACAAACAGTATTCTAAACCCTCTCCCTCAACCCAAAAAATAATACAAGAGGGGATTGTCTTAAAATTCCCCAATCAAGATATTTAACTTGCTTTTTTCTTCTTCTTTTTTAATTTAGCTATTCGACTCATAAAAGATTTAGGTTTTTTTATTAGAAGCAATTGACATTTTTTTATTTCTTTATAAGTTGCTTTAAATGATAAATCTAACTTTTGACAAAATTGGAAAGCCTCTAAAGCTTTTTGATGATACTCTCTAGAAAAGTAATTTAAACCTACGATATAATAATACAATTTATTATTTTCTAAATCGTTTTTATTTTTTTGTAGACAAGACATCCAATAAATGATGACTTTTTTATCTATATCATTTACATTTCTATCTGTTTTAAAATAAAACCAAATAATAAGCATTTGTAAATAAAAATTCTTATCATCGATTTTACTTTTAGGAATGGTTTTTAAAATAGAAAAAGCTTTATCATAATTTTCTTGTTCTAGATATCTTTCTATAGCAATTTGTTTTTCATTTAAAAGCAAACTATCTTTTAGAACAGATTGTTTTTGTTTTTCTTCGATTTGTTTTTTAACTTTAGGATTTACCTCTTCTTCATAAATTTCTTTAAAAACTCCAAGAGTTAAATTAATTTGATTTACAACTCGTTTTGATAAATGATTTCCTATGATGTCAGGATGATTGTGTTTTAAAAAATTTTTATAAGCTTTTTGCTTATCTTGGATATTTAAATCCTTATTATTTTCCCCAATTAACATATGAAACAATTTTTTTCTATTCTCCTTTTGAGAAAAAAACTTTAGCAATTTTTCATATCTTTCATAGATATATTGTTCATTTAATACATTTTTCCCTTCGGAAATTAAAACATCTCCTTTTAACAAAACATATAGAGTATAAAAACAAAATAAATTTTTATTTTTATTATGTTTTTCATATAAAGATTGAATTTTCATTTTAGATTTTAAATCCTTAACAAAAGGAATCACTTCAGGAAGATAACTCTTTTTAATTTTTTCATTAAAAATAAAATATCTATCAAAAAAAGCTTCATCAAATAATGAAAAAAACTGATTATTGAATTTTTGTTTAAAAAATAAAAATACAATATCAGCATATTCATTTTGAGTTAATATCAAATAAGATTTTTTTAAGATTGGAACCATTTGAAGCTTTACAGATATTTCAGAGCTAGGATAAATACTTTTTAAAGTCTCTATAAGTAAATTATATTTGAAGTCTAATATTTCCTCAGGTCCTAAAAGAAAAGAAGAGGTTAGATAATCTATACATTCTTCTTCTGTTTTGTTTTGTAACTGAAACCTCGTTTTAGATTGAATCAATCCCTTAGATAAGAGTCGATCAATTAAAAGCTGAGAGTCATTACATCTATAATCAACAAAGTTACCTTGATTAAAAAAAATATCTTGAACCTTATTATTAAATTTGAGAGTTAACTTTAAAGATTCTTTACTAGACAAAATAGCACTTAAATAAAAAAAGAATTCATGACCATAAACTTTTTCTAAAGAAACTAAATATTTAAGATGATCAATTTTTGAAACATTCTCTTTAAAAAACTTGATTAAAAAATTGATATTTTCTCCATAAACATATTTCTCTTTAATTTTTCTGAGATTCATATCAATTTCTAAATAAGAAATCGGTTTTAATAAAAAATCAAAAAAACCTAAATCAATATAATTAGAAACACTTTTAGAGGAAACAATACCACTCATCATAATAATTTGAACAGATTTCCCTAAAATATCTCTAACCATAGTTTGAAAAAGCATTCCATTTTGATTTCTTAAAATGCAATCTATAAAAACAACATGGTAAACTTGATTTATCAAATAAGAAAGCCCTTCATCCATGTCAGTTACACAAGTTACTTCACAGTTTTTATATTCTAAAGTTTTTTTAATAACACCTAAAAAGCTTTTATCATCATCAACAACAAGAACTTTCAATTTTTTTAGATTCATCTAAAAGATTTATTCGGATTTATTTTTTTGATTCTATAATTTTTTTAAGATATTTTCCTTCTTTTTTAAGATAAAATACCTGTGAGGAAGAGATCGGGAGAAGTTTTTAAAATTTCTAAGGATTTAAGACGAATTTTATCCTTTAAATTCCCTACATTCAAATTCTCCGTCCAATAACGTCCTCTATACCCTCCTAAAAAACTAGGATTTATAATTTGATAAAGTCTTGAACTCGCTTTTTGCTTTAGAAAATAGGAAAAAGTTTTAATCCCTCCTTCAACTAAAACAGAATAAATTTTTTGTTCATAAAGTTTATAACTTAAAGCTTTTAAGTTAATTTCACCTTTAGGAACAGAAATAAAAGAGATTCCTGATTTTTTTAGCTTTTCTTCTCTACAAGAACTTACGACATAAATGTCTTTCAAAGAGCGAACAGTTAGCAAACGTGATTTAGAAAGCAAAGGAAGAGAACGACCTAAAGGATCTAATAAAACAACTTTATTTTTTTTCTCTAAACCCTCTTTTCTGATATTTAAACGAGGATTATCATGTAAAAAACTTTCCACTCCAATTAAAATAGCATCAAAAGAAAGTCTTAAGTTATGGCTTATATTTTTAGAGGAAGCCTCTGTAATCCATTGGCTTTCTCCATGATTTAAAGTTGCAACAGAATCTAAAGAAGATGCTGTTTTTAAAGCAAAAAAACTTCTTTTTTCCTTTATGTTCAAAGCAAAAGCTTCATAAAATCTTTTCAACTCCAATTTAAAAAAATCTGTCTTTTTTACAAGAAAACCTTTAGCTTTTAAATACTTGATTCCCCGTCCAGAAACTTGAGGGTTAGGATCTTCTATCCCATAAGTAATACTTCCCCAAGAGTATTTTTCTAAGCTCTCTACACAAGGAGGGTTTTGTCCAAAATGAACGCAAGGTTCTAAAGTAACAAACAAATGAGCCTGATTTAAAAGTTTTTTATTTTTAAGCTTATTGAGGGCCATAATTTCAGCATGAATAGCTCCATAATGGGCATAAAAACCACTGGATAAGAATTTTTTATTTTTATCTAAAATAACACAACCCACACAAGGATTAGGGGATACAAAACCCTTAGCTTTCTTTGCCTCTTTAAGAGCTAAATCCATAGCCTCTTTATCAGTCACAATAAAGGAAATCTCCAACAGGGCTTAATGTTTTTTTAAGCTTGAATTATTTTTTTGATTAAAAAGAGTTTTAGCATTTAATTCAAATTTCTGTTTTAAAGCCTTTTTAATTTTATCTCTTAACTCACTTTGTTCCTTAATAGCTAAACGAACCACTTCCCGGCCTTGACCTATTTTTTTCTTTTCAAAACTAAACCAAGATCCTGACTTTTCAATTATATTTTCTTTTACAGCCAAATCTAGAATTTCCCCAGACTGACTAATCCCTTCACTGTATAAAAGATCAAATTCAGCTCTAGTAAAAGGAGCTGCCATTTTATTTTTTACCACTTTAACAAGAGTTCGGTTACCAACAACTTCTTCTCCTCTTTTAATCCCAGCAATACGTCTTACATCTAAACGTATAGAGGAGTAAAATTTCAAAGCATTTCCTCCGGTTGTAGTTTCTGGGTTTCCAAAAATAACACCAATTTTCATTCTAATTTGATTAATAAAAATCACAAGAGTTTGACTTCGATTAATAGAACCTGTCAGTTTTCTTAAAGCTTGAGACATTAAACGAGCTTGTAGACCTACGTGACTGTCTCCCATATCACCTTCAATCTCTGCTTTAGGAGTCAAAGCAGCTACAGAATCAACTATTAAAACATCTACAGCCCCTGAGCGAACTAACGTGTCAGTTATTTCCAAAGCCTGTTCTCCTGTATCGGGTTGAGAGATCAACATATCAGAAACCTTAACACCAATTTTCTTTGCATAAGATACATCTAGAGCATGTTCAGCGTCTACAAAAGCAACAGTTCCCCCTGCTTTTTGAGCTTGAGCAACGGTGCTTAAAGCTAAGGTTGTTTTCCCAGAACTTTCAGGTCCATAAATCTCTACAATTCGACCTTTTGGTAAACCCCCTATACCTAAAGCTCTATCTAAAATCAAAGAACCCGTGCTATAAACAGGAATATTGTCAAACAAACTTTTTCCTGATTCTAACTTCATAATAGAACCTTTTCCAAATTGTTTCTCAATAGATGATATTGCTAGATCTAAAGCTTTAATTTTATCTTTGTTTACTGATATAGACATATACTCTCCTTACTTTTACTAAATTACCCACTTTTAAAAGGGAGCTTAGCTTAACTCAGAAATCAAAAAATCTAAAGCAAAAAGTGAAGCTTTATACTGAAAATTCTGACGATGTATGTCATAAAACTGTTTTAACGCACTTTTTTGAACCTGAGGGGAAGATACACAAAAGGCTACTTTGCCAACATTTTCACCTAAATCTCCTAAGGAAGGACCGGCAACTCCTGAAGTGGAAATAGCCCAATCAGAAAGCCATTTGGATTTAATGCTATGGGTCATTAAATTTGCAAAAGATTTTGTGACCATACCTTTGATTTTCATTTCTTGCATAGAAATACCTAACTGCCTCTTTTTTACTTCCCTCTGGTAAGATATGAGTCCTCCTTTAAAATACTTGGAAGCTCCTGGTAAAGCTGTAAGCCAAAAGCTTAAAAGTCCTCCTGTACAGCTTTCAACCACACAAAGGGATTCTTGAGAACTCATAAAATAAGCATGAATGATTTCTAAACGATCAAAAGGTGTTTTTAAAGACAAATTCGCTTTCATTTCTTTTATTTTCCTTAAAAAATAAAATTTATACTATCTTTTTAAAAAAAAATTCTCAAATAAAAAGGGCTTACAAATTTTTAATTTGAATAAAAGAACTCTTTTAAACCTAGGAAAACCAATTTCCTTCTTATAAATTCTAATAAAAATTTATATAAAATTACTTTTTATCCGATAAACATAAAAGAAGTAATAGTTTTAACTTATGTCTTTAGATTTAAATGAATGTTTAAAACTCTTAGTTGAACATAATGCCTCAGACCTTCATTTAAAAGTAGGTTCAGCCCCTATTGTTCGAAAAAATAAAGAACTCCTTCTTCTTTATAAAGATGGTATTCCCCTTACACAAGAAGATATAGAAGTCGCAATTGATTCTTTTTTAACTGAATCTGTTAAAAAGAAATTAAAAAAAGAGAAACAAATAGACTTATCAATAGGAATTTCTAAACTTGGAAGATTTCGCTTAAATATTTTTTATCAAAGATCGACCTTGAGATTGGTTGCTCGAAAAATTCCTTTTAAAATTCCTACTTACAAAGATCTCAATCTCCCAGACTCTTTTCAAAATATATTAAAAAACATCAATAAAACAGGTTTGATTCTTATAACAGGATCTACGGGAAATGGCAAATCTTCAACCATTGTATCTATGTTAAACGACATTAATAACAGGTATAGTAAACATATCATCACTATTGAGGATCCTATTGAATTTTTAATTAAAGATAAAAAAAGTCTTATCACACAAAGAGAACTTGGAATAGATTATCTAGATTATAACTCGGCTTTAACTTCCACGTTACGGCAAGATCCTGATATTATATTTTTTGGAGAATTAAGAAACACAGAATCTATGGAGATTACTTTAAATGCGTCTAATACAGGTCATTTAGTCTTTAGCACCCTTCATACTAACAATGTCGTAGATACTATTAATAGAGTTATGGGAATGGTCAATCCGGAAAGAAAAAAGTTGTATCGAATGGAATTTGCCTCTTCCTTAAAAGCCATTGTATGTCAAAAGTTAGTCATGAGAAAAGACCATACAGGTCTTATTCCTGTCTTAGAAATTTTAATCAACAACCCTAGAGTAAGAAAAATTTTAGAAGATGAAACTAAAAGTATTTCTCAGCTTCAAGAGATTATTGAAGAAAGTCATGTCGCCTGGGGCATGCAATCTTTCAATCAACATTTACTTGAACTTGTAAAAAAAGATATCATCAGCAAAAAGATAGCTCTCGAGACCAGTCCTCAACCAGAAAAATTAAATCTCATTTTTAACGGATTAGATCATAGCAACTCCGAATCTCAAAAACTCAAGGTAAATTATGAGGAAGATGAAAATTTCCAATCCAAAAAGTTCAAACGAAAAAAATTCAAGCTAAAGATATAAATTTTACGAGATTGCTTTGATTTTTTAAAGCTTCTAAAATAGTTTTTGAGTCAAACAAAAAAAAGATTAATTATGTCCTTGAAAAACAAAAAAGATTTAAACGAGGTTCTTCAAAAAACCGCTCAAATCTTAAGTCAAAGATCTCATTCTGAAAAAGAACTCAAACAAAAACTTTCCTCTCATTTTTCTTTAAATTTAGTAGAACAGTCAATTCATTTAGCAAAACAAAAAAAATGGTTAGAAGATCCTTATGAACTGTCTCTTCAAACAACGAATCAATTACATACAAAAAATAAAAGTTGGACTCATATCAAAGGATACCTTCAAAACAAAGGACTTCCTTTACCTGAATATGATAAAGACAAAGAATTAAAAAAAGCTAAAATCCTTTTTAAAAAAAAAGCCTCACAATTTAAAATAATCTCTCAAAAAGAAAAAATAAAAATCAAAAGATTTTTAGCTTACCGTCTCTTTGAAGAAAGTATTATAAATGAAATCATGGAGGAATTGTCCTAAAGATATAAAAGAATTCTTTTACAAAGTGAACAAGAATTCTTGCCTATTCCTGTTTTTTTTATTAAATTTTATTTTATGAATCACTTTGAAATTAGAAGGAAGTTCAAAAAATTTTTCATAGAAAAGGGGCATCATCTTTTACCTAGTTCCTCTTTAATTCCTCAAGGCAACTCTTCCCTTTTATTTGTCAATTCAGGAATGAATCAATTTAAAGATATTTTTTTAGGTCTCAAAGAAGCCCCTTATAAAAAAGTTTTAAGCATTCAAAAATGTCTAAGAGTCGGTGGTAAACATAATGACTTAGAAGATGTAGGAGATTCTTTATTTCATCATACTTTTTTTGAAATGTTGGGAAATTTTTCTTTTGGAGATTATTTTAAAGAAGAAGCAATTGATTTAGCTTGGAATTTTTTAACTCAAAGTCTTAATATTCCTGAAGACAATCTCTATGTTTTCGTTCATAAAAAAGATGAAGAATCATATCATATTTGGAGAGATAAGCAAAAAGTCAAGCCTAATAAAATTTATCAAGGAACGGACAAAGATAACTTTTGGCAGATGGGAGAGACAGGTCCTTCTGGATACTGTACAGAAATCCATTATTACAAGGGAAATAAAAAAAAACCTCAAGCTGAAGAGCTCAAAGAAATTTGGAATCTCGTCTTTATGGAATTTTACGATAGAGATAAAAATACAAGAGAAAAATTAAAAACTCCTTGTGTAGATACGGGTATGGGTTTAGAAAGATTAACAAGTCTTTTACAAGGGACAAAAAGTACTTATCAAACAGATTTATTTAAAGACATCATTCATGCTTTAGAAAAAGAAACTCATCTCTCTTATGATTTCACAGAAAACAAAGACGGAGAAATTCAAAAAGCTTTTCGCGTTTTAGCAGATCACAGTAAATCCATTTGTTTTTTAATTTCAGAGGGAGTCTTACCTCAAAGTGAAGGTTCTGGCTACGTTTTAAGACGTCTTATAAGAAGAGCCTTATATTATAGTCAAAAGCTTAACCCTAAAAAAAACCTTCTACAAATGGGAAGTGAGCAAACTCTTTTTCTCTTTTCTCAAATTTACCCTGAACTTAAAAGAGAAAAAAAAACGATTGAAAAAATTATCTCATTAGAAACAGAAAAATTTTTTAATAGTTTAAAAACAGGAAAAGAAAAATTAAAACAACATATTTCTTCCAATTCTTTTATAGATGAAAAAACAGCTTGGAATTTGTACAGTACTTATGGTTTTCCTATTGATCTAACAAGACTTATTGCTAAAGAAAAAGCTTGGTCTATGGCTTCCCAAGAAAAAATACAAGCTTATAAAGAAAGTTTAAAACACAAAGAAGAACTACAAACCTCGACTCAAAACCTTAAAACAGAATTAGAAAAGCAACTTCTTTTTATCGTTCCTTCTAAAACTTTATTTACTGGTTATGAAAAAGATAAAGAAAGAGGAAAATTAATAGTCATGATTAAAAAAGAAAACTCTAAAATTTCAATCTCAAAATCTCTAAAGGAAGGAGAGGAAGCTTTTTTAATTTTCGATAAAACTTGCTTTTATCCCGAAGGAGGAGGACCTCTTGGAGAGAAGGGAATCATCAAAAATGCAAAAGGACAAGCTGAAGTCTTAGATTGCTTTAAACTTTGTAACTCTTTAGTTCATCAAATTAAAGTCCTTTCTGGAAAGTTAGACCTAAATGAAACTTACGATTTAGAAGTGTATCAAAAATATAGACAAGGAGTGAGATCTCATCATACGGCAACTCACCTTTTAAATTCGGCTTTAAGAGAAGTTTTAGGACGTCATGTTAAGCAAGCTGGATCTTTAGTTGAATCTTATTTTTTAAGATTTGATTTTACACAGACTCAAGCCCTTACTAAAACACAAATTCAACACATTGAAGAAAAAGTCTTAAAACATATCGAAAAAGCAGAGAATGTAACTGCTTTTTACAAAAGCTTCTCCTCAGCTCGGAAAGAAAACTACCTCTACCTTCAAGGAGAAAATTATCCTGAAAAAGTGAGAGTCTTAAAAATTGGTGAAAACATATCTAAAGAGCTTTGTGGAGGTCTTCATGTCACAAATACTAAAGACATACAAGCTTTTAAAATCATTAAAGAAGAAGGAATCGGGACAGGTCTTCGTCGAATCACTGCTTATGCTTCTTTGGCCTTAAAATCTTGGGAAAAGCTTTTGATCAATCAAAACCTAGAACTGAGAGCTTTTTTAAACCTCCCTACGAATTTTCATTTTAAACAAAAAACAAAACAAGGAAGAGTCCTATGGCAAGGAAAAATTGAAAATCAAAATCCGTTCTTAACTGTTTTAAAACAACAAGAAAAAGAATTAAAAAACATCAAACAACAAATTATTAAATGGGAAAAAGATCAAAAAGTAATTCCTCTTTTAAAAACAGAAATTGAAACGAAAAATATAGAAAATGT
The DNA here is from genome assembly GCA_014323935.1 of Bdellovibrionales bacterium. Lineage (GTDB taxonomy): Bacteria > Bdellovibrionota > Bdellovibrionia > Bdellovibrionales > UBA1609 > JACOND01. Next base: position 13,804 of record JACOND010000032.1, read on the forward strand.
CTTTCACCCTTTTGCTTGGCAAATTTTAAAATTGACTGAAACTTTAAAACTCCCCTTGCCCCAATTAAAACAAAGCATGAATCTTAAGATGAATTCCAAACTCGAAGAAAAAAACAAATCAGAAAATTCAAAAAATCTTCTTTTCAATTTTTTTAGAAAAAAGAAAGAGGATTTATTAGAATTAAAAAATAAAAAAAGAGAAATGGATAAGAGACATTCAAATTTATCTGATTTACAAAGAGAAATTAAATCCTTTTCTTTTAAAAATCTTAATATCCGATTTCTAACTCTACTAACACCTTTAGAAGATAGAAAAATACTTTCCGATATGTCTGATTTTTTACTTTTTAAATTAAATCTTTCTTTTGTCATTCTTGTAGGAGAGTGTAAAGAAAAGCATCCTATTTTTATAAATGTCAAAAAAAAAATCACCCCTGTTATATCAGCAGGACATATTTTAAAAAATTACATAGCTCCTCTTTGTCATGGTAAAGGAGGAGGGAAAGAAAGTTTTGCTCAAGGTTCTATTAAAAATAAAAATCCTCTTTTAAAAACAGATTTATCTTTAGGTTTAAAAAAGTTTTTACTTTCTTCTAACTCAAAAACAAGTTAGTTCAAAATTCAAACCGATTGACATTTTTTAGATTTCAAACTACTTTTTACAATAATGATTAAATCTTTTCCTAAAGCTCAAAAAGAAAAATACCTTCATAAAAAATTTAACGATACTATTACAGACTATTACCATTGGTTAAAAAAAAAAGGAGATTCTGAAGTTTTAAACTATATTTCAAAAGAAAATCAATATTTTCAGGAACAACTAAAAATTTTAAATCCCTTACAAAAAAAATTATTTAAGGAAATGAAAAGTATTCTTCCTCAAGAAGAATACCAAGAACCTGTACCTCTAGGAGAATGGTTTTATTATAAAGTTTGGAAAAAAAACAAAGCTTATCCTATTTATATGAGGAGAAAAAGAAACTCTGAAAAAGAAGAAATCCTTTTAGATGTCAATGACTTTGAAAATAAAATTTACTTAGATGTTTCGTCTGTTCAAGTTTCTCCTAATCATAAAATTTTAGCTTATGCTTTAGATGATCAAGGAAGAGAATTCTACAACATCTATTTCAAAGATTTAGAAACAGGAAAAACTTTTCCGGGTTTTATTTCTAAAGTCACCTCTTGTT
>JACOND010000033.1 GCA_014323935.1 Bdellovibrionales bacterium
ACCACTCCTTCTTGAGCATAACTTTCTTTAAGGTTAGGATATTTTTTTGTTCCTCGAAACATGAGATGTTCAAACATGTGAGAGATACCTGTGATTCCTTTTTTTTCATGGCGACCTCCTACTTTATAACCTAAAATATAAGAAGCAGTTTTCATTGTTTTATCTGAATTTAAAAGAACAGTTAAACCATTTTCAAGTTGATACTTTTCAACAGAAAGTTTGAATTGAGAAGATAATTTATTTTTAGAAAACACATTAAAACTTATTAAAATAAAAAAAGTAATAAAAACTTTTTTGATCATGCTAAGACCTTGTAACAGGGTTTCTTTTTGTTTGCAAGAAGAAAAAGAAAAAAGTTCTAAATAACAGGTCGTTACATAAAACTCATTAGTAAATGTTTAGAAAAAATGAATCAAAAAGACATAGGGGCTAAAGATGAGAACTTGTAAAAAGATTGTGATAGAAAGTAAACTCTTTTCATGTCAAGCTAGCTAAGTGATTTTAGTCTTAATCGAGAGAGGCTAAGCCTCTTTAAAATTCTGCTTGACAAAATTCTTTTTTAAATGAATTTATAAGCCTATAAAGTAGTTATAGTTCTTTAGTGTTCCTGAGTTTTTTATATTATGAATGTCATTGAAATCAGTTGTCCTGCTAAAACCTTTATTGTTGGAGAATACGCTGTTTTAGACGGAGGTTCTGCGATTGTATTAAATACAAGCCCTCGTTTTGTTTTTCGAATCAAAAAACAATCAAAAGCAAAATTTATTGATTTCCATGAAAACAGTCCTGCGGGGCAGTGGATTAGAAAAAATCCTCAAGATTTTCAGAGTGTTCAAATAGAATCGGTTAAGAATTCTTTGTTTCAAGGAGGTTTAGGTTTTTCATCGGCTCAATTCAATACGGTCTATGCTTATAGCTTTATTTTAAGACAAGGACATATTGACCATATTAAACCCCAAGATGTTTGGAAAAGTTACCGTAATCTTTGTTTTGAAGGATTTAAACCAAGTGGTGCGGATATCACAACGCAGTGGATTGGAGGAGTTGGCATTTTTGAACAAGATCCTTTTCATGTAGAAAGCTTAACTTTTTACTTTCCTGAGCTAGAATGTCTTGTTTTAAGTACTGGGGAATCTTTTCCTACCTACGACTATCTTAAAAATTTTCAAACGAGTGATGTCTCGCAGCTCAAAGAGATCTCTGAGTGGACTGTAAATGCTATGAAAAAAAAAGACAAAGACCAATTTATTTCTGGGATTAATAATTATAGAAAGGCTTTAATAAAGAAAAATTATGTGACAGAAAAAAGTAAAGATATTTTAAGGAGGTTAGAAAAAATTAAAGCCCTTCAAGCTTTTAAAAGCTGTGGAGCTATGGGAGCAGAAACTCTTGTTATTTTTTATAATAAACAAGATGATGAAGAAGTGAGAGAGGCTGTTTCTTTTTTAAAAATCATTGCAGATACCAGTCAATTAACTTACGGGGTGGAATTTCATAAACTTACAAAAAAAACAGAGGTTTTATGACTTGGTCTGCGATAGCTCCTTCTAACCTAGCTCTTATTAAATACATGGGTAAAAAGGATTTTCCTGAAAGCTCTCAAAAAGCAGTGTTAGATTCTTTGCAAAATAAGCCAGAAAGCACTTTTTCTAACTATCTTTATATTCCTTTAACTTTATTAAAACATCTGACTTCGGAGTTAGAAGATAGATTTTGGTTTGAAAACATGAGTTTAAATCCCAGTTTATCTTGGACTTTAAGTCATTTTATCAGTCAAGTTAAAATTGAAGAGTCTTTTGAAAGAGATACTTGGAAAGCTTTTGAAAATAATGTTTTTGAAAAAAAAAAGCTGTATCAGTCCTCTCATAAACTCAATTTTAAATTTAAGCTCTCTTTAAAAGAACAAAAGAGGTTTTTAGATTTTTTTTATTTCTTAAAAAAGGCTCTTAAAATACCAGGGTATTATCAAATTTCTTCTCAAAACAACTTTCCTAAATCCACAGGAATTGCGAGTTCTTCTTCAAGCTTTTCAGCTTTAACGATGGCAACTTACAAATTAGCCCTAGATAAGTCTCTTTTAGAAAAGGATAAATTTCGTCTTATAAAAAAACAGTTTTTAGCTCATTTAAGCCGTGTTGGATCGGGATCATCTTGCCGGTCTTTTTTTTCTCCTTGGTGTTTGTGGGATAATTATAAAATTTATTCTTTTGAGACTCCTTTTAGCTCTTTATCTCATCAATTGATCTTAATTGAGCTTACAGATAAAAAAATAAGTTCTAGCTTAGCTCATCAAAGAGTCAAAACAAGTTCTCAATTTTCAAGTCGAGCAGAGAGGGCTTTTGAAAGATTAAATTCTCTAAAAACTTCTTTCAATTTAAAAGATTGGTCTTCTTGTTTTTCTATTGTAAAAGAGGAGTTTTTAGATATGCACTCTTTATTTGAAAGCTCTTTGCCTGCTTTTTCTTATCAAAATGAACACAGTCAAAAAGTTATTGATTTTATAAAAGATTTTTGGAAAAAAAGAAAAGATGGTCCTCTTATGACCATGGATGCAGGTTCTAATGTCCATCTTCTTTATAGAAAAGATCAAAAAAATATGAGAGTTGAGATTCTTAAAAGTCTCTCTGAGTTTAATATTTTGACGTCTTTATAAGAATGAGCTTTCAGAAGAAATTTTTTGGAAAATGGGTTTTAGCAGGGGAGTACAGTGTTTTAAGAAAGGGCTTTGCTATAGTTTATCCTTTAAATTCCTATTCCATTGGTTTTAAGTATAGTGAAAGTAAAAGAAATCTTGTCATTCAAAAATCCGGCTCTTATCAATCGGATCTAGATTTTTCAATCACCCCTATTTTATATAAAGCTTTAAAGTTTTTAAATAAAAAACAAGAGTCCTTAAAAGGAGTTCTAGAGATCAAAGGGGACATTCCTTTTGGAGCAGGGGTAGGAGCTTCGGCAAGTCTTTGTGTTGGAATAGCTTATCTTTTTTTATACAAGAAATGGTTAAAAAGAAATCAGGTCAAAAGCTTTGCAAGTCATCTAGAAGATTTTTTTCATGGAAAAAGCAGTGGAATGGACATCACATCTGTGATTCACAAAAAACCCATTTTATACTATAAAGGGACGTTAAAAAATTTAAACTCTTTTAAAGAAAAACCTTTACTTTTTTTATCTTATTCAGGAGGAAGATCGGCTACTTCTGTAGGAGTTTCTAAAGTGAGAAAGCTATTTGATAGGAATTGGAATTTAGCTGAAAGTATAGATAAACAAATGTGTCAAAGTGTCAATCTTTGTTTAAAAGCCTTAAAAGAAAGACATGCAAAAAAATCTTTATCTCTGCTCTCTCAAGCTCTGGACTTAGGAGAAGATTGTTTTAATAAATGGGGACTTATATCTTATGAATTAGAACAACATATCAAAGAACTCAAAAAAAAAGGAGCTTTATCCACAAAACCAACCGGTTCTGGTTTAGGAGGACATGTCATCAGTTTATGGACAATTCCTCCTCCTTCTTCTTTGAAAGAAAAACTCATTCCTTTAACTCTTTAAGCTTAATAAAGGAAGTTTATTTCCGGTGAAAAATCTTCTAAAACCCTAGAATTTTCATAGTTAGAATAAAAGAAAAAACGACACAAAAACAAATGCTTTGAGCGAACTGTATTTTTTAATTGTTTTTTTAGATTTGAGAGTAAATCTCCTAAGGGTATAGAAGAGCTTTTAAGAAAATGAGAAAAATCAAGTTCCACTTTTTTAAAATCTTCGACAGATTCTGGTAAATTGATTGAATCCCCTTCGATTGGATTTGCAAAACATTTTAACATCATACTATCAATAGGATTGAATTGGGAAAAAGTTAAATCTCCTAAATTGTTAAAAGCGGATTTTAAATTTAAAATTCGATGTGAATAAATTTGACTTTGAAAATCAAGTTCTGATTCTTTTGATAAAGCCTCGTTTATCCAGTCTCTAAGATCTGTATCTAAATCAACGACTGTTTTCTTGTCTCCTTTTGTAACTTTAGCTTGATAACCTAAATGGTTCTCAGATCTTCTCTTCCAATAAATTTTTTCAATTAAAGTCTCTAGAATTTTATTATTTTCAGCTTGATTTTTTTCTTCTAATTTCATCTCAAACACACAGTGAAAGAGAGAAATGTCCTTTTCTAAATCTATTTTTCTAATATCATAATCTCTATTTATTTCAAATTTTTCCAATTCTTCTTCTAATTCAACGTAGTTTAGGTGATGGGGATATTTCTCTTTACGTCCCTCATAGTATTTTTTATTTTCTTTTAAGTCTTTCTCTTTTTCATATTTTAAAAGAGCTTTTCGATACCTATAATATCTGTAGTTAAAACTCAAAAGAGGAAACAATTCTTCAGGTAAAAGGGACATCAAAGGAATTTTCTGTTTTAAAGGACGTCTTGTTTTTTTAGTAAAAAGATCATCTGTAAAGTAATTCGAATCAATACAATTTGTTTCAACAATCAGATCAATTTTTTCATAATCGACGTCCTCTCCTAAATCGTCAATCGTTTCATTTAAGTCAATAGAAGATCTTAGACCTTTTCTTATTTTTATTTTTTCAATCTCTGAGAAATCAATTGGTTTTTTTAAAACAAAACTGTTTAAATCTAATTTAAAAGGAGAACTGATAGCTTGAATGCTTTCTCCTTTTTTTGAAAAAAAGAGGCAATCTTGATTGTTTTGATCTGGTTTTTCTTTAAATTCTAAATAGTTATTAAAATTGTTAGAAAAAGATAAGATCTCTTTTCCCTCACAAAATAAAACGTAGTCTTCTTCCTTTTTTTGAGCTTTTCTTGAAAGAAGAATTTTTTCAAATTCTTCTTTTGTTAAGGCTTTATTAGATTGTACTTTTTCATGTTCTATTGAACCAGGAGTAAGCAAAACAAGTTCTATAGGATTGTAAGTTCTTTCTTGAAAATTATGTGTTTCAATTTTTTGTTGAATCAAATCATAAGTTTTACCTTTTCTTTTAAAGCTAAAACTACAAAGAATGGGATTGAGATTCTTATTTGATGTGAGTTTTTTAAATATAAGCTCTTTAGAAATTAAATCTATAATATTAATATAAGAGGCTTGAGAGCTAAGAATGAAAGTTTCTAAATACGGGTTGTCTGTTGTTTGTGAATTGTTATCAAGATCAAAGCAATTCGAAGATATTTTGAGTTCGATTCGTTCTTCAGGTCCTTTAAAGTCTTTTTCTTTAGAGAGTCTGATATCTTCTTTTAAAAATTCAGAGTTCTTTTTAAGAAATCGTTCAGGGTCTGATAAAATGAATTTATCTGTCAAATTTAAAGACATTTTCGTTATGTTAGCTATTTCTTTTATCTCTCCCGTATGGGATAAATAAACCGAGAGTAAAAAGTTTTCGCTCCAAGCTGAATTCAAAGGCAAAGATTCTTTAGTAAAATCAACTTGAAATAAAGGACTCACTCCTTGAACACTTTGTCCTTTTGTTATAAAAAAAACACAAGGAAGAGCTTTGGTGTTGAGTTGATTTTTCAGCTTGTTAATTTCTGGAAGAATCTCAGAATATTCTTTAGAAGAAGAGACATAGTGACCTTTACAAAACAATTCATAATCCTCGATGGGTTTTTGGCTTTTATCAAAAACAACTATATTTTGAAGTTCTTCCTGTGATAGGAAATCACCGGGTTTGACAATTTGAGTTCCTTTTGAATGAGAGGTTAGCAAAGCAACTTTTGTAGAGTTACCAATTTCTTTATTAAAAAAAATTTTTTTAATATTTTGTTGAATTAAGCTGTAAATTTTATTTTTTATTTTTAAAACAAAAGTACAATAAACCTCACTTTTAAAATTTTTAGATAAAAGTTCTTTAGGAACTAAGTCTATAATTTGAATAGAAGGAGGTAAGGAAGTAAAAACCAGGTCTTTTGCATGTTTTGCAGAATCTTTGTTTTCTAATTCTTTTTTTCTATCAGAACAAAAAAAAGAGACTTTCATTAGAATGTTCTCTTTTGAACCTTTAAAATCTTCTTCTCTTATTAAACTTACATTTAGCGGGTCTTTATTTTCTAAAAAAGACTTAGAATCTGATAAAACAATCTGATCTGATAAAGTTAAAACTTCATTGTCTCTATTTAAATCTGGTATGGTTTTGAATTCTTGATTTTCAGAGAAATAAACAAGAGGAGATATCTCTTTGTTCCAAGAAGAAAGCTTTGCTTTACTTTCTTTTAAATAATTAAAAGGCTTTATATCCTTACAAGAGACAAAATTTATCAAAGTTATAAGAAACACAAGTTTTTTCATAACACACCCCTTTAATGAAATAGGATTTAATTTTTTTTTGTATAAATTGAAATTTACCTACAAAGTATTAAAAACTTATTTTTTTGAAAATTTTTCTGTTTTTTTAGGTTAAAACCTTATATTTTATGAGAATTTATAACTTTTTATCTCTACATGAACCATTTTATTAGATTAAAAATGAATTTAAAAAAAAAGTTTTAAAAAATGTTTTTTTAAGGTAATCTTAATTTTATGTCAAAAGCTTATGGACTTAGCCATGTTGGTAATAAAAGAAAAAAAAATCAAGATTCTTACCTTATAGATGAAGAGCTTCAAATTTATGCCATCGCAGATGGGATGGGAGGGCATAAAGGAGGTGAGATAGCTTCAGCAACTTCTATTCAAGCTCTTCAAGATTTTTTAAAAGAAGCTTATAAAGAGGAAAATTTTTCACCTGAGACCTATTTGCCACATGCTTTTCATGAAGCCAATGAACAGGTTTTTAATAAAAGTCAAGAAGGTAACAAAAAACTTATCGGTATGGGAACAACTCTTGTTGCCTGTATGATATGGAAGGATAAAGTTTTTTTTGCAAATGTAGGAGATTCTAGAGCTTATCTTTTGAGAGATTCTGAAATTTGGAGAATTACAGAAGATCACTCTATTATTAATAGCCAACTAAAAAATGGTTTGGTTGAAGAGGAGCAACTCCCTTTTCTCACACATTCTAATTTGATTACAAGGAGTATTGGTTTTTTTCCTGAAATTCAAGTTGATCTTTTTATAAGAGATTTATTACCAAAGGAAAATTTTTTACTTTGCTCCGATGGACTCAATGAACTCTCAGAGAAGGAAATTAATAACTTAGCTTTAAAGTATGCACCCGAAGCTCTTCCTAAACAATGTGTTAAAAATGTTCTTGACAAGGAAGCCAACGATAATATAACTGTAATTGTGGTTCAACCTTAGGTTGGGGCTTTTTTAAAAGGTCATCATGAGAAAACCAGTGTATACATTTTTTATTTCAAAAAGCAATTCTCCTAATATTAGGAAAATTCACTTAAAACAAAAGAGTGTTCATAGCTTTTTAATTGCAGGGGTTCTTTTACTTTTAGTTTTTAGCTTTTTTTTAACAGACTACTTAAATCTCCATGCGGATCGAATTAAAATTCTTCGTTTAGAAAAAGAAAATAAAAATTGGGCTAACAAATTTGCTCGGCTTGAAACTCAATTGAATGCTTTAGAAGGTAAAGTTCAAGAAGCTGAAAAATTTACAAAAAAATTACATTTGATTACAAATTTAGATTTAAAGGAAAATAACTTAAATGTTTTTGGAATAGGGAAAATTTCTTCTCATCCCTCTATCATGGCTTTATCTAAAGTGGAATCTCGGAGTCCCTCCAGCCTTCAATTTTCTAATGAATATGAAAAGGAAGGGAATTTAAAATTACGAGTTAAAAAACTCAAAGGAAAAGCTGAATTAATTAAGCAAGATGCCTGGGTACTCTACTCAAATCTTTCAGAACAAAAAGATGTTTTAAATAGTACGCCGAGCTTATTTCCCGTAAAAGGAGGCTGGACGTCTTCTCATTTTGGTTATAGAAGTGAAACTTTTTTTAGTGACCATGAACCTCACTTTCATAAAGGAATAGATATTGCTTCTGAAGAAGGTTCCATTGTGATAGCTACGGCTTATGGAGAGGTCTCTTTTGCCGGTTATGATGATTCAGGATTTGGTAACTTGGTCATTATAGATCACGGTTATGGTTTAAAAACTTATTATGCTCACTTAGCGGAAATTCAAACAGAAAGAGGTAAAAAAGTCGAAAAAGGAGAAATTATAGCAACTGTAGGAAATACAGGTCGAAGCACGGGTCCTCATCTTCATTATGAAGTAAGAATATTTAATGTTCCTGTCAATCCTATAAACTACATGCTGGATTATCCCGTGACACAGTCTTTATAATTTTATCCCCACAGTCATTCCCTCTAAGGTAGGTATCAAAGCCCCTTGCCAAAAGGATAGATTGGCTAGAGCTTTATTAAATTCCCTCATGACTTTTAGGGTCTCAGGTTTGCATTTTTTTTCCGGCTCTCCATAAACAGAGCCAAATAAAAAAGTATTGTCAGCAATTAAAAGCCCGCCTTGTTTAAGATGGGCTTTTGCCCATTTTAAATAATCTAAATAAGATTCTTTATCGGCATCAATAAAAACTGCATCAAAAGGAGCTTTTGTTTTTATCAGCTCTAAACTCTCTTTAGCAGGACCTGTCAGCCATTCTATCTTTTCTTTTAAATTTGAATTTTTAAAAATTTCCTTACATTTTTTATGTCTTTTCAAACAGCTATCTAAACTCCACACTTTTCCTCCCTTTGGAATCGCCCGGGCAAGATAAAAAGTAGAATAAGCATATAAAGTCCCTATTTCTACTATTTTTTTAGCTTTTGAAAGTTTAACTAAAAATTCTAACAGTCTGCCTTCATGGCTGGATATCTGCATATGTAATACAGATTCTTTTTTCGTTTCTTGAGTGATTTTATTTAAAAGAGTATGGTGAGAGCTGAAGGTTTGATTTAAATAATCTTGTTTTTTATTTCTTTTTAAACGAGATGTTGACATGTCTTTCCTTTTTAAAAAATACAGAATCAAGTCTTTTTAATCTTGTCAAATAAAAACTTAAAAGGCATAGTAACTAATTATGTCAAATCTTCTTTCTATTAAGAATCTATGTGTTCATTTTAAGACTCAAGATTTATATGTCAAAGCTCTTAAAGGAATTTCTTTTTCTATCGAAAAAGGGGAATCCTTAGGAGTTGTAGGGGAGTCGGGATCTGGAAAAAGTGTAACAGCTTTGAGTCTTATGAGACTTTTAGCTCAGCCTCCTGCTGAGATTACACAAGGTGAAATTTTATTTCATAAAGAAGATCTTTTAAAAAAATCTGAAAAACAAATGCGTAAAGTCAGAGGAAATCAAATTTCTATGATTTTTCAAGAACCTATGACAAGTTTAAATCCTGTTTTTACAATAGGGTATCAGATTGATGAGGCTCTTATTTTACATCAAAACATGAGTCAAAAAATAGCAAGAGAAAAAAGTATAGAGCTTTTAAATCAAGTGGGAATTGTAGGACCTAAGGAAAGAGTGAATTCTTATCCTCATGAACTCAGTGGAGGACAAAGACAAAGAGCTTTAATTGCTATGGCCATTGCCTGTAAACCACAACTTTTAATTGCCGATGAACCAACAACTGCTTTAGATGTAACGATACAAAAACAAATCCTTCAACTTTTAAAAAAAATTCAACAAGAGATGAATATGAGCATCTTGTTTATTTCTCATGACTTAGCTGTTATTTCTCAAATAGCTCAAAGAGTTCTTGTTATGCAAAAAGGTGAAATTGTGGAAGAGGGTTTAACTTCAAAGATTTTTAAAAATCCTAAAAAAAATTATACGAAAGGTTTAATTGCTTGCCGTCCGACTCTAGAAATTCAAACCTCACGTCTTCCTATGATCAGTGATTTTCAGGAAGGAAAAGAGATCAAACTTCCTTTAAAAGAAAAAAAAGAATTTAAAGGAGAAATTTTAATTAAAGTTGTTAATTTAAGTAAACACTTTCCTTTAAAAAAATCTTTTTTTGGTAAATCTGTTTCTATTATAAAAGCTGTCGACAAAGTATCTTTTGAAGTAGAAAAAGGTTCTACTTTAGGTTTAGTTGGAGAATCTGGATGTGGCAAAACCACTTTAGGACGAACAATTTTACAGTTAACTCAGTCTTCGGGGGGAGATGTTTTTTATAAGGACATCAATTTATCAAAAATCAGTAAAAGGAAGTTAAAACTTATGAGAAGAAAAATGCAAATCATATTTCAAGACCCTTATGCCTCTTTAAACCCTAGAATGACCGTAGGAAGCTCTATTATGGAGCCTATGTTGATTCATAATTTATACTCAAGTAAAACAGAGCGAGTAGAGAGAGTGGAATATCTTCTAGAACAAGTTGGTTTAAAAAAAGATATGATACATCGTTATCCTCATGAATTTTCCGGAGGGCAAAGACAAAGAATTTGTATTGCTAGAGCCATTTCGATAAAACCTGAATTTATTGTCTGTGATGAATCCGTTTCTTCCCTAGATGTTTCCATACAAGCTCAGATTTTAAATCTTCTCAAAGATTTACAAGAGAAGTTAAATCTGACTTATATTTTTATCTCTCATGACCTTGCGGTTGTGAAATTTATTTCAGATAAAGTCGCTGTTATGAAGGAAGGGAAAATTGTAGAGTATAAAGACTCAAACGAACTTTACACCCGTCCTGAAAATCCTTACACACATAAGTTATTAGAATCGATTCCTTCGATTTCTTTTAGTTAAGAGAGAGATAAAAAATCTCTTGAAATGTCATTTTAGCCGTGTCAGGATAGGGTTTCTATGTCTTACAGAATTACAGTTGCTTATGGAGATGGAATTGGTCCTGAAATCATGGAAGTTGTTTTAAACATCCTTGAAAAATCAGGTTGGAATTTTCAAAAAGATATTATTGAATTAGGAGAAAAAATTTATAAGCAAGGACATTTATCGGGGATAAAAGCAGAGGATCGAAACTTAATTCGTAAAAATAAAATCTTTTTAAAAGCTCCTATTACAACTCCTCAAGGGACAGGTTTTAAAAGTTTAAATGTGAAAATTAGAAAAAGTTTAGGACTTTTTGCTAACATTCGTCCAATTCGCTCTCTGTATCCTTTTATAGATACTAAATTTCCTAATATGGATGTTGTTGTGATTCGAGAAAATGAAGAAGATCTTTATGCAGGAATTGAACACCGGCAAACTCCTGAGGTTTTTCAATGTCTCAAACTCATAAGTGTTCCCGGTTGTGAAAAAATCATTCGCTATGCTTTTGAATATGCTCAAAACATGGGGCGAAAAAAAGTGACCTGCATGGTCAAAGACAACATCATGAAACTCACAGATGGAACCTTTAAAAAAATGTTTGAAGATATTTCTAAAGAATATCCTCAAATAGAAAAGAATCACTGGATTATTGACATTGGAATGGCTAAATTTGCTACAAATCCAGAAGATTTTGATATTATTTTATTACCTAATCTTTATGGAGATATTTTAAGTGATGTGTCTTCACAACTTGCCGGCTCTGTTGGAATCGGGGGTTCAAGTAACATAGGAGAAACTCATGCGATGTTTGAGGCAATTCATGGTTCAGCTCCTAGAAGGGCAGGACAAAACTTAGCCAATCCAAGTGGTCTCTTAAATGCAGCAACTTTAATGTTATCTCATATAGGAGAGCAGGAGCTGTCAGAAAAAATACAAAATGCTTGGTTAAAAACAATAGAAGAGGGAATCCATACTTATGATATTTATAAAAAATCCCTGAGTAAACAAAAAGTGAGTACATCTGATTTTGGAAAAGCTGTTATTGAAAACTTAGGAGCAGAACCTAAAAAAATAACTCCAACGTTTGCTTCTAAAAAAAATAAAAAAATAAGTATCCATCTTTCCTATAAAAGCTTAAGCTTTCAAAAAAGAGTTTTAGAAGGAGTCGATATTTTTATTTTTGAAAATAACAGAGACCCTCTGCTTTTAGCAAAAAAACTAAAACACATCATTCAAGAATTAGATTGGAATTTACTTTATATTACCAATCGAGGAATTAAAGTTTATCCTGATCCCTTACCTGAAACTTTCTGCACAGACCATTGGCGTTGTCGTTTTTTATTCACATCTGAAAACTGCCAGCCCTCTCATATTATAAATCTTTTAGAAAAAATCAATTTAGGAAAATTAGAAGTTATTAAAACAGAAAATCTTTATTCTTTTAATGGCAAAACAGCTTATTCACAAATCACTTAAAAACAACTTAGAAAGTGTCTGTAAACACATGTCAAATGAGTTTGCCTTTAGGCTAGATTAATGAAATTATGCTATTGACAGAGAAGTTAAGTCCTTCATCCAAACCTCACAAAATAACAGTTAACTTATGAAGTTTTGATTCCTTATTTATAAGAATGTTTTAAGGCTTTATTCTAGGTTTCAAATATTAAAACTCAGATTTTTTAAAGAGAGGTTGCAGTGAAAGGGGTTTTCAGTTATATAGAAAGTAAGGTTACTTTATGATGTCATCATTTGAAAAAGGGCATGACTTTTTAGCCATAGCAAACTATTTTAAGCAATGGGTTAAGTTTAGTTAAACTTATAAAGTTATCTTATATAGTTCACGGTTTTAAATTAGGATTGACTGGTTATCCTTTAGCTAATGAATATGTAGAGGCTTGGAAGTTTGCTTCTGTTTTTTCAAGAATATATTACAAATTTAAGTAAATATAAAGGAGCCAGCTAAGAATAATTTAGAAGGCTTAGAAATTATTCACTCGGATTTTAATGAAAAAGAAATCATGAACAATGTGTTTCAAGCTTATGGAAAAAAAACAGCTGTGGAGTTAATTGCAATCACTCACAAGAAAGACTCTCCATGGTATAAAGCTTGGAACTGTGATAATGGAAAAGATGTTTTAAATTTTCAAATAAAGATATTAAAGAGTATTATGAAGACAAAATAAAAAAAACTAGAGCCAACTAATGTCTGACTTTGAAGTTATAAAAAAAGCTGCAGAACAAGAGAGTTTTAAATCAAGAGAAAAAGCTGAAGCAGAAGAAACAAAAAAGCTAATTACTGAACAAGTAGAAAATTCAAAAAGCAATAGAAAACTAAGAGAAGATTTTAGTAAAAAATTTTATGTTTGTATCTGGACTGCTTTTGTTTTTTAATTATTACATTTCATAGATTTACTGAACTTGAAAAAGAGGTCTTAATAACCCTTTTATTAAGCTCAACTTTCAGTGTTATCTTTTCATTTTATTGTTAAAGGTCTGTTTAAATAGTTTTTTTATTTTTACTGATTCTAAGAATTTACAAATGCATCTGGATTTATTTATAGCTTATCAGAATAAATATGAGTTGCTTTAAGAAGCATCTCTTAAAGTATCATCAACGGTTATAAGGTTTACTTTATAATCTTCTGAAAGTTTTAATTTTGCAACTTCGTCCTTAACTCCTCTATTGAAAAATTTTTCTATAGTAATCCCCTAACTTCTCTCACACCGCAATATCTTTCAACTTCAAAAGGATTAAGCCTTTCTATTTTTTCTCTAGCTAAGTTTTTAAAGGAACAACTTTAAAATTTTGCTCTATTAATTGATTCAACTGGAAGCTGTTTTATAACTTTAAAATTATCTCAATAAATTTTATTTGGTTTCAATCTTTTTTTAGGGATTGGATATTTAATAAGAAAAGGATGTTTTTCATCCCTATTGTTTTGACTTACTTTTATATGTTATGAAATATAAGATTATATTTGTCTTCATCGTTTCTTGGTTGATAATTTCTACTGTTTATTTTCTCATCAATGATATCTTTGATACAAATTTCAAAAACCTCCAATATCTAGTATATCTTACCAGTAATCCTCATCAAGTTCTTCTCCTATTTGGCAATAAATCTTAAAACAATCTCTTTTTTCCCTGTCATCACAAATAGTATTTTCATTAATAATATAAATAGCTTAAAAACCTCATCTCATTATAATTAATTCTATCAAGGCTTGTCCACGAATGTGTTTAGTAAAAGCTTAAGAGATATGAAACTTCTATAACTATTTTCAAAGGTTTCTAACAATTTATGGAAAAGTTTATAATCTCTCTTTCTAAGAAAAATATAGTTCTTCATAAGAAGAGATTAAACATGATAAAACCTCTCTTGAATCTGAGAAATCATAATCTTCTATTAATCTTTCAAATAAAAAACTATTTGTTTTGTGTTTTATAAAAATTTAATTCTTCTTTAAAGTAATCTTTAAAAGAGATTGCTTTAATAGGGGGAAGACCTTTGATTTGTT
>JACOND010000034.1 GCA_014323935.1 Bdellovibrionales bacterium
GTAAATTTTTCCTAAAAATTCTATTTTTTAAACTTTATTGGAATTTATATATTTTACGCCACACAAAGCTTATATTAGCCTTTAAATAAAGGGTTTTAGGAGAGCTGGGAAAAATAGATTTGAGAGTGAAACTCTCTTCAGGAAAGGATATAAATATCCAAATGCAAAACTACCTAAGCCAAGCTTTCTAAAGAGAGTGCTTTTATACTGGCTTCATGCACAAAGCTTATTTATTAAAGAAAAAAACAAAGTTAAATTCAGAGTTTGTTTATTATTTTATAAGCAATAAAGCTGAACGAGAAAAGTTTTTTTATGACAGACCTAAAAGCTGTCAAATAAAGAAATCAAAAAGTATTTAGGAGATTGTAATTCTTTAAGAATTTTTAAATCCTCACAAAAAAAAGAAAATTCTTAGTTCTATCGACTTGTTATAAAAAAACAGTAGAACTTTTATCTCATTCTAAAGTGAGGGATATCAAGGTTATTTTAGAAAACTTAAAGGTCGTTCTGCTCGGTTAAGTATCAAATAGGAATTCTTTACAACTAAGCTAAGAGTTTTTTAATTTACATCTGTTTTGTTTTTATCAAATACGGATTTACAATTACTTTTCTTAGATGATTCCTCCCTCCCCATTTCTTCCCCGTCATCAACATGATCAGAATGTATCTGTGTAAGAGTTTTATCACCGGAAGGTGTTATGTCTAAAAGTGTTTTGATAAAAGCACTTGATTTCTCAGTTGTTGTAACTGCTTGAAAAAGATACATAAAATTCTGAGCTAAATTTTCGTAAAGAGCAGCTTTAAAAGTGTTAAAAGCCCTTCTTTTTTTATCACTATCTTTAAAAAGATATTCTTGAATTTGAAGGTGAGTGAACAATTTTTCAAACTCTTTATTATTTAAAGGGAGTTCTCCTTTTTCTACTAAATCTTTTATAGAAAAAATTGTTGATTTTTCAAAAGTATTTTCTAGTTTGAAATTAAAGGCATAGTAAAAAATTGCAAGTGCATACATACCAACAAAAAAATCAAGATCAAATTTCCCTATAGTCGGGAACCAGATGATAGAATATAATACAATAGAAGGCACGAAATTAGCAACTACCAATTTTTTTGCTTCAATTAGATTTTTCATATAGGTATTATCTTCACTCCGGAATTGTTTCCAAAGCCATCTTAGATAACCCTTTTGAAGGTCTTTGTCAGAAGGTATATTATCTAAACCTTTAGTTTGATAAAGACGAGAATCTGTTTGTGTTTTCAGCCATACACTTGCAAAAATTTCCGTTAGCACAATTCCAAAAAAGAGTGCCCATACAGATTGACGACCCAGATAAAAAAAAGATTCTTTTGTAAAAGCTTGATCATGTAAGATTTGTAACGTCCCTTGATCCACCCCTAAAAAAAGTAAAAACATATATAGTAACTGAATAGGTTTATCTCTGGTTATTTGAGCTATTACAGCACGGGTAGCTCTAGCTCTAGCTACTGGGTCGTTTAGCAATATGATAGATTTATTATATCTGTTCATTTGTGTACCGCTATTTGGGTCAAGGAATTTTTGATTATTTCTTTCTTCAAAGAAATTGATTCTTTTGAAAAATCTTTTGATCCAATAATTTGTTTTTTTTAATGCTTTTTCTTCTATTTCTTGTTCTTTAATAACAGAATTTACTGTTTGTGAGATTGTTTCTGATGTAATAGAACTTAAGCTTTGAGAATTTCTGATAGCTTCTATTTTCAATGTTGAATTATTTAGATTGTTAGATTTATCTAGAATGTCTTTATCTAGAGTGCCTTTTAAAAGTTCTTTCATGCTTTCTTGAAAAGCTTCATTTATAAAATCGTTATAAAACATTATTAATTCATTATATTTTATATTTTTAGGATTTAAATCAGAAAGAGGTTTTCCCTTTTTATCTTGACCGAACTTTTTTGCAAGAGCTAAATAAGCATGAGTTATGACTTCTTTTAAAACTTCTTTTTCTAAAAGTTTGACTTTTGCTTCAAAATCTTTTAGTTTTTTATAATCTGCCCTAGTTTTTATTAATATACGAGACAATCTGTTTTGTTTACCTCCATTAAAAAAGGAAGGTGAATGTCCTTCTAAAGATACTTTTAAATAATTAGCGTAGTACATAGCTTTTAAAGATGTTCCAGGAGCTACGACCATAGATCGAAATAAAAAGAACTGATTCCAAAATAAACCTAAGACTCGAAAACTCTTATCCCAAGAAGAGTATCCAAAAAAAAATTCACCTAAAGCTCGCCAAAAAAGAATTCTGATCTCTTCTCTTGATAAATTTTTAAATTCTTCAATTTGAAGTCCTTCTCGAAAAAGAGTTTTGATATCTTTTAAGGATGAATTTTGTGATTGTTCTTTGTTAAAGTCAAAAAGCGAATATTGAAGTTCAGAATTTTTTTCTGAAGTGGATTCTCCTTTTGATTGAACTTTAGCCAAAGCCTCTTTTACCATAGCATCTTCTTCTGGGGTGAATTTGAGATTACTAAGTCCCCCTTTTATATTTAAATTTTTACCGGAAAGATTTAAATTAGTAAAAGAGGTATTTGATTTTAAATTTCCTTTATTATCAAAAAGGAGATTATAATCTTCCTGGGACAAGCTAAAGGCTCTTGGATTAGATTTTTCTGTTTCAATTAGAATTTGTAAGTCAGTTTCTTTTTTAGTATTTTGAGATTGCAAAGTAAGAAAAGTTGTTGTATTTTGTTCCTCCTGGTTTTTAAATTCTAATTTTAATTCTAATGTTAAATCTTGAGATGTATCATTTAGAGCAGAGTAAAAAGAAGATGGAGTATCTTGGGTTTTAAAGATATAAGTTTCTTTTGAATTCCCTAAATTTATTTTTATCTGTATACCTAGCTTATCTTTTTCACCAATAGTTAAATTATTAAAAAAATTATGGCGTTCTCTCGATTCATAAGACATAAAATGAGTTTTCCAACTAACATCTTTCTTTTTCTCTTTTATAAGATCAATTGTATTGACAGTAAAATGAATGATTCCTAAAATAGTTATAAAAAATCCAGCTAAAGCTCCTATTCCTGTTAATAAATGAAGCCAATTGTCCCCTTCTATATAAGTTGAATAGATCTCAGAAGGATTCACCACCCATTCAAAAGAAGCATTTGTGGAGGAATTTACAACTTTCCATAAGTTCTTTAGAAAATCGTTCACAGGATTGTTATTATAAAAAGTATCTTGGTACATAATTCCTAGTCCTGCAAAACCTGCAAGAACAGAACTACCTAATAGAATTCGGTTTTTTTTAGGATGTAAAAATTGAGAGATGCCTTCTTGAAAAGCTTTCCATCGATTATTTTCAGCTTTTAAAGAAAGGGAATTTGCTAGTAATCCTAAAGCTTTTTCTATTTTAGGAGTTCCTAAGGGCTGAGGTCTAGTAAGATGATTTATTAAAGCAAAAAAACGGGTTATTAAGCCTCTTGTATGGGTCATTTGTTCGTGAATTCTAGAGACTTCTGTTTGAAATGAGATATCTTGTTGTATATTTTCTTTAAACAATTCAAAATCCTTTTCTGTATCTAAATCTTGAGAAAATAAGATTCTTTGTAGTTGTCCATGCCTTCCAGAAGGATTTTGTTTAGAACCTAATTGAATTCTAGAATCTAAAAATAATGAGACAAGATCTCTTGTTTCATTATTGATTCTAGCATTTTCAGGTAAAGTGTTTATATCATCTGAAGGGTTGTAATAAGAATTTAGGATTTCTCTAATGTGTTCCTTAGTTACTTGGGAGTTTTCAGGACTTAGTAAAGAAACTATGAGGTTAAAAGTTGATTGTTGAAGTAAGGACAGAAAGTCTATTTGCTTTTTTGTAAGTTGAATGTTACCTATATAAAGTGTATCATTTAAGTGTTTTTTTAATATTGGAGATAAGAGTTCTGCAGAACTGGCATTAACTTTTTCAAAGTGAACAGGAATATGAAATATAGGTAAAGAGGTTTTTCCAATAGCTTTTTCAAAATATTTTAAATCAATAAAAGAAATTAATGCTTTTTTATCTGAAACTTTAGAAGGCTCTAAAAACAATAAATAATTATTAAAAAAAGCTATCCATGCTATATTTTGAGGAAAGGTATTAATAACTTTGCCATGCAAAGACAGTCTAAATGAAAGTTTCTTTTCTCCAGGATTAATAAAAATGGAGTCTTCTTGTAAAGCTAGGTCTTGAGGTACAAGTCTTTGAACTATAGAATGTTTATTTGGATGAGATAAAATAGTTTGAACTTGAGCCTCTCTAAAAGACAAGTCTTTAAAAGAGTTGTCTTCAATACTTTGATCTACAATCTCTATGATTACATTTTCAAAGGATCTAGGGAAAAGTTTTTCTTTTTCTCTTCTAGCTTCCTTTTCTTTTTTTTTTCTATCTTCTTTTTCTTCTTCACTTTCAAAACTTTTCCCTACAGTGTTTATGATTACTCCTTCAAAAGATCTGGGGGAAAGTTTTTCTTGTTCTCTTCTAGCTTGTTCTCTAGCTTCTTTTTCTTCTTTTTTTCTAGCTTTTTCTTCTTCTGGTGTTAGTTTAGGTCCTTGTGCCGTTTGTCCTAATAAACCATAAAAATCTAAAGGATGACTTGTATGGTAACCAGAATTTTGTTTCTCTCCAAAAAGCCATTCACTTAGAGTTTCTGCATTTTTATTAACACTATTGATATCTTCTAAGTTTCTTTGATGAGATGTCTTTTCTGGATTAGAATAACTAAGGTAAGGATAAGTAGATAATTGAAAAATAATAACAAAATTTAAAACTCTTTTAAAAAATGATAAAAAGTATTTTCTCTTTAAAAAAGAAAGTTTCGCAATAATTTTTTTCAAAGAATAAATCCTTTCATAGTTAGTTTTAAAAATAATTATAAAGTTTTTCTTGTCAAAGGACTTAAATGAAACAGGAAAAATTTTCCTATAATTTAAAAATTTTATATTAAGAATTTTTAAGAGATGTTTATAATATTTAAGAATGTTGATATTCTTAGTTAATTTTTTTTATTTTTTAATCAAAACTAAAAAAAAATAAATTCCTCTAAAATTAAAAAAGTATTTTTTTAATATCTTTTGTGAAATTTTTTTAATATCTTTTGTGAAGCTTATCTAAGCTTTAGATGTGAAACAAAGGTTTTTTATATAATTTAAGAGACTTTATAAAGAGAATCTAGTTAACATTTCTAAATGTTAAAGAAACTATAAAATTGAACAAGTTGAGGAGAAATTATAGATTTTATGAAAAAGATGAGAAATTAAGACATGATTGAGGCTATAAAATAAAGTAAAAACTTAGAAAGTAACAGAACATAAGTTAAAGGGTACAGTAAAAGGATTTTTAAAAAACTTGTGATTCTTGTTTCTTTGTTGTATATTTTAACCGGATAGACAAAGGTTTGCTTTAAAGTTAAAGAGGAAAGTCTGGACTCCCTATAGCAACGCAAAGGTTAAAAGCCTTCCATCGCAAGATGAGGACAAGTGGAACAGAAAGAATGTCCAGCAAGTAGAAAAACTTGGTTGGAGTGAAATCAGCTAAACTCTGCGTGGAGCGAGATCAAGTAGAAAGGCAATACTTTAGCTAGAAGTGCTTTTGGGTGGATTGCAAGAGAATTTTGGTAACAAAATTCCTAGATGAATAAACCTTTCCCTTTTTTTTAGCAGAAAAAAAGGAAGACAGAATCCAGCTTATCGTTTATCCCTAGATGCTAAGAGGCTGGTTTTTACCAGCCTCTTTTTTATTAAAAACAAAGTTAAAATCAGACTTGTTTATTATTTTATATATAATAAAGTTGAACAAGAAAGGTTTTTTATGACAAATCAAAAAGCTATCAATAAAGAGATCAAAAAGCATTTAGGAGATACTAAGCCTTTAAGAATTTTTAAAAAATGGTTAGATCAAGCTTTTAAATCCTCAGAAAAAAAAGAAGATTCTTGGTTTATGGTTCTATCGACTTGTTATAAAAATCAGGTGAGTTCCCGGGTTGTTCTTCTTAAAGAGATTCAAGGAGAAGAGATTGTTTTTTATACAAATTATTTAAGTGAAAAAGGACTGCAGATAAGTAAAAATCCTCAAGTGGCCGTTAATTTTTATTGGCCTCATTTAAAAAAACAAATTCGACTGAAAGGGAAAGTTGTAAAAACGAGCCGGAAAAAATCTCTCAGCTATTGGAAGAGTCGTCATCGACAAAGTCAGATAAGTCAAAATATTTCCCGTCAATCACAAAAG
This sequence comes from Bdellovibrionales bacterium, assembly GCA_014323935.1. Classification (GTDB taxonomy): domain Bacteria; phylum Bdellovibrionota; class Bdellovibrionia; order Bdellovibrionales; family UBA1609; genus JACOND01. Next base: position 6,243 of record JACOND010000034.1, read on the forward strand.
CTTTCGTCTAGAAAAGAGTTGTTAGATTTAAAAGACCAGATGGAAAAAAAAGAGAGATCTATTCCTTGTCCTTTACATTGGGGAGGGTATAGAATCAAAATACAAAAAATAGAATTTTGGAAAGATGATAAACACCGTTTACATGATCGTTTTTTATTTGAAAAAAAAGGAGGAGTTTGGAAAGTACAAAGACTTTTTCCTTAATCATGTATTTTTTACCTTGATTTATAATTCAAGAATCTTTTAAAGTTATTGTAATGCATATTTATATTATTTTTTCAATGGGTGTTCTTTTTGGTTTGATTCTTACTGTTGTATGGAATTTTTTGGAAAAAAGAATCTTACTTAAAAAAATTCAAACCGAGGCCGATCAGATTCTTCAAGAGGCTCAAGATAAAGCAGAGGAATTTTTTAATGATCATGAAATAACTTATAGAAAAGAAAATGAAAAGAAATGGAATATTTTTGAAAAAGAAAAAGAAATATTAAAATCAAATCTTGATTTGATTCAAAATAAAATCAATAGAAAACATCATGAAATTAAAATAAAAACAAAAGAGTTAGGAATTCAAAACAGTCAATCTCAAAAAAAACTTCAAGACCTTAAAAAGGAAAAAAGAAATATTTTTAAAGAAAAAAGGAACAGTCAATTTTTACTTAAAGAACTTGTAGAAAAAAAAATGACAGTTTTAAAAGATAAATTTTCTTTTAATATAAATGAGATCAAAGAATCTCTTGAGAAAAAATTGAAAGAGGATTGGATCAGTGAAAAAAGATCTTATTGGTTTGACACAATGACTCAAGATTCTCAGCAATTAAAAAGGATGGCTTTGTTTTATTTGAATTTGGTTTTGAATCGTTTTCAAAGAAGTTCTTGTTCAGAAAGAGGTGTATTTTTTATTAAGTTTAATAAAAAATCTTACTTACAAAATCTTTTAGGTCCTAACAAAAGCTATATCAATTATTTAGAAAAAGAATGTGGCGTCGATGCTGTTGTAGATAAAGAAAATTTACAAGTTTTTGTTTTTGGGCTGGATCCTGTTAGAAGAGAATGGGGCAGAAGATGTTTAGAAAAGTTATCTTCTCGAAATAAAATCAATCTTTCTCTTATAAAAAAAATTATAAAATTAACTAAAAAAGACCTTTTCTCAAATATCAAAAGAGATGGAATAAATATTTGTAAAAGATTAAATATTAAAGATGTTGCTGTTGAAGTTCAAAATATGATGGGAGCTCTAAGATACCGTTACTCTTTTACTCAAAATCAATACTTTCACTGTGAGGAAGTAGGATGGCTTTGCGGTTTACTGAGTGCGGAGTTATCTCTTCCCATCAAACCGTCAAAAAGATCAGGGATGTTCCATGATATAGGTAAGGCAATGGATCATTCTATAGAGGGTAATCATGCTATGATAGGAGCTGATTTTTTATCTCAATACAAAGAAGATAAGGACATCCTTCATGCCGTTAGAGCTCACCACTATGATGAAACTCCTTCGACAGTTATGGCTTATTTAGTGATAGTTGCAGATTCTATTTCTGGCTCTCGTTTAGGAGCTCGTCGTTTTACAGAAGATTCCTATGCTCAAAAAATAGCTCGTCTCAAGGAAATTCTTAATAATTTTAAAAGTATCAAGAATTTTTATATTATGAATGGGGGACGTGAAATTAGATTGGTTGTAGACCCTGAAAAAGTAAGTGACAAAGAAACTGTCGAGTTAAGCCGTGAAATTGCAAAAAAAGTTGAAAAAGAGTGTTCCTATCCTGGTCTTATTAAGATTACAGCCATTCGTAAAAGTGAAACTTATGCCACAGCTTAAAACTATATTTCCATATTTTTATTGAGTTTTTGAAAGCTTTTTTCTAGTTCAGGGTTTTTACAAAAAACTAAAGGCTCTCTTAATTCAGGAGATTGTATTAGAGAGTAAGAATGTAAAATTTGTTTTACACCAATAGGGTTTGTTTCTTTAAAAAGATCTTCTAAAAATACTTGGTATCTTTTAAAAAGCTTTGCTTTTTGGCTTGTTTTTTCTTGAAACACTTCAATCAGTTCTTTAGCTAAAATATTAGCTCCTGCAGAAATAGCTCCATGACCTCCGTTTGAAAAAAATTCCACGCAGCTTAAATCATCCCCGCTGAGAAGTAAAAAATCTTCAGGAAGCTCTTTTTTTAAAAGTTTTAGAAAAGAAATATCTCCTGTTGCTTCTTTAATCCCTATAATATTATCTATTTGACTTAGAGTTTTAATACTGCTGAGTGTTAAATCACAAGCTGTTCTTGCCGGGACATTGTAAAGAATCAGAGGTAGAGAACTGACCTTAGCTATTTTTTCAAAATGTAAAATCAGACCTTTTTGAGGAGGTTTATTATAGTAGGGAGTCACGACTAAAACCGCATCTGCTCCTAAGTCTATGGCTTTTTTTGTTTTGTTTATAGACTGCTTTGTTGAAAAAGAACCTGTGGCTAAAATGAGTTTTAAATCTAAATTCAATGTCTCTTTAAAGTCATGAAAGCTTTTACAGATCTCTTTAATTTCATGATCTTCTAAAGTGGGATTTTCCCCTGTTGTACTCGCTAAAACAAAGGATTTGATTCCTTGTTTTATTTGAAAATTTAAAAGCTTGAGAAAAGATTTTTTATCCCATTTTTGATTTAAAAAAGGCGTAATAAGAGCTGTTGTCACTCCCGAAAAAGTTTTATGCTTCATAACAACCTTGATTAAAAAAAAATAAAAAATTCTTATTTTTTTGAATTTTTCTCTTTATTTTCTTTACTTAACTTTTTCTTAGAAATCCATTTAGAAGGAAGTAATTTATTTAAAAAAGCTTTCCAATTTTTCATTGTTTTAAGTATTAATTGTTTTATTTTATAAAGTCAAGAACTATAATCCTGAAAAAAATTATTTAATAAAATGATAGCTTTGAGTTTTTATTGCTTTTTTTTTAGGATTTTTTATAATTTAATTAAAAACTATGAAAGAGTTTATTTTATTTACAGAACATAAAAAGTCAGATCAGACGATTTTATTAGAAGTGAAGCTAAATAATCCAAAAAAATTAAATGCTTTAAATTATGAGATGATAGAATCTTTAAATAGGGAATTTAGTAAATGGATTCACAGAGAAGATCTTTCTGCTGTTTTTATTCATTGCGTAGAAGGCCGGGCTTTTTGTGCAGGAGGGGATATAGTTGGTTTATACCATCTCATTCAAGAAAATAAAAAACATGAAGAAAAACTTCTTTCAGTTGTCAAAGATTTTTTTCACAAAGAGTATACAACAAATTATTTGTTAAGGCAGTTTAATAAACCCATTGTTTTATGGGGAGATGGCATTGTCATGGGAGGGGGAATGGGGCTGTTTATGTCGGCCTCTCATCCGGTTGCAACGGAAAATAGTTTGTTTGCTATGCCAGAAGTTAGTATTGGTTTTTTTCCTGATGTAGGGGCTTCTTATTTTTTAACACGTCTTCGAAAAGATTTAGGAAAATATTTAGCTTTAACAGCTTGTTTGTGGAATGCAAAAACAAATCAATTTTTAGGTTTAAACAAATGGTTTTTTGAGCATAAAGATAAGCAGAAAATTTTTGATTTTTTAAAACAAAAGAGTTTTAAAGATAAAAAAGACTTTGATGTTCAATTGCAATCCATTTATAAAACTCCTGATTTTTTATCTCAGCAGAGTTGTTGGATTCAAGAATTTGAAAAAGAGATTGTTAAATATTTAGAGTTTGAAGATTTAAAAACTTTTTATGATCATTTTTCCCAGTCTGATTTTTCAGATAAACAGTGGAATAAAAACCTTCAGAATTTTCTAAAGGCTTCTCCAACTTCTTTAGCTCTTGTTTTTGAACAATTTAAAAGGGCTAAAAAACAAGAGGATCTCAAAGCTTTATTTGAAATGGAAACCATTATTGCTTTTCGTACCTGTTTGAAACATGACTTTTCTGAAGGCATTCGAGCTTTGTTAGTAGATAAAACGAAAAAGCCCTATTGGAATCCTAGCCATGTTCATCAAATCGAATTTGATCAAATCAATGAGTATTTTATTCCTCAAGCGGATTGGGATTACAAGATTTAATTATGAAAGAAAATATTTTATTTATTGGTTTAGGCAATATGGGTTATCCTATGTCAAAAAAATTAATTCAGCAGTTTGGCAAACTTCAAGGTTTTGATTTAAATTCTCAAATTAAAGAAGAATTTGAAAAAAGTGGAGGGAAGTGGATTCAGGACTTATCTTCTCTGCAAGCCGATGTTGTTTTTTCTATGCTTCCAGGAGCTCAGGAAGTGAAAAAACTTTACTTAGAAGAACAAAAGCTCCTTTCTGTTTTAAAAAAAGGAACTTTAATTGTAGATTGTTCGACTTGTGATTCTCAGTCTGTTTGTGATGTCTTTAAAAAGGCTAAAAAAAAGGGACTCCTTTTTTTATCAGCTCCTGTTTCAGGAGGAACAAAAGGAGCGGAAAAAGGGACTTTAACTTTTATGGTGGGAGGAGATAAAAAAGATTTTGATTTAGCAAAAAAGTATCTAAAAGCTATGGGAAAAAATATTTTTTATGCAGGAGGAGTAGGAGATGGTCAAAGTGTAAAGATTTGTAATAATATGCTTTTAGCTATTCATATGGTAGGAACTTGTGAAGCTTTTGCTTTAGGTCAAGCTTTAGGGCTTAAACCTGAAGTTTTAAGTAAAATCATGAAAGCGAGTTCAGGGCAGAACTGGTCCTTAGAAAACTACAACCCTTGCCCAGATCTTATGCCTTTTGTCCCTTCTTCTAATAACTATGAAGGAGGATTTAGTGTTCGTCTTATGTTAAAAGATTTACAGTTAGCTCAAAAGGCGATGAAAGAAACAAATCAAAATTTAAACCTAGGTTCTAAAGTTTTTGAAATCTATAAAAAACATTTTGAAGAAGGGTTTTCTAATAAAGATTTTTCACATGTTTTTCAAAAAATAAATAAAAAAGAAAAATCCAACTTGTAATTTAAACATTAAAGAGAAAGTACATGATATCTCCATCTTTAACTAAGTAGTCTTTACCAACTGTTTTTAAAAGCCCTTTTTCTTTAAGTGTTTTTTCTGACTTATATTTTATAAGCTCTTCATAGTTATAGACTTCTGCTCTTATAAATCCTTTTTCAAAATCAGAATGTATCTTTCTAGCGGCTTCTGGAGCTGTTGTATTTTTTTTTACAGTCCATGCTTTTGTTTCTTTTTCTCCTGCTGTAAAAAAAGAAATTAAATTTAATTGAGCATAAACTTTTTTAATCACTGTGTTTAAAACAGGTTCTTTTAAGCCTAAGCTTTTCAAAAAATCTGTTTTTTCACTTTCTTGCCAGTCAATCATATCAGCTTCTAAAGCACAAGAGATAGGGATAAACTTTTTTGAATTTTTTTCAATCCGTGAGGAGAGAAAGTTATTTAAATCTTCTTCTTTTAAATTGCATATGTGTAAAACAGGTTTTAATGAAATAAAGTTGTAAGGTTTTAATAAAGCAAGCTCTTGCTTGGACCAACTTATTGTTCTTAAACTTTTATTTTCTGATAAGATATCTAAAACTTTTTCTAATAATAAAAGCTCTCCTTTCGAACTCTCTTTACTTCGGTTTTTCTTTATTTTTTGTAGTTTTTTTTCCGCAATTTCCAAATCAGAGAGTAAAAGCTCTGTGTTGATAATTTCTATGTCTCTGAGGATATCAGGTTCTCCATAAACATGGGTGATTTTATGGTCTTTAAAAGCTCGAACCAAATGAATCAAAGAATCCATAGAGCGAATATGAGATAGAAATTGATTTCCTAAACCTTCTCCTTGACTCGCTCCTTTGACTAAACCTGCAATATCTACAAATTCAAAGGAAGTGGGGATGAGCTTTTTAGAGGACATCAAATGAGCTATATTTTTTAATCTTTCATCGGGAACAAAAACTTGAGCTTTATTGGATTGAATCGTACAAAAAGGATAGTTTCCTGTTTCAGCTTGAAAGGAATTTGTTAAAGCATTAAAAAGGGTGCTTTTTCCTACATTTGGTAAACCAACGATACCACATTTTAAACTCATAAATTTCTTTTTTTAGCTTGTCTCTTACAAGGAATTAAAAAAAAAAGCAAATTCTTTATTGAGTCGTTCCTACTCTTTTGAAGTCAAGTTCATTTTTATTGTAAAAGAAATTCTACGTTTAACGTAGTAAGCAAATAAGTGATAACAAAATAAAAAATGAACTTATAAAGTTTTGACTTTATGAAAACCGATAAAAACTTAAATAAATAGTTATCTTAAACTTTGTGCATGAAGTTTACTCCAGTACAACAGAACTCTCTTAGAAAGCCTTGGCTTAAGGCAGGTTTCGATATTGATATCCTTTCCTGAAGAGAGTTTCACTCTCAAATCTATTTTTCCAGCTATTCTAAAACCCTTTATTTAAAGGCTAATATAAGCTTTGTGTGGCGTAAAATATATAAATTCCAATAAAGTTTAAAAAATAGAATTTTTAGGAAAAATTTACATTAAAAAAGAAAGTAAAAGAAGTATAAAGGAAAGAAAAATGAGAGTATTTTTGAAGGTAATGTTTTTAAATTTAGTTTTTTTTGCTTTCTTGTCAGCAAATCTCTGCTGAAGTGGATTTTCTCATTGAACCGGAAGTATATCAAGTTAATTTATCATCAGTAGGAGAAGAGTCTTCTGAGCCTGAGATTTCATCCTTAGAGGGAGAAAAAACTTCTGAGCTTCAGCTTTCATCAACTCAATATAAGTCGAAATGTAATATCACAAATTATAAAGACTTCGTGGATGATTTTAGGAAAGTAGATAAAATCGTTAGAGAGACAGGTTGTAGTGGTAAAGAATGTATAGGAAAAGGATGTCAATTAGCAGGAGCTGATTTTAAAGAATCTAATTTGAGAGGTTTTATTTTTAATGAAGCAAATTTAAGGGGAGCTAATTTTAAGATGGCTAATATAGACGGTGCTGTGTTTACAAGAGCTGACTTAACAGGGGCGAATTTAGAGACGAACCTTGAGGAGAGTGGTTTTAGAGATGCCTTATTAGAAAATGCTACTTATGATTCTATGTTGAGAATCCATCTTGCCGGGTGGAGATTGGGTATATCTTCTCCAGAAGAAAGAGGAATGGTAGATATCCATCAAGATAGACTTGCTAAAATGAGAGAAATAAGAGGTGAAGATTGTGATGTTAAAAATTATTTAACATATACTCCTGATTTAACTGCTTGTAATTTGGAATATGTTGATTTTTCAAATCAAGATTTGAGTGATTTTATTTTTAACTATGCAAATTTGAGGGGAGCTGATTTTAAAGAATCTAATTTGAGAAAAGCTAGGTTTAAAGGTGCTGACATCTTTTTGGCTGATTTTAGGAGTGCAGATTTAACAGGGGCGAATTTAGAGACAAACCTTTTTTTTAGCTTTTTTGGACGTCTTAACATACTATACAGTACTGCTACTAAATTAGAAGAAGCTCGTTATGATTCTCGTTTTAGAGTGACTCCTGATTGGCTTGATCTGATTATGGGATTAGGTATTAGAGGAGATCCAGAAGAAAAAGGAATGATAGATAGTAACCCATTTGCAAAATTGATGTACTAAAAATAAAAGGGTTAATTTAAAAGGAAATTATCATTAAGTACTTATAGATATAGTATGTGTGATTATATCACCTGAAGAAGAACAACTTGAATATGCAGGAATTGTAAGCACTCCATGGGCATGTGGCACTTTTATAAGGATTATTCTTAATAGAAGAAAAAAGAAAACTCTTTAATGAGGTAGAGTGAGCTAAAAGACAGTATGAAAAAGGTCTTTTAGCTAGAGATTAATATTATCCTAAAAGACAAGCTGAGAGAAATGCTGAAACCTTGGCTAGGTTTAGATATCTAATTATCACTTGTGTTATATCCATTACAATTCCATTCTAAGAGGTTTTATGAGTGCAATGGAATATAATGTATATCAGACATGGATTATATTTCTATATTATAAAATGAAGAAAAGTGAAAAAAATAATAGTTTTAATTATGTTTGTTTTTGGAATCATAGATTTTCTATGGGAAGATTGCTGTCTAAAAATTCAAGATTTTTTTATCAGATGGTTTTATCCCTTCAGTTTATTTATCTTGAGGCTTTTTTTTAGATTTTTTTTCTTCTAACACATTATATCTAATTTCAGGAATGTTTAGAAAATGTTTTAAAACACGTTTTAAAATATCTGGTTTATCTACAAAGAATTTTTTAAAGACAACTTCCCTTGTCATCTTCACATAGTTTTTTTGCTTTTTCATTTTATATCTCCTTTAAGAATTTGTTTTTTTACATGAATTAAAACTTAGACTACTTGATAATTAAAAAAGAGTAAAAAGCATTTTAAATTTTTAAAATTAATTTATAATTGATTTATTTTTAGGGGTTTTATTCTATTTCAGACTTAATTTTTCCCTCTGCTTATGCAGAAGACTCGGCTAGTGCAGATACAATCTTAGTAAATAGATATAATCTTAAAGCCATTAGGAATTCTTCTTGCTCGAACTCTCAGATAAGAGATAGTAAAGGTAATTCCGGGAAAAAACACCCCAAGAATTATGTGAAACACAAGGTAAAACTTTGACAGATAACAACGAATGTTTAACTCAAAATGAAAAAGGAACTTATGAAGTTTTACATCATAAAAACTTTAGAATGGAAATATTAATAGAATTTATAAGACTTGACAGATTTGATAGAATTTCATTAAACCTTTTTAACCGATTAAATTATTAGAAAAAAAGGCATTGTATTATGAAAATAAATTATTTCTAGTGTAATATATAACTTTGACTAAGTATAAATAAAGGCGTAAAATTATTTGATGAAAGTTACTTTTATTCAGGAAATACTTTCTTATTAGATACAAGTCGAAAAAGATTAGAAAAAAAATAACCTCAGCTTCTATTTTTAATAGAATGTCCCATTTTTAGTTGAAACAGGATTAAAATCCATTTTATCTAATCTATAATCCATCTTCCTGCGGTCTCATCATAGGCTAACTCTTGTAAGCTCTCATCCTCTGATAAACTTTGCAAAATACTCCCTCTCCTGTTAACTCCCCTGACTTCCTTAAAAAATAACACCACTTCTCTTTAAAATCAATTAAATCCTTTTATCATAAAAACGTAAAAAATGATCACTATTTTAAATAGAATTAAAAAGCTGAAATTATTATCTGAATTAAAAATCTTGTGACTTCTTGTAAAAATAAATTATTATACTTTTGAACCTAAGGAGTTTAAATATACCACCACGTCAATCATCAGTTTTCCCGTAGAATGTCAATTAATTTAACCCAACAAAGTAAAAGACTTGTTAGACTTTTTTTAAGAATGCTTCTTTAATTTTTCAATTTCTTCTTTAGAAAAACCC
>JACOND010000035.1 GCA_014323935.1 Bdellovibrionales bacterium
AAGGTTTATTTGTAATAAAAGCGACGGGGAGTAGTGCGAGTATAATTAACAGTAAGGATTTTAAACCAAAGGTTTTTTCTTAATTTTTTGAGAATATACATTTACTAGTAACTCTTCTTAATTATCTTTATATTTAGGTTAAAAAATTTTTATTTTCTTAATCACTTGAGATAAATGTGAAATATAAAGAAAAGTTTCATAGAGATGTTTTGTTGAAGGACTAGAAAAAATAGACTCTTTACAACAAAAACATGAAAATGTTATAATAATTCAGAAAAAAAATATAAGAAATCATAAATTTCAACAAAAAATATGAAAAGTGAAAAAAATTTAAAAAAACTAATAAAGCTAAAAAAATGAGGGAATCCAACTCATATCAGGTTTTAAAATAACATAAGGAGAGGGGAATTTTTGAGACAAAGCCATTAATTTCTCTTTGCTGTAAATTTTATATTTAAGTCTTTAATAAAATCATAAATATCAATACATTCCATATCTTCTTCTTTACAGATATTAGGGATTTTAATCTTATCAGCTTTTACAGCTTTCTGTTCTAAAGTTACAACTGTGGCATTTTCTGATTGAGCATGAGCTATCACCCAAGGATCTGCAATAGAGCGATTTTTTTCCTCAGAAATTAAGCGAGGATATTTTTCTAAAATTTTTTTCAATTTTTTTTGAACATCTTGATTTGGCTCCTTAAAAAAGAATTTTTTATCTTTAAGCCACTTATTTAAATCGTCATCAATTTTTTCTATCTCTCTTTTTACTTCAAAAGGAGAAAAGATAATTTCTTCTTTTGCTAAATTTTCTAAGATATCCCAATATCCTTTTGTAAATTTAAGAGAATAAATTTATTCCAAGCTTCTATAAAAATATTTGTATCTAAGCAGTATTTTTTCATTTTAACTCTTTATCCTAACATAGGAATTATTTTTTCCATTCGGTTTAATTTCATATCTAAAAGAGTAGAAGCTTCTCTTCCAGAAATAAGACCTTCCTTATAGGAAAAAGCTACAATTTTTGTAAAACTTTCCCCATTAGAATAAATCTTTAGTTTATTAGCGTTAGGACCGCCTTTTGCTTCTTTCATTTTTCTTTTTTGTTTCTTTTTATATTCTTCAGAGTTTTTGATATATTCATTTCTCAACTGTTTAAAAACTGTATCACTTAATAGAGAAAAAGATTTTAACCGAACTAAAAAAGCCAAATGGCTGACAGGAAATTTTTTGTGTTTCTCTTCAACAAAATTCTTTACTTCTTCAAGCTCTTCCATTTTAGAAAAATTCTTAATACTTTCTTCAGGCATAAGAATCTCCGCAGCGGTTTGATTACATAAAAATTCTGTAGAAGATCTATTGCTCTTCCAACCAATAGAAAAATGATCTGGTACGCCAGAAACATCAAGCCATAAGTGAGCTAACTCATGAAAGAGCGTAAAAAGTTGAGCAGGTTTGGAATCTGATGAGTTTATAAATATAAAGGGAGCATACTCATCAGAAATCACAAATCCTCTTGCCTCTTTGACTGAGATAACATTATGGGGGTTTAAATGGCTTGTTCGGGAAATAAAAATTCCTTTTTCTTCACACTGATTAATGCAGTTTTTTAAGAGAGTCTCAATTTTTTTAGGAACTTTTTGAGAGTATTCTTTTTCACTCCCCCAAAGGGTTTTAATTATATTTTTTGATAATGTTTTTGGTGAAGAATTCCTTTGAGCAGAGCCAATAAATTTTAATGGCTTTTGTCCCTCCTGCTCTTTTAAGTAGTCTTTAAGCCATATTTGTCTTTCTTGAATTTGCCTCATCAGAAAGATCAAAGCAGTACTGTATTTGGGAGCTTTTCCCTCTACGGTTCGAAAATCTTTAAGTAGAGGAAAACCCTTTGGCGGATGAGGAAGATAAAAGCTTGCTAAGGGTCTTCTATAAACTTGAGACATCTTTCGAGCTTGTGTCATTGTAGGAAAATTTTTTCCATTTTCCCATTCTTCTAATTTTTTAGGAGTTACTCCAATTTTTTTAGCGGCCGTTTTAAGATCATAATGAGCTTTTTTTCTAGCCCATTTAATAACATCAGCAGTAATAAGAGCAGATTGTGTTTTCATTTTAACCTCTTTGTTTACTTTGAATGTTTATTATACTTTCAAGATTTTTATTTTACTTTAAATTCTTTGATTTTCATAGTATCATTTTCAAAAATATCAATCACCTTAACTGCTATTTTCAATTTAGGTTTTTCATAAGAGACAAAAGGAGTTTTTAACTCCAAATTACGATTTTTTCTAGTTCTAAAAGACTGTCATTCATTTTCAAAAATATAATCCCCTGTCCATTTCTCTTTAATTTTATTACTTTTTTCATCTTTAACTCTGATGATTTCTTTTTTATTTTCAAAATCAAAATCCACACTCCAATAATCAATCCAGTCTGTCCATTTTTGAGTCAAAACTTTTCTTGCTATATTTCCCTCTTTATCTTTTGCAATTTTTATAATTTTTCCAGCCTGAACAATGATTTTTTCTCTCCCATTTTTAAGAATTTTCTTAATTTGATCTTCTGATTCTCCTTGAGAATAATAAGTTGAAAAATCAGAAAGTTCAACAGACAATCTTCTTTTTTCGAAATGAATCTTGAAATCAATATAAGACACATCATGAAAAACCACCTCATTTTTTTCTACAGCTCTTTTATCAAAAATTTCTTTAGGAATATGTTTAAGAGCTAGATCTATTCCTTCTTTTTTAGCTTCATCCCAAATATTGGGGAAAAGACCCATTTCAAAATCAAAAGCTAAAATGTCCACTTTACTGATTTTTTGTATTTTACACTCTTCAATCACTTTTTCAGCAAAAAGCCGGCTTAAAGGAAGACCAATAGGACCTATAGCTACCATGCGATTGGATTTTTTCCCATGAAAAGCAGAACTTTGACTGACAGGCTGTGCAGAATAAGCCTGTAAAATCATTTTGATATAATTTTTTCTTTTTGTTGAAGTTGCCTTAACCTGTCTTTTTCTCTTAAATTCATGTTAACGCCTATATAGTGCTGACGTTCATATTTTCCAAGATTAAGAATTTCAAAGGCACGGTAATCTTTGCCAGATTGTTTTATTTCTCTTTGAACTCCGATCATTCTTTTTCTTGTAGTATGAATAGCAAATTTGCCAAGATCAGAGCCAATCCATTTTCTTCCCAATTTTTCAGCTACAGCACAAGTTGTTCCTGAACCACAGAAAAAAATCGGCAATGAGATCACCTTCATTAGAAGAAGCTTTGATAATACGTTCTAAAAGAGCTTCTGGTTTTTGTGTGGGGTAACCTAATCTTTCCTTCTCTTGTGTTCTATTAAAATACCAAATATCACCTACAGGTGTGCCTTTTTTTTGTTAAATAAACCTTTACTTTTTTCTTTTTGTTATTTTTATCTCTTCTATCTCCATATTGAGCTTTCAAGCTTTTAAACAAATTTAAAAGATTTTCATTAAGTTTTTCATTATACAATGTCACTGACCAGATTCCGTAGTTATTTGAAGTTTTTCTATATTCAAACAAAGGTTCTCTTTTACCGTCTTCGATAACATATTTAAAAATCTTATTTTTTCCTGTTCCTAACTCTTCTGAAAAATTTGCCATTCTTAATACTTTCACTAAAAAAATATTTGGAGAAAAGCTATCTTTAGGAAATCTTTTATTTATAAAAGCCTCCTCCTCTTGGAGACAATGATTTGAAATTTCAATTCTATCTGGGTAGAGTTCTACTTTAATACCACCTCCATGTTTTTCAAATGAGGAGTGAGCAACAGCATTCACAAGCACTTCTCTTAAAGCATCATCTGAATAGCGTTTTTCTTCCTTAACAGAGAGTGAACCGGACTTTAAAGCAATAGGCTCCTTTCTTGTCCATGATTGAATATGATGTATAAAGCTTTCTTGTAATAAATGATATAAACCCTTTATCTCTTTTTGATCTAGAACTTCAAAATTTGCTTTATAATGAACAAGTCTAAATGAAAAATCACCAAAAAGAATTCCCGATACATTTTTGTTTTTTATGTTCAGCTTAGACAAAACCTCTTCTGAAGAGAGTTTCATCTCATCGGCATTATCTTCTGGTAAAAAACTTGCAAAATCTAAAACTAAAGCTGGCTTTATATCTCCTTCATATTTTTAAGGAGAGATGAATAGGTATTGTGCAATCATGATTTATTTCCACTAAAATAAGGTTTTACAGAAGTAAGCCTTCAAGATCATGTTAAACACAAATCATTTTTTTCTGGTGATATGAATTAATTAGATTTACTTTGTTTTCTTAAATTTTCAAGAGCCTCTTTTATTCCTTTTTCTGTTTTATCTTTTTTCCATTCATCCCAAAAATCAACTGTAGCACTCTTAGGTTTAATTTTTGGTTCATCAATCTTTACTCTGCTTGGTAACAAGGAAGCGTCACCAACAATTAAAGCTTCCCCAATATCTAAAATTGGTAAGGACTCAGAAAAATCTCCTAGACTGTCAGGAAATAAACGTTTTATAACATTTTGATCATCAGGATTAGATAATCGCATTGAAATAAAATTTCCACATTGGCTTAAAACAGTTTTGCTGACATCTGCTGGTCTTTGACTGATTACAACTAAAGATACTCCGTATTTTCTGCCTTCTTTGGCAACTCTTTGAAAATTATAAAGACCTCTGTCTTCTATACTAGAAGCTTCTGTCTTAAGTGGAATATATAAATGAGCTTCATCACAGAATAAGGCAATAGGATGTCTTTTATCAGAATCAGTCCATTGTTGAACTGAAAAAATTAACCTTGTTACTAAACCTGTTATTAGAGGTAATATATCTGAAGGAACTTCTGAAAAATCGATAATCTTAATGCCTTTTTATTATTAAAATTCATTAATTTTTCAATTAAAGATTCAAGCCACTCATGTTTTTGTAATTTTTTATTATCATTAAATAAAAAATTGAGTCTTTTATCCGTCTGCTTGCTCTTAAGTCTTTGTATAAAACGAGTTAATTTTCCATGTAAAGGTCCTTGTTTTTCTTTTCCTTTAGAACCTTCAACCATTTCCTTATCTTGACTTTCGAGTTCCTGTAAAACTTCATCTATAGAATAAGGAACAGGACTATCAATTGTAAAATTATTAAGAAAATCTGACTTGTTATTTTCTTTTAACTTATTCTGTTTGTGTTTTATAATCAGATCAAACAAAGCTCTTGCTTGATTAGGAGCGTTTTGATCGCTTCTGTCCAACATCATAGCCATTACTTCCTCATAAGACAAAAGCCAATAAGGTAAATATACAACCACCTCTTCATCTTCTTTATCCATAGGACCCGCTACTTTTAATAAAGTCGTATTTTCTAATTTTTCTAAAGGATTATATTCTCCATGAATATCAAAAACAATACCATTTACAGATTGTAGTTTAGAAGATTGTTCTAGAACCTTAGCAACAGTCCATGATTTGCCGGATCCTGTGCTTCCAACAATGATGGCATGTCTTTGAAAAAACTTGTTACCGTCCAAATAAGTTTCAGCATCTTCTGAAATAATATATTTTCCTATACTTAATGATTTATCTTTTTCTTCATCACTCAAAGATAAAGATTTCATAAACTTTGATAACTCTTCACCTTCAATTAAAAAACAATCAGCATCGATACTTGGCACTGTTTCCAATGTTCTTTTAAATACATTAGATTTTTTACCATATTTATCTAAAAGTGTACCAACTAAACGAGTTTTTATTACATTTTCAACAATGAATTCTTCGGGAGTATCAGGATCTATTTTATCAGAAGATTTACGCATAATTTTTACAACTAAACCGATAATGGATTCTCCAACTTTAGTGGATCGAATTTTTATTAAATTATTAACTTGGATGCTGTTAAGCTTTTCTTTATTATTAACTTTTATAACCACATTACCAGTATCAACACTTTCTACTGTTCCTAATAGATTTTCTTCTTCCGAACTCATAAAACCTCCATAAAATACTTAATTTGCCAATATTGCTTTTGAAGATGAAAAACTTTTTCTTCAGTATTCTTTTTAGTTTTGATTGTAACTTTAGTCCTATTTTCCTTATTTTCTTCTAATAAACAATACTTATTTGCGTTTTTTAGTTTTTCTTTGCAAGAATCAGTAGCTTTTTTTGTAATAATTACTATAGGAGTATCTTTTTTAATCTTATTATCAATTTTAGGAGTTAAATGTTCATCATTGAAACCAAAACCAATAACTAAAAAACTTTTAGCCTTCTCAATCACACGATCTGATTGATTAATTAAAGTTCTATATGGCTCTTGAAAAGTTTCATGATATTTATTTTTCTCAGCCGGTAAAACCATAGCACATTTTAAATTGTTAATTTTATTTTCGGGAGGTAAACAAAATACTTCTTTGTTTTTATCAAAAAACCAATTTAAAGAACCATGAACTTTTATAAGATTGATAATTTCTTTTTTTCCAAAAAGTTTTGGATTAAATTTTGTCAAGGCTCGTCCTTTAAACCCATCAGTAAAATTATAATTTAATTTTGATAAGGCATATTCTAAAACCTGATCGTAATTTGTTGTTATGATGTCTATTTTTTGAGGATGTGCCTTATAAAATATCTTTATCATAATTTCTATTTCTTTCAAATAATTGTCATCTTCTATAGATTTATTTAGACATTTCAAATCTTTTTTTAATATTTCCTTTCTGATAAGCTCTTTAAGCTTATCAATTTTACTTTGCTCATGAATTTTCCCAAGCTCTGTTTCAAGGTTCGTCTCTTCTTTTAGTTCCCCTAATTCTGATTTTAAACATTGTTTTAGATCACTCATACTTGGTAAGCCATAAGGAATCGTTGCCCCTGAACCCCAAATAATTACAACAGGAGTTTTTTTTAAAAACTTTTGAATATCTTTCAAAAAATTATCTTCTTGATCAATGGCAAATTTTTTTTTTGTTATATTCACTTTTTCTCTCTTATAAAATATATAATATCTTTCAAAAACTCATGTCCGTTATCAATAATTTATTTTCTATGAAAAAAATTATTATTTTGGTGAAATTTATCTTTTCAATAGTTTTATTTCTTTTTTTTAGAACTCAGCTTATTGAAAAGAAAGATCATAATACAAAACATCATCAAAAAAATTTAATTCATCTTCTCAATAGGAATAGGTATCCATACGCTCCACTTTTCTTCTATTTATAATGGTTAATTTTAATCTAAAAAAATGTCCTGTCAATAAATAGAAAAAAAACTGTTACAATAAGAAAACTAAAAAGACGGAGATTGCTATTAACCAAAGTCAGGAATAAATTTTTTCTATCCTTGTTTTTAGCTTTAGGGTTTTTTTAGTTAATTAATCCTATCAACAATTCACTGCACTAAGATTTATTTATATTGACCAAAAAACTAAATTACAAAGAAAGTTAATTTCATGCTTATTAAAAATGTTTTGTTAATTGTGTTTTAACTTTTTTACAAAATTCATTTACACAATCTTTAAATTTCATATTCTATTAGACTTATTTGATAGGAATATCTATTTGTGTAGCCACTGATGTATAAAGATCTATGTTGGTTTCTGGAGTAGATAAAGAAACAATTAAAGAATATCTTGCTTTCTTATTGTATTGTTTAAGATGAAAACGCTCTTTCCACCAACCAGTAGTTGGACAAACTGCCATTAAATTACAAGAAGCTATTTCTTGTGCAGAACCTTCCCAAATGTCACTGTGTATAGACCCTAGGTATGTATTTTGTTTACCAAACATCCAACGATCATCTGCCCCCTTCCTAAAATTTCCAAGCTCCCGGTTTTGCTCTTTATCTTGTTCAACTTTATTGATTCTAGATTTGAATTGTTCTTCATTTTCCTGTGGTTTTATAAGAGCAAATCTTAACCCAAAAGAAGGATAACGGTATTTGTCTTTCCAACCAATTTCCCCAGGACCTGGCTCAACAAAATAAGAAAGTGTGAACTTGAATCTAACACAAGTTTGATCTGGTAAAGACTTTAGGACTTTTTTTGGCCAAGGCATTTTATAAAAATGCATATCTTTTGTCGTAGGAAGATTTTTATTGCTATCTTTTTTAAATGGTTGAAGTGTTTGTTCAGAAACAAGAGTTAAACTATTTTTATAAGAAGAGATTGCTTTATTTAAATTGGGAACCCCATAACCAAAAATTCTTAAAATATTTTTATAATTCCTTTTTTCACTCTTTTTGTTGTTCCAGAATTGTTTTTTCATGTTCTCTTTCCAATCAGAAGAATGAACCATTAAAGCCCTTATTGTCTCAGGCCATATTTCAGGATAATGTATTTGAATTTGAGAAGCCATCCATGAAGCCTGAGCTGTTGTAGCACTTGTGGCATTAAACATCTGAAAATATTTCTCTTGAGGTTTATGATGTAAAGAAAGTAAAGATAAATCTTCTGATACACTAGAAAAATTTATCTCATCTTTAGCAATATTTCCTCCTTCTAAAACAATATCAGGTTTGATAGGCCATTTTTCTTCACAAGAACAAGAGGTTGAACTAAACGGAGAAAGCTCTCCTCTCTTAGCAATAGGTTTATACCCTTTGAATTTTGGATCTTTTATAATTGCCTTTTCTGTATAAGCACCTACAGTTAGGGCATTCCATGACTGAGCTGGATCATGGACAGTGTTTGTAAGATTACTATTAGGGTAATTATTCCATTCTTTTTGCCCTTCCACATTTCCAGCAGATACAATCAACAGTCTTTTTCTATCATTTTCTTCTGCTCCAGATGTTATTTGATCTATAGCTCCTGACCATGAAGAAGGACGACCTTTATCTCTATCATCTAGGCTTGTAACAGCCATACAAATTGTGCGTTTTCTTTTTGGCTTTTCAATTTCTACTCGGTTTATCCCTTGTTTTGTTAAATCCCCATAAAGTTTTTTTGGATTGCTCTGCCCTGAGGGTATTAGTTTAACTGATTCCAACTTATGACGAATATTGATTGGTTTTCTACTTTCAAGGCACTTTTGTAAATCACCATAAATAATCAAACCAGACATAAGTGTTCCATGCCCTTCTTTATCATCTGTTTCCCACTCTAATTTTATAGTATGACAATCCTCATCCGATAAAACAGGCTTTATAAAAGGGTGTCCATTATTAACCCCTGTATCTAAAAGACAAACAGAAACCTTCTTGGACTCTTTATCTACTTTCAACCTTCTTTCTAAATCCTCAACCCATTCTTCTTGTTCTTTATTCTCCTGTTCCAACCAAAATCTAGCTGTTTCTTTAGCTTTACGAAACTCTGCTATTTGATCACTGCTTTTAATCAACTCCATAAGTTGATTCTTTTTTGCCTTAACCAAGACTACAGTCCTTTCTGGAAAGTAGATTTTTTGATCGGCTATATATTCAATTTGATCTTTTATCTTTTTCTTTTCTATATATTCAAAGCGTTTTTTTCTTTCATTTAGATTATCACAGATATTAAAAAACTCATTCTCATTAACAACGTTGTTTTTAGAGAATCTTGCATCTACCCTTAACCAAACCTCACAACTTACAGACTCATTATTTTTTGGAATTAACTTTTTATCATCTTGCCAAAAAGATTCTAAGACAGCCAATTGAATACTTTCAATAGATTCTATTAAGTTTTTATGTTTTGGTTTTCCTTGAGATTCAAACTCTTTTTTTTTCGGTTTTACATTTTCGATTAAATACTGTTCTATTTTATTTATAAAAAAGGACATTTTATCATTTGGAATATATACAGTTGCAATAGTGATTTTTTTGTTATTTTGTTGCCTTGTTTGAGATTGGTTTTCTATTTCTTGTTCACGAATATTTAATAAACGAAGATTGCTTCTTATATTTTCAAGACTTTTTGTGGAAAGATCAAAACCAGCTTGACTTCTAAATTCAATATAATGACCTGTTCTTACTGGTAAAGCTACAGCTTGACGCTCTTGTTGTTCTTTTTTAGACTGCTTCCATAGTTCTTTAAAAAAGAACCATGTATCTCCCGATTTCTTGGAGGGAGTTTAATGCTCCCTCCCCCTGATCGCGGAGAAATATAACCCATTACATGAGAAGGGTCTCTAATAAAAAGATGTTTAAACCGCTGATCTGCCATGTTTAGTTTTTACTTATGATTATAAACTGATTTTCTATTTTTTAAATTATTTATCATAAGTTCTTTTGATACCATAGTTTTATCTTCTAAAATAGCTTCTTTTATAGAATCATAACAAGCTTGAGTGATTTCCGCATGACTTAAACCTTCTGTACTATCAATAAGTGTTTGTACATCAAGATTCACAAGGAAACTAGCCAGTCGGTTTTCAATCAATCTCAATGTTTCTTTTTTAGAAGGAAGCTCATAATACAAAATATCATCAAACCTGCGAAACAAGGCTTTATCCAGAATCTTCATGTTATTTGTAGCAGAAACAATAATGCTCTTAGATTGATCTTTTTCAATAAATTGTAAAAAGGCATTTAGAACCCTTCTTATTTCTCCTACATCATCTGAGCGTCCTCTATCAGAGCCTATAGCATCAAATTCATCAAATAAAAAAACTCCTTCTGAATTTTGAATGGTATCAAATACCTGTCTCAGTTTAGCACTGGTTTCTCCCATAAATTTAGTAACAATCTTATCCATTTGTATTGTAAAAAAAGGGAGCTTTAATTCTCCAGCAATGACAGAAGCAGTCATAGTTTTACCTGTTCCTGGAGGTCCAGCTAATAAAATTTTTCTCCTATTACTTAAACCATATCTTAATAGTTTTTGTCGTTGATAATATTCTTTAAGAATTTTATTTACTCTGCCTTTAAGTTCGGGTTTTAAAATAATATCAGATAAACGATGTTGCGATTTTGATGAGTGTATAAAATCACTCAGATCTTTATGAAAAGAAACTAATTTTAATTGCTTGCTTTTTTGTTTGTCAATCAAGTAACGAATATCACGAGCCAAAGTTGTGTGACCTTTATGAGCCTCATAAGCGGCAAGTTGTAAAGCAGTTGTTACAAATCGCTCGCTATCATCTTGAAGATGAGATTTTATAAGAGATTTAATTTGTTCCGCTGTTGCCATAATCTTCTTTTAATGACTCCCTTTTTTAGATTTTTTGAAAAGTCAGAGCAAACTAAATCATTAAGTTATTTTTCACTGAACTATTGTACCACTTTCATGGTTTTGTTGCAAAGTATCTATTTTTTCTAGTCCTTCGACAAAACATCTCTATGAGGCTTTTCTTTTTTTTCAAATTTATCTCAATGTAATTAAGAAAATAAATAAAGAATTTTTAAATAAATATAAAGTACATTAATCAAAAGTATATTCTCAAAAAATTAAGAAAAAACCTTTGGTTTAAAATCCTTACTGTTAATTATACTCGCACTACTCCCCGTCGCTTTTATTACAAATAAACCTT
>JACOND010000036.1 GCA_014323935.1 Bdellovibrionales bacterium
GAGAAAGTCTTAAAAAACTGTGTTGAAAAAAAAGCTTATTTCTTTTATTTTACTAAGTTTTTTATATTAATACCGATAGTATTCAGGTTTAAAAGGTCCAGTTTTAGGAAGGTTGAGATAGTCGGCTTGTTCTTGACTTAAGGAACTGAGTTTAACACCTATTTTTTTGAGATGTAAGTGAGCGACTTTTTCATCTAAAATTTTAGGAATTCTATAAATTCCTGGTTTGTATTTTTTTGGATTGTTCCAAAGCTCTATTTGAGCTAAAACCTGATTGGTAAAAGATTGACTCATGACAAAAGAAGAATGTCCTGTTGCACAGGCAAGATTTACGAGTCGTCCTTCTGCTAGAACAAGAATCTCTTTTCCACTGGGAAAACAATGAAGTTTTACATGGTCCTTGATCGGACGAACTTTGGTGTTTTTGTTGAGCCATTTCATATCGACTTCCACATCAAAATGACCAATGTTACAAACAATAGCTCCCTGTTTCATGTTTTCAAATTGTTTTTGTGTAATCACATCTTTACAGCCTGTAGCAGTTACAAAAATATCTATTTTTTCTATAACTTCGTCTATTAAAACAACATCATAGCCCTCCATGCGAGCTTGTAAAGCACAGATAGGATCTATTTCTGTTATAAAGACTCTAGCCCCGAAAGCTCTCATGCTCTGAGCAGAACCTTTTCCTACATCTTCGTATCCAGTAACTAAGATGTTTTTTTCTGCAATCATGATAAAAGAACTGTGCTTTCCAAGCTATGCATAAAGGAATTTCAGGAAGATTCTTTTGGTAAAAAAGGACGAGGTGAACTTTAAAGCCATGAAGCTGTCTTACAGTAGAGGATCAATGAAAAATCTTCTGAGATTAAAGAATTTGATATTCCAGGTTCTTTTGTAAAATAATACCATACGAGAGACCAATCTTTATCTGCTCAATTTGAACATACGATTTTAATTTAAAGATGAAAGTTCCTCAGAAAACTATGAAATACTGACTTTAGTGGATTCCTAAGTCAAATTCCTTAGAAATTTAAGGGAAGGGATTGAAAAAAGTTTTTTTAGATTTAAGTATAAAGAGACTGTATAATTAAATACAGTCTCTATACAGTTTGCTACAAGGTCAAACCTAATAAATAAAGAGACTGTATAATTAAATACAGTCTCTATACTCTTAATCTTTTAAATTTTTCTTTAAGCCTTTAGCTATATCAAACATTTTAATGATTTTCTTTCCAGGAAAAATTTTCCCTGAGTCTGTTCCTCCGACCTTGATCATTCGACGGTCTTTACTATCTTGAAGTTTGTGTTTACGAATGTATTCCCAAACTTTTTTAGTAGCTTCAGGTCTAGAAACTGAAAGGTCTAGAAACTGAAAAAACTCCAATCACTTTTTAAAGATCAGAAGAGACTTCCATTTTTTTCATAAAAGCACTATTAACTTTGTTTAGCAGGTGTTTTTTTTACTTTTTTTAGAATCTGTAAAATATAAACCCGCATGATTGTTCCAATCATAATTGGGGTCTTTTTTAAACCTATCTTCCCACTGTTGAAAGGATAACTCTCTTGAATGTTCAATTTCTCCCTCTTTATTAAAAATAGGATATTTTTTTCCAAAAAAAAATTCTATAAATCTTTTTGAAAGCTTTTTCATATTTAACTTTTCTAAAAAATAATTTTCTTTAAATATCATTTTTTTGTCAATCTTATTTTTTTAGTTGCTTCTTTTAATTATTAAAAAATAAAAGTTGTAAAAAATAAAATTTGTTTATAAGGTAGGCTCTATTTTAAAAAAATAGAAAAATAAAAAACTTAAAAAAAGGAGAAACATGTTAAACCAAAGGAAAAAAGTGAGTATCATTGGAAGTGGTTTTGTGGGTTCTAGTTGTGCTACTTGGATTTTAGCTAGAGATCTTGCGGATATATGTTTAATAGATGTCAACGAAGGCTTAGCTAAAGGGAAAGCTTTAGATTTATACTCGGCAAGTCCTAATATGTCTTCTGATATATCTGTTGTTGGGGGATCAGACTACAGCTTAACTGAAAACTCTTCTGTGATTGTCATCACAGCGGGTTTAACTAGAAAACCAGGAATGAGTCGTTCTGATTTGCTCCTTAAAAATGCAGAAATTATGAAAGATATTTGTCAAGGAATCAAGCCCTATAATCCTTCTGCGATCTTTATTATTGTATCCAATCCTTTAGATGCTATGGTTTCTTTAGCTCATCAAATTCTTAAAATTCCAAGAGAGAGAATTTTAGGAATGGCAGGGGTTTTAGATTCGTCAAGGTTTAAAGCTTTTATTGCTGAAAAATTAAGAGTATCTACTAAGGATATTTCAGCTTTAGTCTTAGGAGGACATGGAGATAGCATGCTTCCTTTAATTAATTATACGACTGTTGGCGGAGTTCCTTTGTCTGTTTTAATGAGTGAAACTGAGCAAAAAGACATTGTAGAGAGAACTAAAAAAGGAGGAGAAGAGATTGTGTCTTTACTCAAAACAGGTTCGGCTCATTATGCCCCGGCTCTAGGTGTTGTAGAGATGCTAAGTGCTATTTTAAAAGATCAAAAAAGAATATTAGCTTGTTCCGCTTTACTTGAATCAGAGTATGGAGAGAGAGGTGTTTTTGTGGGAGTTCCCTGTCTTTTAGGAGGAAAAGGTTTGGAAAAAATCATTGAAATTCCTTTAAATAATGAGGAAGAGGCTCAGTTCAAAAAATCTGTCAAATCAGTAAGAGATCTTGTAAAAGAAATGAATCAGCTTTTAAAAAAATCTTGAAATTTAAAATATTTTAGTTTAACAAGCTTTTAAAAACTACAAATGCAAAATAAGAAAGGGAGAACTTAAAAAATGGATATAAAAGAATACCAAGCAAAAAGGCTTTTTAAAAAATATTCTATTTTTACTTTAGAGTCTCAGGTCGTTCAAACGGCTGAAGACGCTTTTGATTTTGCGGAAAAATCAAAAGGAAATGTTTTTGCCGTTAAAGCTCAAATTTTAGCCGGAGGCCGGGGAAAAGGAGGAGGTATTAAAATTGTTAAGTCTTCTCAGGAAGTTAAAAAATCCACACAAGATCTCTTAGGTTCTTACTTAGTGACTCCTCAAACTTCAAAAAAAGGAGAGTTCGTGTCTCAAGTTTTAATTGAAAAAGCTTGTGATATCAAAAAAGAATATTATCTTGCTTTTTTATTAGATCCTCTCTCTTCGCGGGTTGTAGTGATGAGTTCTTCAGAAGGGGGAATGGATATTGAAGAAGTCAGTGAAAAAACTCCTGAAAAAATTTTAAAAATACCCATACACTCTTTTCTTGGTTTTCAAGACTGGATGGCTTGGGAACTCGCTTCTTTTTTAGGTTTAAAAAAAAGGGAAGAGGTCCAGGAATTTATGAATTTATCTAAAAAGATTTATAAACTTTTTATAGAAAAAGATGCCAACTTAATTGAAATCAATCCTCTTGTTAAAACCAAGCAAGATGAGTTTATCGCCCTGGATGCTAAAATGAGCTTTGATGAAAATGCTCTCTATAGACAAGCAGAGCTTCAAAAGATTTACAACGAACAAGAAAAAAATGAAAGTGAGTTTATCGCCCGGGAACATGGTTTATCTTTTATTAGTTTAGACGGTGAAATTGCTTGTATGGTTAACGGAGCGGGTTTAGCTATGGCAACCATGGATATTATTAAATTATATGGAGGCGAGCCTGCTAACTTTTTAGATGTGGGTGGAGGAGCTGAAGTTTTAAAGGTAACAAAAGCTTTTGAAATTATATTAAAATCTAAAAAAGTTAAAAGTATTTTAGTGAATATTTTTGGTGGTATTATGAAATGTGATGTGATTGCAACAGCTTTAATAAAAGCAAGTCAAGAGATTAAAATCAAAGTTCCTATCATTGTTAGATTAGAAGGGACAAGGTCTCAGGAAGCTATAGAGCTTTTAAAAAAATCAAATTTAAATTTTACAACAGTCGATAGTTTAGATACAGCGGCTCAAAAGTCTGTGGAACTAGCAAGAGGTTAAAAAGATGTCTATTTTAGTTGATAAAAATACAAAACTCATTTGCCAAGGTTTTACGGGAAAGCATGGCAGTTTTCACAGTGAACAAGCTTTAAAATATGGAACTGAGTTACTGGGAGGTGTAACCCCAGGTAAAGGGGGATCTTTTCACTTAGGAAAACCGGTTTTTAATACTGTAAGACAAGCTGTTGAGGAAACAAAAGCTCAGGCAACTGTGATTTATGTTCCTGCCCCTTTTGCAAGGCAAGCTATTATTGAAGCTATTGAAGCGGAGTTACAGTTAATTGTTTGTATCACTGAGGGAATTCCTGTTTTAGATATGCTTAAGGTAAAGCAGGCTTTAAAAGGGACTTTGAGTCGTCTTATAGGACCAAATTGCCCTGGAGTTATTACTCCTGAGGAATGTAAAATTGGAATTATGCCAGGCTATATACATAAAAAAGGACGTTTAGGAATTTTATCTCGTTCAGGAACTCTGACTTATGAAGCGGTTTGGCAATCTTCTTGCTTAGGTTTAGGACAAAGTTCTTGTGTGGGAATCGGAGGAGATCCTATTAAAGGTTCTGATTTTGTGGATATTTTAAAACTTTTTAATCAAGATGAAGAGACAAAGGCTCTTATTTTAATAGGAGAAATAGGAGGAGTTGCTGAGGAAGAGGCTGCCGATTATATTCAAGCTGAGTTTAAAAAACCTATTGTGGCTTTTGTAGCAGGTCAAAGTGCTCCTAAAGGGCGAAGAATGGGGCATGCAGGAGCTATTATCAGTCGGGGGAGGGGAGATGCAAAAAGCAAATTAAAAGCCCTTAAGAGGGCAGGTTGTCATTTGGTGGATAAACCGTCTCAACTGGGTTTAGTAGCAAAAAAGATTTTAGAAGCTCAGTCGAACTTGCTTAAAAAATAGGAATTATCGTATGGAAAAAACTTTTGTTTTAATAAAACCTAATGTTATAAAAAAAAAGAAAGCAGGAGCTATTATCAGTCGTTTTCAAGAAGAAGGTCTTGAAATAATAGCTTTAAAAATGATTCATTTAACGAAAGATAAATGTGAAGAATTTTATAAGGAACATAAAGAACGTCCTTTTTTTAAAGAGCTTGTAGAATTTATTATTTCTTCCCCGGTTGTTGTTATGGCTTTAAAAGGAGAAAAGGCTGTTTTAAAGGTAAGACAAATTATGGGAGATACAGATCCTAAAAAGGCTCAGAAGGGGACTCTACGTTTTGAGTATGGAGACAGTGTAGGTGAAAATGCTATTCATGGAAGTGATTCTCTAAAAAGTGCAGAAAGGGAATTGGCTTTGTTTTTTTTGGAGTCTGAACTTTTTGAATAACATGAAAGTAAGTTTTTTCTTTTTTAGTTTTTTTTTAATATCTTGTGTGAGTCAAAAAAAAATTCAACAATCAGATAACCATCATAGAATAGCCATAGGACTTCTTAAAAAATGTGATAAAAAAAGAGCTTTATCTCATTTAATTAAGGCCGTCGAATATGATCCAAATAAATTTATTTTAAGACATAGCTTAGCTGTCAACTATTACTCTTTAAACAAATATAAAAAAGCTCTTGTCGAATTTAAAAAAAGTTTAGATTTAGAACCAAAATTGACAGATTCTTTAGTCGGTCTTGCAAAGACTTATCTCAAATTAAACGAACTTGATAAAGCTTCAAACTATTTAAAAAAAGCTGAGCAGGATTTAACTTATCCTAGATCTTTAGAAATCATTGCAACGAAAGCCTTATTAGAGTATGAAAAAGGGAATTATCTTATGGCTCAAAAAGGTTTTGAAGATGTTTTATCTCTTCCTTCAGGGCAAACTTGCCGGAATTATTTAAGATTAGGGCAATCTCAAATGTACTTGAAGTTTTTTGACAAAGCGGAAAGGAATTTAAAAAAAGCGGTCATAAATTGCAAAAAGTTAGAAAAAAACTCTTGTGCCATCTTAGATTATGAAGAGTATTTCGCTTTAGCTCAATTGAATCTAAAAAAAAAGAATCAAAAGAAAGCTCGTTATTATCTTAATTTATTTTTAAAAAAATCCAACACAAATACAGATGAGGCAATGATTGAAAAAGCTCAAAAATTTCTAAAACAAATGTCTTAAAAAATGCTATGAATTATTTAAAAATTGGAAAGCTTTTAAAAGAAAAACGAGAACATAAAGGTTTAACTTATGATCAAATATTTGAAAGGACAAGAATACAACCTTATATTTTAAAAGATATCGAAGAGGGTAAATTTAAACAAATTTCAGAAGTGTCTTTTAAAAGTTTTATCAAAACTTATGCTAAATTATTAGATGTAGATTTACAAAAAATAAGTCCTATATCTAAGAAAGAAGATTCCTTAGAAGAAGAAAAAACTTTAAAAAAAAAGAAAAAAAGTACGAATTTTTTTTTAGGTCTTATTTTTTTATTTGTTTTAGCTATTTTGTTTTTTAATCATGGATTTCATTTAAAAAAATCTTTAGAAGAAGACATATCAAAAACAAGATCTGATTTAGAAGGAACTTCTTTTAAGCCAGAGTCTTTTTTTACCTCTGAAAGTAAAGATTCTTCAAAAATGAGTTTAGAAAACAAGGTAATAGAATCTCATCTCAATAGGGAATCCGAAAATGTCTTGGATAAGATTCGTTTTTCTTCTTTTCAACATGAAATTTTGATTCGAGCCTTCAGTCCTCTTAAAATTTACCTTAAGCTTGATCAACAAGCAACGGTTACTAAAGATTTAAATCCTTCCAAGTGGTTTATTATTAAAGCGGAAAACTCTATTTACATTAGGTTTGATGAATCCACCGATCAAGTAGAAATGTTTTATAATGGATCACGTTGGAAATTCACATCCGCTCCTTTTTTTGAGAAAACTTTTGAATAAATCCTTCTCCTTTTCTTGAAACAAATTCTCTTGTCTCAAGCTGTCATTTTCTAAGTTTTTTTGATACAGAAAGTTATTATTAAAAATAGTTTTAATTTTATTTTTTTTTATGTTAGTTCTTTAAGAATTAAACTTTTGAGGAGAATTTTTATGGAGCGTTTTGTCAGCTTTGATTTAGAAACAACAGGAACTTTAAGTTATAAAGATGATATCATTGAAGTTGGGGCTATTCTTTTTGAAGAAGGAAAAGTGAAAGATCAGTTTCAAACTTTAGTTTCTATAGAAGGTTCTATTCCTGCAGAGGCCAGCCAAGTCAACGGCATTACAGATGAGATGTTAAAAAACAAACCTTCTATAGAAGAAGTCTTACCTCTTTTTTCTGAATTTTGTGGAGATAGTTTGATTGTTGCTCACAATGCCCCTTTTGATTTTCAATTTCTTTTAAGAGTCATTCAAGAACATAGAGTGATAGCTCCTAAAGGTTTGGTTTTAGATACCTGTCAGCTTGCAAGAAAAACCTTTTTTAGATTAGCTAATTATAAGCTTTCTACTTTATGTAGTTATTTGAAAATTGAAGGAAATTCTTTTCACAGAGCGGAATCAGATGCTTATTACTGTGGTCAGCTTTTTTTAGCAATTTTAAAAAAGCAATCTTTATCTGTAAATAATATAAAAGAGTTAATTGAACTCTCAGGTCGCTCTCCTTTAAAATTCCCTAATGATCATTTACATTTACAAATGGGTTTATTTGATTGATGTCAGATTATGAAAAGAAACTTCAAAAGTGAAATTTCAAATTCTAACACTCTTTCCTGAATTTTTTAGTTCTTTTATTCAAACCGGACTCATTTCAAAGGCCATTCAAAAATCTATCATTGATATCGAACTTATAGATGTTAAAATTTTTTCTGATAAAGGAAGAGCGGATGATTATCCTATTGGAGGAGGAGAGAGCATGATCATTTCTTATACGCCACTTAAAAAAGCTCTTCAGTCTCTTAAAAAATTAGGTCATGTGGTTTGTTTATCTCCTCAAGGAGAGATTTGGAATTTTAAAAAAGCAAAAGGCTTTTCAACTCAATATAAAACAGTGACTTTAATTTGTGGTCGTTATGGAGGAATAGATCTTCGTTTGATTCAAGACTTTGTTCATGAAGAAATTTCTATAGGAGATTATGTTTTAAATGGAGGAGAAACAGCCTCCTTGGTTTTGATTGAAAGTTGTTCTCGTTTTTTAGAAAATTTTATGAAAAACAGGAAATCTCATCAAAAAGATAGTTTTGAAAATTCGCTTTTAAAATCTCCTCAATGGACAAAACCAAATTCTATTGAAGGTCATACCATTCCTAAAATTCTTTTGAGTGGACATCATAAAAAAATAAAAGAGTTTAGGTATTACAGTTCTTTATGGCTTACTTATTTAAAAAAACCTTATTTATTAGAGAAGAAGTCTTTATTTTTAAAAGACCTTTTTAAAGCTAAAAACTATTTAAAACAGTTCTCTCCTCTCGAGTTAAAAGCTTTAGGTTTAAAAAAAGAAAAGGCTGATTTGGTATTAATAAAAAAGAAGTGAAATCAGCTTTAAGCTTGACCTTAAAATTTAGCTGTGATAATAGCCGTATCTGTTATGGATGAAGTTCGAAAGATAACTCTTAAAAAATATCCTTTGAAAAAATTTGATTTAAAAGTTGGCGATAAAACTAGAATTTCTTTAAAAGTAAAGGAAGGAAATAAGCAAAGAGTACAAGTTTTTGAAGGAGTTGTTTTAAAAATACAAGGTAAGGATTTTAATCGTTCTGTCACAGTGAGGAAAATTTCTTCAGGAGTTGGCGTGGAAAAAACCATTCCTTTAGCAAGTCCTAATCTCTCAGGAGTAGAACTTCTATCTCGTTCTAAAGTGAGGAGAGCAAGGTTATTTTATTTAAGAAAACTTAAAGGTCGCTCTGCACGGTTAAGTATCAAATAGGAATTTTTTACAACTAAGCTTTTAAGAGTTTTTTAATTTGTATCTGTTGTTAGTAAATATGGATTTACATCTATTCTTTCCATTCAGATTCCATAATACCTTTCCAAGAAATTAACAAAATCAGAAGGATACTCTGTAGGAGTTTTTCCATTAAAAACATGAAACGTTTTTGAAAAAAAAACCTTGATTCATCAAAAGCTTCGATGGTTGAAAAAAGATTTAAAAAATTAGTAATATTGTTAAATAAGAGCATTCGTAAAGTTAAAAAACCTTCTTTTTTTTTACACTCTCTTTAAAAAGATATTCTTAAATTTTAGGGGAGGAAAAAGTTTTTAAGGGAATGCTTTTTTTATCAAATCTTTATAAATCCAGGTTACTAATTTTTCAAAAGCACCTTCTAATTTGAAATCCATAGCTAATTTAATACAAAATATAAATTAATAAAATCATCAAGATCAAATCGAGTCAATAACCAAATTGAAGAATATAATGTAATAGCTGGGAAGAAATTAGCATAGCTCATCTTAAAAACATCTTTGTTGAGCAGTTCTTAAATTATATTTATGAATTTGCATATTCTTTGAGTTGAAGAATTTTTCATTGTTTCTTTCTCAAAGAAATTTAGATATTTAATTTTTTTTTTAATCTTTTTACTTGTCATTTCTAAGACTTTTTTTCTATTTTTTGTTCTTGAATAACAGAATTTACTGTTTGTGAGATTTTTTCTTTTGAAATAGAACTTAAGCTTTGAGAATTTTCTAAGAACATTTTGAGAACTTCTATTTTTAATCCTTTAGATTTCAAACTTATCTAGAATATTTAGAGTGTCTTTTAAAAGCTCTCTTATACTTTCTTGAAAAACTTCTTCTTTAAAAATATCATAAAACATTCTTAATTCTATATTTTCAGGATTTAAATCAGAAAGAGTTTTCTCGTTTTTGTCTTGACTGATTTTTTTTGTAAGAACTAAATAAGTTTGAGTCTTGATTTCTTCTAAAACTTTTTTTCAAAAGACATGACTTTAAAAGTATCTCGTTTTGTGCTATTAGATTTGGGTTGTTTTCCGAAATGAATGAAACGGTTTTATTTTTCTCCATTAAACAAGGACGTTGGATGTCCTTAAAGATAGTTTTAAATAATTGGAGTATATAGCTTTTAATGATGCTCCAGGGGCTAAACCGATATAAAAATATTCATTTCAAACTTTACCTTACAAGGTTCTTTTCTAAGGAGAATTTCCAAAAAAAAATTCAGCTAAAGCTTGTCAAAAGGTTGTGATCTCTTTTCTTGTTGAATCGTTTGCTTCAGATAAGGATAAATTTTGTGATTGTTCTTCGTTAAATTCAAAAAGCAAATATTGAAGTTCAGAATTTTTTTCTGAAGTGGATTCAGTATTAGTAAGTTCCCCTTTAACATTTAAATTTTTACCAGAAAGTTTTAGTTTAGTAAAAGAGGTATTTGATTTTAAATTTCCTTTATTATCAAAAAGAGGACTGTAATTTTCCTGAGATAAGCTAAGGACTCTTGGATTAGATTCTTTTGTTTGAATTAGAATTTGTAAGTCATCTTCTTTTGTAGCATTTTGAAATTGCAAGGTAAGAAAAGCTGTTGTATTTTCTCCATCCTGGTTTTTAATTTCTAATGTTAAATTTTGAGATGTATCATTTAGAGCAGAGTAAAAAGAAGATAGAATATCTGTGATGTCAAAAATATAAGATTCTTTTAAATTCTCTAAAACTATTTATATACTTAAATTGTTTTTTCATTAATAATTAAGGAGATAACTAGGATAAAATAACTCCAAGTTATTCTCTCGTGTTTACAGAATTTTCTGTTTTAAAGGAAGTGAAGGATTTTATATCCTGTTTTTCCATAGATAAAGAGCCTTATATCTTATTTAACAGTGATTTAAAGATAGTGATCGTGGAATTAATTAAATTAGATAAACAGAGGAAGGATTTAGTTTTAAAGAGATGTGGTGTTATTTTTTAAGAATGTCAAGGAAGTTAACAGGAGAGGATGGGGAGTATTTAAGATAAGGATATGGAGGAAGCGATGAGTTATTTTACAAAGTTATCAGAGGATGAGAGAATGCAAGAGTTAGCCTATGATGAGTATCGTAGGAAGATGGATTATAGATTAGACAAACAGGGTTGGAGGGAAGAAGGATTTGAACAAGATAGACAAGAAGGCATAGAGCAAGTTATGCAAGACAAGAAGGTATGCAAAAAGGACGGCAAGAGCGAGATAAAGAAATCGTTTTAAATATGCTGAAAGAAAAAGTAGAAATTGCTTTTATTTCTAAAATTACAGGTTTTTCTAAAGAAGAAATTGAAAAATTAAAGAAGAATTCTTAAAAAATCTAGTCTTCTAAATTTTAGAGATATTCTCTTATTTTTAGGAAATCTTTATTGTTCTAAAAATATAAAATCTAGATTCTATAAATTTAGGAAAATTATTTTCTATTATAATGTATAAATCAAATATAGAAAATAAAAGAAGATATATAGAGTGTTTATATTCTTAATGGGTCCCTGTTTTTTTATCTTTTTATTGAACTAACTTTGTAAGATAATTTTTTCTTAAAATCAGAAATGAATATTTTTTGATTTTTTATATCAATCGTAGAAAAAGAAACTTATTTTATGAAAAGAAATTCTCTTTCAAGGTCTTTTATTGAAAAGAATGAAACTTTATTCCTTTATAAAATAACTCACTTAGTCAAAGTGAATT
>JACOND010000037.1 GCA_014323935.1 Bdellovibrionales bacterium
ACTTTTTTCCTCCTAGATTTTCTACAGAAAGATTGCTGTCTAACATTTCAAGGCTTTGTTTCTCTTAAAGTTTTTCTTTACTTTCTTCTAACTTCTTGGATGTTGGGGTTTTTGGTTTCTAATTTCAGGAATGTTTAGAAAATCTTTTAAAACACGTTTTAAGATATCAGGTTTGTCTACAAAGAATTTTTTAAAGACAACGTCCCTTGTCATTTTTATATAGTTTTTTTGTTTTTTCATTTGTTAGCTCCTGATTTTAAATTAAGTGAAAGTCACTCATTAAGAGTTACATGCAAATTCAGTTCCAAACGGATAAAAAAAATAATGGGAATTATATATTTTACACCGCACAAAGCTATAGTATCCTTTAAATATAAGGGTTTTAGGATCTTCTTAGGTAGAGAGAAAAAGTTTTAGTTTTTATGAGTTGTTTGAAACACTGCCAATTAAAAAGAATTGCTGAAGGAAAAAGCCGTATGTGTTTATCAATATAAAGATTGCCGTCAAGAGTTTTCAGTTCAAACATTTTGCAAAGGAGCTGGCAAATTTTAAAGAGCAAGCTTTAAGGATGTCTTATGGGGATTTTTCTTAGACTGTTTTTCTTTGATTTTTCGATTTCTTTAAAGTAGCCTTTTAAATAAAGGAGTAAAGTCCTTATTCATAAGTCTCTTTTAAGGCTTTATTCTGTGGTTTCAAATATATAATTCCCAAAAAAGATTTAAATTTGTCCTTTAAAATCCGAAAAAATAAATAAAAAAGGATTTTTATTTGAAAAAATATTTTTTTATTTTAACAGTTATTTTATTTAAAATTTCATGTAGCCCTATTCATGTTTCTGATGAAATAGAAAATAATTTACTTTATAATAAATCCTTCCCTCAACGAATCTTATTTTTAGGTTTAAATGATAAAATAATTTATAAAGCTTTTCCTTTAGATAGGAACTCTCAAGTCAACTACTGGATTCGTTACTACTCTAAAGGAAAAGGTCAAACCACAATGAAGATCAATTTACAAAAACTAGGTCGTTATAAAGATTATATGGGAAATATTCTAAATAAAGAAGGACTCCCCACCGAGCTGATTTATTTAGCTATGGTGGAATCTAGTTTTAATCCCTCTATTAGAAGTTCTGCAGATGCAGTAGGATATTGGCAATTTATTCCATCAACTGCTCAGAGTTATCAACTGAGGATAAATTCTACAATAGATGAAAGAAAAGACTTTGCTCTTTCTACAAAAGCTGTAACAAAATATCTCAAACACCTTTACAGTAGATTTCAAGATTGGTATTTAAGTTTAGCTGCTTACAACTGTGGAGAAAGCTGCGTACAAAAAGCTATCAGAAAATATAGGATTCGAGATTTTTGGCTTCTATCGGAAAAATCGGCTTTGCCTAAAGAAACAAGAAACCATGTTCCAAAAATTATAGCCATGGCTCATATCAGTAAAAATCCTAGAGCTTATGGGTTTTCAAACCTAGCTCTCTTTTCTCCTTTAGATTATAATTTGCTTCAAGTCGGTCAAAGTACGAGATTATCTGAAATTGCAAAATACCTTAATATTCCTTTATCTAAATTAAAGCTTTTGAATTCAAAATATGAAACCGATTATGTCCCTCATTCTTATGAAATAAGAATTCCTACAAATGTCAGTTTATAGATTAATCTTTACTTTGAGAAGAAGTTGAAAAGTTTTTATATTTGTTCATAAACCTTTTAGCTCGTCCTTCTGTATCTAAAAGTCTTTGCTTACCTGTATAAAAAGGATGAGAAGAACTAGAAATATCAAAGGGAACCATAGGGTAAGTTTTTCCTTCAAATTCTGTTGTTTGTTTTGTTTCAATCGTGGAGCTTGTTAGAATTTGAAAGCCACTAGATAAATCCTTAAAAACCACTTTCTTTGTTTTTGGATGAATATCTTTTTTCATATAAAAACCTCTATCATTAAAATAAATTTAAAATCAAGTAAAAAAAGTATTTTTTAAGGTGTAGCTTTTTTGTTTAGGAGGATTTGCTTTTTTTGATATATCTATCTTATACATTATGGTTTAGATTGAGTCTCGTGGTTTAATTTGAGAGGGATGTTATGGAATTTTTAAGTTTTTCTTGCTGTATAATATTCAATAAAAAGACCTACATTAAAAGGAAAAGGAATGTGTTCTACGTTCGGTTGAGCTTGGATGATACCAACAATTTTACCAGCTTTTTCTTCTTTACGTAAATAATCTGGCATATCTAATCTAGGATTTTGTAGCCCTTGTAAAACAAGCTGATTTTTTAAAGATTTTTCCTTAATAGAAACTTCTTGATTTTCCTTAACAATAAAAGAAGGAATATCTACTTTTTTGTTATTAACGAGAACGTGACCATGAACAACAAGTTGCCTGGCTGCAGGGATACTAGGAGCAAAGCCTAACCTAAAAATAACATTATCTAAACGTCTTTCTAAAAGAGAGACAAGTTGACTCATCCAGTGAGTCGATTGCCCTGATTTTGCTTTTCGAATAAATTTTCTTAACTGCTTTTCTTTAAGAACATAATAAAACCTCAACTTTTGCTTCTCTTCTAATCTAAGTGCATAATCCGAATACTTTCTTCTTTTATTCCCGCTTTCTCCAGGAGGATAAGGACGCCTTTCTAAGGCTCCTGGTTTACCTAAACCTGCTAACTCTAAGCCCAATCTTCTTTGAGTTTTAAATCTCGCTTTCCTTAACATAGAAATCAAGTTTTAAACTTCTTTTTTTTAATTGTCTATAATTTTTTTAACTTTTTTTTCAGGAACTCTATTTTTCTAAATTATTCTCTTAGGATAGAATAAATTCTTCAAAAGCCCCTCTAATTAGGAGTTTTTTTATAAAATGACTTGCACCTTTTTATTATATAAATTGAAAATCTCATTTCCAAAAAAGAGTTAATAAAAACTTATTGCTAGCCATTACATAATTGAATATCTTCTCATAAAGAGATTCCATCTCACTTTCTATATTAAATATTTAACAGAACTCAAAAAACTTAATAAAAAAGACAATATCTAAAGATTTGTTAAAACTAAGTTTATAGAATTAAAGGATCAAGGAATAAAAAATGTTTTTTTTTAAACATATATTGATTTTTACTGTGTTTAATTCAATATGAATATTTACAACATTCAAAAAAACAAGATTTCAAGCTTATTTTAAGGCTTAAGACTAGAATATCTTAATTCTCTTAAAGTTAAAAAATTTTAAGATTACAATGATTTTTATAAAAAAAGTTAAGATTGTAATTATTTTAGCCGATAAAAAAAATAACAAGGAGAAAAACTATGAAAAATATGTTAATTGTATTAAAGACTTTATTTTTTTTATTCTTACTTAGCTCTTGTGTGGGGCAAGTTTCTAAACCGATTGAAGACAGGGAAGATTTTAGAAACAAAGGTCCTTCTAGATTTGATGATCTTAGGGAGAGAGAGCGAGATAGTAAGGCAGAAGAACGAATAAGAGAGCGTTTTTCAGGAACGGCTTGTGAGGATTTGAAAGATGATAAAAGAAGAAGACAAACACTTGAATGTGAAGATATGTGTAGAGATGTTTATGGAGGAAGAGATAGCGATGAGTGTGAAGAGTTATCAGAAGAGGCTATTGAAAAGATACATGAATTACATGAAATGTTAGAAAGGCCAGATTATGATGATTTAGCTGGAATAGAAGATGTTGTATTTGAGAATTACTTAGACATTAGTATACGTCCTTTTGGAAGATTAATAGAAGACTACAGTCAAAACCAAGCCGAAGAGACTTTAATATGGGTTCTAAGTGATTTAAAGATATTTGACGTTTTTGAATCAGATGATGACGATTTTGAGCTTTTAGATGAACTCCTAGAACAGTTTAATAATGGAAGTATAGACTCAGCTGAATTACCTAATCTTTTTTCCGAACGTATTGATAATGAAGGCAGTTTAGTGGAATATCTTATGGAAGTAGGAGATGATAATGCTTTTAATTATCTGTTTTTTGAGTATGTTGAAAACATATCAAATCCTTGTGAAAGGGATCGAGAATCAAAGGCTTGTTTTGAGGTTTATTGCAAGATAGGAAATGATCTTGACGATGATGTAAGGTCAGATATGATAAGTAATTTTGACACTTTTTACGATTACTTAGACGAAATTATTGATGATAAAATAAATAGCAGACAAGGTACTGGTAGTGATAAAAATACTAGTGGATGGATTTTTGGTGATGGTAATAATGAGATTGATGAGGTAGAGGATGTAGATGACGATCGTAATAATAAGACTTGGGTGGATCGGTTATGTCAGGGTCTAACTTAAAAAAAACATAAAGAGATTAAGGCCAGCTAATGAAAAATTAGCTGGCTTTTTTTTTAGTTATATCTTACTTGTAAAATAAGCTTTTAAGTTTTCTGTATTTTTAATTTAAATCATGTTTTTGTAGTTATGAATTAGTTAAAGTTAAAAAATTTTGAGATTACAAATCTTTAAAATAAAAAAAATTAAACTTTTAATTATTTTATCCGATAAAAAAAATAACAAGGAGAACAATTATGAAAACATTTTTAACACTATCAAAAAGCTTATTTTTTTTATTTTTGCTGAGTTCTTGTATGGGGCAAATTTCTACTGACAAAAGGGCTTCTAGAGATGACCAGGACCTTGATTCTAGAGAGCGAATAAAGCAAACTTTTTCAGGAGATTCTTGTGAGGATTTGATAGAAAATAAAGAAAGAGGGGAAGAACTTAAATGTGAAGAAATGTGTAAAGAAATTTATGGAGGAAGTCGAAAGGAATGTGAAGAACTGCCAGAAGATGCTATTGCAAAAATACATGAATTGCATGAAATTTTAGAAAATCCAGATGAGGATGATTTAGCTGAAGTAGAACCGGTTGTATTTGAGAGTTACTTAGATATTAATGTCAGACCTTTTTCATTTTCAATAGAGGAGTATAATAAAAAAGAAGCAGAAGAAACTTTAGTATGGATTCTAAGTGATTATGAAGTCTTTGAATTTTTTGAAGATGAAGATGAAGATGAAGATTTTGAGCTTTTAAAAGAACTCTTAGGAAAGTTTAGTGATGAGGGTAATTTAGCTGAAGTTTTTGCTAAAAAGATTGCTAACGAAGACAGTTTGATGGAATATCTTATGAAATTAGGAGAAGAGGTTTTTGATTATCTGGTTTTTGATTATGTTAAAAGTGAATCAAGGTCTTGTGAGGATAGGGAATCAAAGAATTGTTTTAGAATTTATTGTCAAATAGGAAAGGAACTTGAGGAGGAGGTAAGGGCAGATATGATAAATAATTCTACTGAATTTTATGATTATATAGATGATATTATTGATGGGAAAGTCAATTCGAATAAATGGGAAAAAGTAGATAATGAAACTGTTGTTGAAGTTGCCGATGTAGAAAGTAACCGTAAAGGTGAAACCTGGGTAGATCTCTTGTGTAAAGGTCTTTAAAATATACAAATAACAAACTATGAAGCCACCTCAAAAGATGAGGTGGCTTTTTATTTACATTGGAGAATAAATCCCTAAAATAATCCTGTGAAAAAGGAATAAGCTTTTTTAAAGGCTAAGCCTAAATAAGCTTTTTTAACTCTGAGAAGCATTTTGGAAGAAGATATTTTCTAATTTAACTTGATTTATTTTTTTAAAAAACATTAAAATCAAATAAATTTAAAAGCTGTGGGAGAATTAAAATTATAACTAAATCTTTTTGATTCTTGATTATAAGCATCTATCTTTGATAGAGAAGAAGCTTTTATTTTCTTGGAAGGAAAAAAAATCATTCCTGATTGAGCTTTAAAAAATTTTCATTTAGATTAATTTATGCGAAAGCTCCAATAGCTAAGTATTGTCTTCAAATTTTTAAATCACTGTTCTTTATTTTCAGATGATGTTGGTTTTATTCTCCCTATGTCTTTTCAAAGCAAAGGAATCATCTAAATTAAGAATGAAAGGAATGAAATTGATACAAAAAAATTACCAAATCATTGAGAATATCAGAGGTCAAACAATGAAAATAAATACACTATGGCAAATCTGGAAAAAGGGAATAAATGAAAAAATCAATTTAAGGGATTTGAATTTGTTGATTTATTTACAGAAGATAACAGAAAAGAAAGCTTATGTGATCAAGATAAAATGAAAAAGGCAGACTTCTTTTTATGACGAACCACCAAAAATAGTCAAATGTTTAAAGTAAAATATGTTTGTGTTTATTCTAAAGAAACACAAACTAAAAATTAAAAGAATCATACAAGAAATAAAACTGGAAACAATATAGCAATCTTATAACGCATAATTACCAGCATATAAGTATTTATAAAAAAAAGTATGTGATCTTTTGCTCATTTTAATAGTGTTTTACAAAAGTTCTTGATTTTTAGAAGTTAGCTTAAAAAAGCTTATAAATTTATAATCTAAAGTTAAACAGCTCCTAGGGTTGTTATCTTCATTATGAAAAAAATGCAATGATAACAAGGTTAATAAAAGTTAAAGCTGTTGCTATAAAACGAGTTTTAAAATAATTTTGAGTAATAATATCTTCTTTAAGAAGTTTTTTATCAATCCACAGTAAAAGCGTTAAACCTATAAAAAAAGTTAATAAAAAGAGACGAAAAGGGAGAAGCAAATAAGAAAAGCCAATAAAAAGAGCGATACCTGTGCTGGTAAGAGGAAGGTAAAAAGACCATTGGTTTTCTAGATTGAGGTGTTTTCCCCAGTGAGAACCTGCTAGAAAAGAGAGAATAATAATATTATAGATGGAAAGAGCTTTTTCTAAACTTCCTAAAATAGGAAAAGAGTTTAAATCTATTACAAAAAGAAAGCTTGTAATAAAGTAGGGTGTTAAGCCGGCATAAAAAAGGTAAAAGTATAAGGTTTTTTTATTGAACTTCATGACTTTTAGTTATTTTTTTACCATAAACTAAAAAAATCTCAAATTATTTTTTTCTAATTTGGAAATATATAAGATATCTTCTACCACATGTAGAAAAAATAGTCTTAACCTGAGACTTTTAGATTGTTATGAAGATAATGTTATTTTGTACCCCTGCCGATTTTATTTTCAAGGGATAGGATAATGATGTTTTAACAAAAGAATCGACAGCTAGAATCTAACTCTCGATCAGCCTAACTTTTTTATCTTCAGTTTGGTTTAGAGCTGAACTCTTGTATACGAATAGAAATCATTCTCAACTGTGTCATAACAACTTAAAATTTGTTCTATTTTTAGTAGTAACTTATGGGATCTAGAAAACAATTTTTAAGTCTTAAAGAAGCAAGTTCTTGGTAAAGGCTTTTCTCAAAAGAGATGTTAGCGAATCAAATATTTCTTATCTCGTACAATATGGAAAAATTAGAAAATACAATAATTCTCAATCCTTACATGTCAGTATTGAGGATTTAAAAAAATACTATCAATCTGAAGTTTAAAAAAAAAGCTTGCAAGAAAAAACTTGGTTCCGATTTGAATTGGTCTTTATCCTTTCATCATTTGAGAGAAAAAGATACGACAAAACATGTACATAGACTCCATCCTTATAAAGGAAAATTTATCCCTCAACTGGTTGAATATTTTATAGATAATAAGACAGATAATTTTAAGAAAGAACGCTATTTTAATAAAGGTGATATTATTTTAGATTCCTTTTCAGGAACAACTCTTGTTCGAAATGGGTTTGCATTCAATTGGTTTAGATATATTTCAACTGTCTGATAGGTGAAAGTAAATTACTTGATTACAATTTTGTATCTCTAAAAAAAGAAATTGAAAGAATAAACCAAGCTTTAAAAAACTCTCAAGTTGATAGTTCTATCTTTGAAAATAAGCTGAACGAACATCTTTCTGATTTTAATAAGACCTATTTCCCTAAGCCTGATTTTAAATACCAACTTCAGAAAAAACAAATCAATGAAGAAAAATATTCTTTAAATAAAGAACAAGAATTCCTAGTTATTTATAAAAAGCTTGTCAAAAAATATGCTGTTCAACTCTCTATGGAGTCAAGTTCCTCTTTTTTAGATAAATGGTATATTCCAATTATAAGAAAGGAAATTGATTTTCTTTTTCAAGAGATTCAGAAGGTAAAAGATATAAATAATAAAAAAATTTTAAATGTTATTTTGAGTCGAACGGTTCGCTCCTGCCGGGCAAGCACTCATTTTGATTTGGCTACATTAAAACAGCCTCAAATCAACAGTTACTATTGTTGGAAACATAAAAAAATATGCAAACCTTTGTTTTCAATAAAATCGTGGTTTAACCGTTATGCTAGAGATACAGTGAGTCGCATTGAAACTTTTTCGAAATTAAAGTCCTCGGCTTTTTATGCTTTTATTCCTTCTGATTCCAGAACTGTAAATATTTTTGATGAGATAAAAAAAAGAAATAAAAATTTTTATAAAGAATTACAACAGAAAAAAATAAAAGGTGTTTTTTTTTCTCCTCCTTATGTTGGTCAGATTGATTATCATGAGTAGTACGAGTATAATCAACAGTAAGGATTTTAAACCAAAGGTTTTTTCTTAATTTTTTGAGAATATACATTTGACTAATGGCTCTTCTTAATTATCTTTTTAGATTAAAATAAAATTTGAAATTTAATAAATTCTTATATACTTAAGTTAAAAAGTAAATTGTCTCATTTTTCCTGATCTATGTCTTAGTCATGTTGAGATAAATTTGAAAAAAAAGAGCCTCATGGAATTGAATGAAGTCCTGTTAAAATGCTTTTGCAAATACAAACAAATCAAAAACAATTTTCCAATAAAAACAACTAGCTTAAAAAAGCTAGCTACGAAGCCATGGCTTATTTAAAAGCAAAGGAAATAGTTGCCTTGCGAAAAGCAAGCTTTATTTGTGATAAGAGCGACGGAGAGCAGTGTGAACCTAACAAACAAGAATGAGATTTAGTTTTTATCATTTATAAAATAACTCACCAAGTCAGAGTGAATTTTCGTATATCAAACAAAATCAACTGTAAAGCTTAGAAAAAAGCTTTGAATCTCATAAATTACTAAAATACCATCAAACCCTTTTTCTATAGATTTTTTTAATTTTTTATAGTATTCTAATTTTTAAAGAAAGGGGGGAGATTTTATGTCAGTTTCACCAGAAGTTAAAGAAATTTGGGATCTTATCAAAGAGAATCAAAAAGGTTTAAAGCAACTTCGTGAAAGCCAAAAAGAAACGAATGAACAGATTAAAAGAAAATTTTCAGAAACGAGTGAGCAGATTAAAAGAAAATTTTCAGAAACGAGTGAGCAGATGAAAAGAAATTCTTTTGAAGTGAGTGAGAAATTAAAAGAAACAGGTGAAAAAATAAAAGAAACAAATGAAGGTTTAAAACAAGCAAGAGCTCTTTTTGAGACCCAGTGGGGTAAGCTTATGGAAAGTCTTGTTGAAGGGGATCTTGTAAAAATTCTTAATGAACAGGGGATTAAAGTGATAAACACCT
>JACOND010000038.1 GCA_014323935.1 Bdellovibrionales bacterium
CAAGAAATAGCTTTAAATCTTTTGAAAGAAAAGACAAATATAGCTTTTATATCTAAAATTACAGGCTTTTCAAAAGAAGAAATTAAAAAATTAAAGAACGGTTCTTAAAGTTAGTCTTCTATTTTAACGCAGAGGGAAAGTTAATTTATATGTTACGGGAGATCTGATGATTGACCTGTAACTTCATTTAAATCCCTTAGGTTTAAATATAAAAGATTTTTTTTACAAGCAATCACAAGGCTTTTAACTTAGGTAATGGTTTAAGCTTATCTATTAAAGCTTTATGATCATTTTTTATGATTTCATATAAATGAAATTTCAAGCTATAAAAAAAGACTTTAAAATTTCAAGTAATAAGTTTTTATTTATAGAATTGTAGACAGATAGGCTTTCGCTAAAGATAACCAACCCTTTTGATAACAATAAGTTACTGATTTCTTCTTCAACTGTAATTTAAATATTTTGAAAAAATAAAAAAATTATTTTTGAATCTTTTCTTTCAAAGATTCCTCTTTCCATTCTAGAGAATAAAATTTATAAAAATATATATATAGGTCCTTTAAATTTTTCTATAAGATTATGTAATAGAGTTTTTCGATGATCTTTTTTATCTTCTATTTCATATAATGTTTTTAGATATTTTGAAGTTGAAAAAAAAGCAAAGCTGTTAATATAAAATCCTTGTTAATAATGATTTTAAAAAAACATAGAATATAATGGAATTTATGAAAATTAAAAGTGTATATATATTATTTTATATTTTTAATTAACTTTTCAAAAACTTTCTTTTCACTAAATAAACCCGTTTCTTCAGGTTTTTTATTTGATCG
This sequence comes from Bdellovibrionales bacterium, assembly GCA_014323935.1. Taxonomy (GTDB): domain Bacteria; phylum Bdellovibrionota; class Bdellovibrionia; order Bdellovibrionales; family UBA1609; genus JACOND01. The sequence continues at coordinate 831 of JACOND010000038.1, forward strand.
ATGATTCCTTCTGAATTAAATACCCTATCAAATTTATTATCAAAGCGACCAGACACTTGTACTTTATCAATTTGATAATTATCTTTTTGATTCAATAAATTTAGAAGTTTATCTTTTTATTTTTCTGGCAAGGACTCTTTTTCTTCAAAAGTAATTTTAACGCCTATGTTTTTGATGTTTTGTTCCTAATTATGATGATCAGAAGTTAGTTCTTTACTAAGTATCCCTTTGTGAATAAATTAGGAGTTGCAGATAAATATATTGTGTTGATAGATTGAATTTCATTTAAAAAAAGTTTATAAATCTCTTTCTATTTGATTCATGTTTCTTAGATTTTTTTCTTTTTTATTAATTTTCTTATTATAAACAGTGTCAGATCTAGGAAAAACATCTCCTTCTTCAAAATACAGAGAAATAAATCTATAATGCCACACTTTCTTCTTGATAATTCTGTTGTACTTCCTTACCTACTGTTAGGCGGAAAGCTGAAAATACTTTAGTACTCATCTTAAAAATAGACGTTTACTTTAGTATAAACTTTTAGAATATGTTGTAGATAAAATCGCAAAATAATACAAAACAAGCTTATCCTTTCCAAAAGTTTTTTTTCAGAATTTCTTTTTAAGTAAACAACTCATAAGAACTAAAATTTTATTTTTTTTCTCTCTACCTAAGAAGCTCCTAAAACCCTTATACTTAAAAGATTCTATATCTTTGAGTATGTAAAATATGTAATTCCCATTATTTTTTTTATCCGTTTGGAACTGAATTTGCATGTAACTCTTAATGAGTGACTTTCACTTAATTTAAAATCAGAAGCTAACAAATGAAAAAACAAAAAAACTATATAAAAATGACAAAGGACGTTGTCTTTAAAAAATTCTTTGTAGATAAACCTGATATCTTAAAACGTGTTTTAAAACATTTTTTAAATATACCTGAAATCATGAAATTAGAAATCAAAAACCCTAACATCCAAGAAGTTAGAAGAAAATAAAAAAAAAGCCTCAAAAAAAACAAAGTTTTGAATTTTTAGATAGCAATCTTCCCGTAGAAAATCTAGGAGATAAAAAAGTTTCCTTAGATTTGAGAGTGAAACTCTCTTCAGGAGAGGATATCAATATCGAAACCTGCCCTAAGCCAAGCTTTCTAAAGAGAGTGCTTTTATACTGGAGTAAACTTCATGCACAAAGTTTATTCTCTCGTATTTACTGAATTTTCTGTTTTAAAAGAAGTAAAAATTTTATATCCTGTTTTTCGATAAGAAGAGATAAAGAGCCTTATATCTTATTTAACAGTGATTTAAAGATAGTGATCGTAGAACTAAGTAAATTCGATAAGGAGAGGAAGGATTTAGTTTTAAAGAGAAGTGGTGTTATTTTTTAAGGAAGTCAGGGGAGTTAACAGGAGAGGATAAGGAGTATTTAAGATATGGATATGGAGGAAGCGATGAGTTATTTTGGAAAATTATCAGAGGATGAGAGAATGCAAGAGTTATCTTATGATGAGTACCGAAGTAAAGATGGATTATAGATTAGACAGACGGGATTTGATAGAAGAAGGGTTTGAACAAGGTAAACAAGAAGGTATAGAGCAAGGCAGACAAGAAGGCATAGAACAAGGCAGAAAAGAAGGCATAGAACAAGGTAGAAAAGAAGGCATAGAACAAGGCAGACAAAGGAAAAAAGAGAACAGGTAGTTAAATTATTGAATTTAGGTGTTGGATATTTCTACAATTAAAAAAGAAATAAAGAGCTAATAGAAAAATGTTTCCTTAAATTATCCTTTATCTTTACTCCATCTCTAATTATGTTGATCAGAAGTTAGTTCTTTATTGCCTACTTTTAGGTAGAAGACTGAAAATACTTTAGTAATCATATTAAAATTAACATTTACTTAAGATAAAATAGAAGGTTATTGTAAATAAAGAAGTTTTTTCTTTTATTTTGGAGGTTTTGAATTTCAAATTAACTGTTTTTGCCTTTTTTCTCTCTAAAGAAGCTTCTAAAACCCTTATACTTAAAGTCTAATATAAGCTTTATGCGTTTAAAACATATAATTTTCAATACTTCCTTAAAAAAACAAAGCATACTTTTCATACAATTGCTTTTTTATTGATAAATAGGAAACAAAAAAATACAACTTTACAAAACTAATAAATTTATGTTTGATAAAAATTAAGGAGCTATAGAAATGAAATTATTTTCAGGTCGTTCTAACCTTGAATTTTCTGAATCTGTTGCTAAAAATTTAAACTTAAAGTTGGGAAAACTTCAAATTTCAAAATTTGCAGATGGAGAATTTTATGTTCAAATAAATGAAAATATAAGAGGGCTTCATGTCTTCATCCTACAAAGTACCTGCAGACCCGTAAATGATAACTATATGGAACTCTTTTTAATTTTAGATGCTTTAAAAAGAGCCTCTGCCCAAGAAATAACTCTTGTTATGCCTTACTATGGCTATGCCCGGCAAGATAGAAAATCAAATCCTAGAGTCCCTATATCTGCTAAATGTATGGCTGATATAATCTCTACAATAGGAATCAATCGCTTATTAGTGGTCGATTTACATTCTCCTCAAATTCAAGGTTTTTTCAACATCCCTGTTGATAATCTTTTTGCTATTCCAACTTTAACTGACTTTTGGAAAAAGACTTTTCCTAAAAAAAAGGACATTGTAATTGTAAGTCCTGATGCGGGAGGAGCTGAAAGAGCTCGATCTTTTGCTCAAAAAATACCAAATGCCAATGTTGCCATGATTGATAAAAGAAGATTAAAAGCAAATCAATCAAAAGCTTTAAACCTTATAGGGAATGTTAAAAATAAAACAGCCCTCATTTTAGATGACATGATTGATACAGCAGGGACTTTATGTGAAGCTTCTGTTAAAATCTTAGAATCAGGAGCTACAGAAGTTTTTGCTTTAGCAACTCATCCTCTTTTTTCTGGATCTGCTATTGAAAAAATACAAAATAGCCCTATCAAAAAAGTTTTTATAACAAATACGATTCCTTTAGTTAAAAAGTCTGAAAAAATTGAAACTGTAGATATAGCCCCTTTAGTCGCAGATGCCATTCAAAGAATTGCCAATAAAGAATCTATAAGCTTTTTATTTCAATAAGACTTAGTAAAATGAAATTTTATGCAAATAAGAATCTACAGAAAGAAAATATAAACTGTTGTCCTTAGAATCTACAGAAACAAAGCCTGCTAAGCCTTTTCCAAATAAGTACTCATTTACAAAACTTCCATCTTTAGCCCTTCTAATTTGTAACTCTCCTAAAGAAGGAAAACCATAAACGAGATAGTCTTTAAATAAAGAGGGAGCAAAAGCAGGTTGAGCTTTTAACTTCTTCTTCCAAAGGAATTGAAAATTATCTATTTTATAAGCTAATAAAGTTTTTTTATAAGACTGGTAAATTCGACCTGAATTTTCATCTACAATCGAGGCAAAACCCCCTTCTACCTTTTTCATGACTTTTCCATTTTCAGGGTTTAAACAATACAAATGCTCATTAAAAACAGGAACCAGTAAACAATTTTTACTTTTTCCAAGAACTGATAAAATCGGTTGAGATGAGAGTTTGACTTTCCAAAGCAAATCCGCAGTCTCTTTTTTAAAAGCTTTCACAAAGCCATCTTGAAAAGCAAAATAAATCTTATTTCCTATTACAATAGGACTAAAATTTCCCTTCACCATAAAAGCCTCATTAGAAATAGAGTGAGAGGCCAACCAAACCAATCGACCTTTCAAATCTAAAGAGTAAAGTTTATGATTTTCTGTGAGAAAGTAAATACGTCCTTCCTCTATTAAAGGCTGACCAGCTAACTCCGAAGAAATATAATACTTCCATTCCAGAGAACCTGTTTCTAAGTCTAAGCTATAAAAAAAACCGTCTTTTCCTCCAAAGTAAAGCTTATCTCTATTTAAAACTAAAGGTTTAGAAAGACCTCCAGGAATAGAAAAGCTCCATATCAAACGACCACTTTTCTTATCATAAGCTTTAACTCCATCTATAGAATTTCCAGATAGAACCCATTTCTTAGTAACAAGAGGAGAGGTATTATTAATAAAACTTCGTCTTAATCCTTCATTTTCAACGGTATCAACAATCCAGTGAGTTTTGACAGACAATTTAGGAGACTCTTTTTTAAGAGACAATTTTTCCCAATTCCATGAAAGAAAAAATAAGCAAAAAATAAATAAATTTAAAAATCTTTGTATCATTTTTCCTTCAGTTTTTGCTTTAAAATTAAAAGATTTTTATAGTCTTTAGCTTGACGACCTAAATAACTATCTGCATTTTCAATAGAAACTCTGTTATATTCAGTAAGAGCTTCCTTAGGGCGATTTAGGTGTTCTAAACAAATTCCTTTTTGCAAGCGACTTTCTACATGAAAGGCTTTAGCAAATTTATTAGAAATAAGTTTTTCAAAAAGAGAAAGAGATTTATCACAATCTTTTTCATTCATATAATAAGAGGCTAATTGAAAAGAGACCATTTGATTAAAGGTATTTTTTTCTAAAGGAAAAGAAAAACCTGACAAAAGCTCTTTTGCTAAATCCTTTTGACCGTAACGATAATAAAAATCAGCTAAATCAATTACAAAGTAAAGAGTTATTTTAAAATTTTTATGCTCTTCAATAGCTTTTCTATAAGCTTGAGCTTGAATTTTCATTTGATCTGTAAAAATCAAATTGTCTTTCTCTCTAGAATTCAGATTAAAAAGCTCTGTCTTTTTTTTAGGCTCTCCCCTCAAATCATTGAGAGCTTTTTGAAAGGACAGTAAGTTATCTTTTGCTTTGATTTCTTTATCCCTTCTTATTTTATTGTATACAGTCAAAGATAAAGCTATAACAGTACATAAAATTAGAAGTCCTAACAAAATTTTAAAGTTTCGATAGAGCCAAACAGTCACCTGTTCTCTATATATTTTAAACATAGTTTTATTTACTACATTGAACACTCTAATATTGGCAATCTTTATTTTTAAAATAACAAAGAATTTAGTTTGGTCATTTTAAAAGAATCAACTTTATTCTTAAATTTTACCTCTTTTAATCTTTTTTTGAGCCAAATCAAAAGCCATTTGAACAAGAGAAACATTATCCTCAAAAGAAATCTTACATAACTCTTCAATCGTCGAGCTAACCGCTTTGATCTTACTTCTAATCCATTCCTCTGATTTTTTAGGATCAAGGTAAGAGGAAACATAAATTAAGCCTCCACTATTGATAACAAAATCTGGAATATAAAGAATATTTTTACTTTGAAGTTTTTCAGCGATAGACAAATCACTCAATTGATTGTTAGCTCCTCCAGCTATAATTGAACATTTTAAAGTTTCCACTGTTTTATCATTAACAATAGCTCCTATAGAACACGGTGCAAAAATATCACAGTCCCTTTTAAAGACTTCTTCTCGAGAGAGAATTTTAACTTTTGGGAATTTTTCTTTCATAGCTATCATCGCTGATTCATTTATATCATAGACTAAAACTTCAACGTCATCTTGATATAAGAGTTTAACTAAAAAAGAACCTACAGCCCCTATTCCTTGAACAATAACTTTTAAATCTTTTAAACTGTTTCTTTTTAATTTCAACTGAACGGCTTTTTTGATACCGTAATAAACACCTGTAGCTGTGAACTGACTAGGATCCCCTGCTCCTCCTCTGTCTATAGGTCGACCTACAACATAAGAGGTTTGATCCCCTATGTATTGTAAATCTTCTATAGTAATTCCCATGTCTTTTGCTGTAATATACTGTCCACTTAGAGAATTTAAATAAATACCAAAAGTCCACAGCATTTCTGGTGTTTTATCTACATTAGGATCACCTATAATAATTGATTTACCACCTCCTAATTGAAGCCCAGCCATAGCTGCCTTATAGCTCATAGCCTCAGACAAATTCAAAACATCTTCTAAAGCTTTTTCCTCTGTTTCATAAGGCAACATACGACAACCTCCTAAAGCAGGCCCAAGTGTTGTACTATGAATTGCAACAATAGCTTTGAGTTTTGTTTCTGGATGAAAACAAAAAATAACTTTTTCATGACTTTTATTCTTTTTTTCTAAGTATTTAAAAACCATCTCACCTCCTTTGAAGTTAAGTTTTTAAAATTTTAACGCTACAAAATTATTAAAAAATCTTTTAATAAGCAATCAAAGATTATTAATTTTATGTTAATTTTTAAAACTTTAAACTAGGAATTCTTTTTAATAAAGTTCTTTTAACACTTCTTTTTACAAACTTTTTCGTATAAAAAAATAAAAATTTCTTAATTCCTTTTGTAAATTAAGAATTTTAAAGTTTTTTAAAAAACCTGTTGATAAAAGATAATTTAAATATTGTTTTTTTTATAAAAAATTTATATATGTTAACATTAAAAAAGAATGAGCTATGTTTTTAAATATTTCTTTTTATAAATTTTTCCATCTACAAAAATCTCAGCTTAAAAAATATAAAGAAAAACTCCTAACTTCAGCTAAAAGCCTAGAAATAAAAGGACTTTTTATACTTAGCACAGAAGGCTTAAATGCTTCTTTTTGTGGCCCAGTTGAGTCCGTAAAATCTTTTAAAGAAATCTGTCAAAAAATTTTTAATCAAGAATTCTTTTACAAAGATTCTTTAAGTAAAATAAAAGCTTTTAAAAGATTTTCTGTGAAAATAAAAAAAGAAATCATTAGCTTAGGACAAACTTACAAAACTCAACAAAAAAACGGACATCTGTCCCCGCAAGAATGGGAACTGAAACTTCAAAAGAAAGCTCAAATTTTAGATGTTAGAAATAATTATGAAATCAGATTAGGACATTTTGAAACCGCAAGCCATTTAAATATGGAAAATTTTCAAGAATTTCCTCAAAAAATAGAAAAGAGCTTTTTAAATAAAGAAAAAGAAACTCTCATTTACTGTACAGGAGGTATCCGGTGTGAAAAAGCAATTGAAGTCATGAAAAATAAAGGTTTTAAAAAAGTGTATCAATTGGAAGGAGGAATTTTAAACTATTTAAAATACTTTCCTCATTCTCATTTTAAAAAAGATTGCTTTATATTTGATCACCGGGTGGCTTTAGATCAAAATCTTAAGGTTTCAAGAAACTATTCTTTATGTCCTCATTGCGGGCAAGCAGGAGATTTAAAAATTAAATGTCAACATTGCTCAGCTCCTTGTGTGATTTGCTCTTTTTGTGAAAAAAAATTCTCTCATTATAAAACCTGTTCAAAAAACTGTGCCTATCACTTTAAAAAAGGACATCTCTCAAAGAAAAAAAATAAAATATCAGCTTTAACTTGAATCCTTAAAAATTTTTATATATACAAAAGTAATAATTTTAACAAAAAAGGATATCTATGAAAATTTCAATTCAAAAAAAAAATAAGTTTCAAAAAACACAAGTTGTTTTTATGTTCCAAAAAAGTTTTCCAAAGGAATTAAAAAAACAAAAAGAAATAGAATCTTTTATAAAAGATATTGGTTTTAAAGGGTCTAAAAAAGAAAGTTTTTTTATACCCTCAAAGTCTAAAAATCTTTTAATCATTGGTTTGGGGGAAAAAAAGTTTTTTGATTATGAGAAGATCAGAAAAATAGCGGCTTTCAGTTACAAAGAACTTAAAAAACAAAAGCAAAAAACAGCAGATATTTTAATAAATTCTCTTCTTTCAGAATCAACGCAAAATCTCCCTCAAATCTGCCAGGCTTTTACAGAAGGAGTACTTCTCACAAGCCATAGCTGCAAGGAGTTTAAATCAGAAAAATCAAAAGAATTTGTAGTCAAAGAGCTTTTTTTGTGTCTAGATTCTAAAGATCATAAATCTTGTCTCAAAACGATGAGAGAAGGGACTATCTTAGCTGAATCTGTTAACTTTGCTAGAAACTTAGGAAATTATCCAGGAAACTGTATGACCCCTTCTATTTTAGCAAAATCCATTCAAAATAAAACAAAAAATACAAAAATTAAAACAACCGTTTGGGATAAAAAAAGAATTGAAAAAGAAAAGATGGGAGGTCTTCTAGGGGTTTCTTTAGGAAGTCTTCAAGAACCCAGATTTATTATCATGGAATACAAAGGTTCTAATAAAAAACCAGTCATTCTTGTTGGAAAAGGTCTCACTTTTGATTCAGGAGGTATCAGTCTCAAACCTTCTCAAAATATGGATGAAATGAAATTTGATATGTGTGGTTCTGTGACTGTTGTAGGAGCTATGTTAGCTATTGAAAAACTCGGTTTAAAAGTTAATGTTATAGGTTTAGTTCCTTCTTCTGAAAATATGCCAGGGGCAGGAGCAAATAAACCCGGAGATATTCTTAAGGCACGAAATGGAAAAACGATGGAGGTCTTAAATACAGATGCCGAAGGTCGTCTGATTTTAGCAGACGCCTTAAGTTATGCGAGTGAAAAAAAACCACAAGCCATTTTTGATGCTGCAACTTTGACAGGAGCTATTTTAGTTTCACTGGGAAATCTTTTCACTGGCTTCTTTACTAAAAATGAAAACTTAGTTCAAAGAATTGAAAAAGCAAGTCAAAAAACGGGAGAGAGAGTATGGCGTCTTCCTCTTGTTAAAGAACATACAAAGGATATAAAAAGTATTTTAGCAGATGTGGCTAATATTTCCTCTACTAAGGGAGCAGGAAGTTCAACAGCGGCTGCCTTTCTAGAACACTTTGTAGATAAACAAATCCCCTGGGTTCATTTTGATATCGCAGGAACAGCTTGGAATGTTCATAACCGTTTAGAATACTGCTCAGCAAAACAAGCTTCAGGAGTGATGATAAGAACTTTTGTAGAATTAGTCCGCTCCTACGAATCTTGACTCAGATTCTTCTTTGATTACTTTTTTTAATTAAGAGTTGTTGTAAAAAAAATAAATTGTTATATTTATTCTATATGAGGCATAAATTTATAAATTATAAACACTCCTTTTTTATAATATTTGCTTTTCTTTTTTCTCAAAGCTATTTCTTATCACTAGCACAGTCCTCTTCTGTACAAAAAAAAGACTCTCAATTTGAGTTACTGTTTGAAAATAAAACAAACAATCCTCCTTTTAAAGTTGAGATTATCGCAAAAGATTTAGGTATTCCTTGGGGCATGGTTTTTTTAAATGAAAAAGAACTTCTTTGGACTGAAAAGCAGGGGAAAGTAAAAAAAATAAATCTAGAAACAAAAAAAATAAGCCCTATATCATTAAGTATCAAAAATCTTTACTATCATGGGCAAGGAGGACTTTTAGATGTAGCTCTGCATCCTAATTTTAAACAAAATCAATGGGTTTATTTTAGCTATGGTCTCTCTGTTGGAAAAAAACAAACCACTGCTTTAGGAAGAGCTAAGCTGAAAGGAAACAAGATGACATCTTTTAAAACTCTTTTCTTAGCTCAAGATGATTATAACAGCAATCGTCATTTTGGATCTCGAATGCAATTTGATGATAAAGGTTTTTTATTTATAACTATAGGAGACAGAGCTAAGAAAAAAGAAGCTCAAAATTTGTCTTCTCACCTAGGAAAATTATTGAGATTAGATGAAAATGGAAAAGCAGTTAAAGACAATCCTTTTTTTAATACAAAAGGAGCTAAACCAGAAATCTATAGCTATGGTCATCGAAACCCACAAGGTCTTTTTATTCATCCTGAAACAAAAGAAATTTATCTCCAAGAACATGGTCCTAGAGGAGGAGATGAAATCAACCTTATTAAAAAAGGAAGAAATTACGGCTGGCCTGTCATCACTCATGGACGGGCCTACTCAGGATTAAAAATAGGAGAAGGGACTCACAAAAAAGGAATGGAACAACCTATTAAATACTGGGTTCCTTCTATTGCTCCCTCTAGCCTTCTTATTTATTCTGGGAAAAAATTTCCTAATTGGTTGGGAAATTTTTTCTCCAGTTCCTTAGTTCTCACCCACCTTAATAGATTACAAATTCAAAACAATAAGGTCATAAAAGAAGATAGATTACTATCAAATTTAGATTTTCGTTTCAGACATGTTATAGAAGGTCCTAAAGGTTTTCTTTATTTGAGCGTCGATCAAGGTATGATTTTGAAACTATCTCCTCTTTAATACAAATTTTTAAAAAAGAAATCCTAGAATTTTGAATAAGAAATTTTATTTTTTAATAATAAAAGAACTCTTTTTGATGTTTTTCTTCTTAAAGATAGGTTTTATTCTTTTATAATATTGATATCTACTAAAATAATACACTTTCATAGGAGGGGACTTATAGAAAATAGGTACTATTAACTTACCGTATACCCACAGGGACTTATAGAAAATAGGTACTATTAACTTACCGTATACCCACAGGGACTTATAGAAAATAGGTACTATTAACTTACCGAAAATAGGTACTATTAACTTACCTATTAAGGGTAATAATACTTTTTGCCTAAAAAAATACCAACGGCTTTTCAAAAGAATAAAAATAAATCGAATTGTTTTAAAAAGGAATCCTTTTTTTCTTGATGAAGAATATTCCCAAAAATATCCCATTTTAAAAAAAAACTGATACAACAAAGAATAATAAGATGTATGATTTCCATGTAAAAAAGCCCATTCTTCTTTTAAAAAATCTAAAGTTTTAAATTGAAAGCGATTTTTAAAACTCCCTCTTCCTTGTTGAAAACTCTTTTTAATAAAAACAAATCCTTTGACTTTAGGTCTATGATACACCCACAAGTTTTTATCAAAAAGAAGTCCTAAATCTTTTATAGAATTATTAAAACTCTCTTCAGAGCCTCCAAAAATAATATAAGGATTAAAGTAAAAACCTCTATCAAAAACAGACCTTTTATAAGAAGCATTTCCTCCTAAAAGCTGTGATGTTTTATTATCTAACTGAACAAACTTACAAATCCAAGACGATGTGTTTTCATGGTAAAATTTATCTCCTCCAAGTAAAATATTTTGACTTTTATAAGGACCTCCAATGCCAACAACGTCAGGATGATTTTTATGAGCTTCCATCAAGTTATGTAAATGATTTTTATCAAATAAAACACAGTCATCATCTAAAAAATACAAAATATCTCCTCTCGCAAAACGAATTCCCATATTACGAGCTTTATTGACTCCTTTTAAACCCACTTCTTTATATTTAAATTTTAAAAACTGTTTTCTCCACTGAGGAAGCCTATTTCTCAAAGAAAAATCCTTAAGATTAGAAATTAACAAAATTTCTAAATTTTCTTTAGGAAAATTTTGTTTTGAGATAGATTTCAAAAGCATTTCTACCTCAAAAGCTCTTTTATGAGTAGGAATAATTAGAGACAGTAACATAAAATTATTTGTATTTTAAATTCCTAAAACTATCAAATAAAACAACTTTGTAAAGAAATTAAAAGACCTTGAATCTTTGTAAAAAAATATTCTTATTGACTTTTTAAGAGCTTTTGTTTAAGTGATTTACAATCCATGAAACTCTATTTAAAATGCCTTCTCTTCTCTGTTATTCCTCTCTCTTCTTTAGCTGAAAATTCCTCCTATCTCTTGGAAGAATCTAAACCCCCTGGTTTTGTTGAAGAAAATCATGTCCTCTCAGATGAAACATCTTCTAAAACAAAGATAAAAGAAACAAGCACTCTGACTTCTAAGGAAATAATGATTCAAGGTGATTCAAAAAAAGATACAGAAAAAATAAAAGCAACAAGGGATTCCATATCTGAAAGCTTTGCTCCTGAAAAAGAAGATTCTTTAAACCTATCAAATAATTTAATCCATGATATTTCTTGGTTTTTTGAAAAAAGAAAAACGAAACATAAAATAGCTTTAGTACCTGTTTACTCTTATGATAAAACTGAAAATTCTCTTTTAGGGATAAGATTTTTTTCCTTCTCTCCTGAAAAAGAAGGTTACTATATAGCCACTTCTCTAGCGAAGTACTGGCCTAAAGATTATTACTCTTTTACCAGCAGTTATATAAGTAACAGAAAATCTGTTTTTAGATCAAAAATTAATGTAATTTATGATAATCATTATGAAAACTATTACGGCGACATTGAAAAAATTAAAGGTCTTGAAGGGTTTGAGGGAATGACAGCTCCTTTAAATCAAAAAACAAAAGTAGAAGCTCATCGCTTAATCATAGATTACAATATTTTCCATCAAGAAAAATCCTCTCCTATTTATTTTGGAGGAGGGGCTAAAGCTTTTTTTAGGAAAGAAAGAAAACAATTACAAAAAAATAAAAGTTATTTCCAATCAGAGTATTTTCTCTTTTTAAAAGCTTTTTTAGGAATGGATACAAGAGATAATTGGAAATATCCTAAGAAAGGAGTTTATCATCAAGCTTCTTTTGGTTGTAAACCAACTCTTGTTTTTTCTAATTTTTACTGTCAAGTCCATGGAGATTTAAGATCTTACAACTCCTTATTTAAAGAAACAAAAACTCCTCACTTTATACAAAATTCCATTGTCTCTTTCAGAGCTTTTTTTGGCAGATCTCTTTTTAATCCAGCAAGTTATTCCACAAAATACAGCTTAGGAGGAGAAGATTTTTTCCAACAACTTAACGGATTAAGAGCTTTTAAAAGCCGGCGTTTTTTAGGTGATAAGATTTATTTAGCTCAATCTGAATTACATCTTCCTCTTTGGAAAGAATACCTTATAGCAGTTACATTTTTTGAATTAGGTGAAACCACTCAAATTAATAAACCCTTTACGGGTTTTGTAACAAACTATGGATTAGGACTTCGAATAGGATGGTTTCAAGACTCAGGCATGAAAATAAGGTTAGACTATAGTGTTGGAAAAGATCGTCAAGATAAAAAAAATAGCGACTTCATTATATCCTTCTTACAAGCTTTCTAACTTTATTTAACTATTATGAGCTATTCAAAAAAAAAAATTATTTTTATTACAGGAGGCGTTGTTTCTTCTGTTGGAAAAGGATTAGTCTCTGCTAGCTCTTCAGCTTTAATGGAAGCAAAAGGTTTTAAAGTCAGTATTATTAAATGCGATCCCTATCTTAACGTAGATCCAGGAACTCTTTCTCCTTTTCAACATGGGGAAGTTTATGTCACAAAAGATGGAGCTGAAACCGATTTAGACTTAGGTCATTATGAAAGATTTACTCAATCTTCTTTAAGTAAAAACAACAGCATAACAACAGGACAAATTTATCAAACAGTTATAAATAAAGAAAGAAAAGGGGATTATTTAGGACGAACAGTTCAAGTTATTCCTCACATTACAAATGAAATTAAATCCCGTATTTTAAAAGAAGCTAAAGATTCAGATATCACGGTTGTTGAAATTGGAGGAACTGTAGGTGATATCGAAGGTTTGCCTTTTATTGAAGCTATAAGACAAATCCGTATTGAAAGAGGAATAGAAAACACAGTTTTTGTTCATGTCACTTTTATTCCTTTTATTCCTTCTGTTGGCGAATTAAAAAGTAAACCCAGTCAACATTCTGTAAAAGCTTTAAGAGAAGTGGGAATACAACCAGATTTTCTTATTTGTAGAAGCAATCATTCAATTGATAAAGTCCTTAAAGAAAAGCTAGCTCTTTTCTCTAATCTTCATGTCGATTGTATCATTCCTCTTCCTGATGCAGAAAGCATTTATGAGATTCCTTTACTCTTAAATAAAGAAGCTTTAGATCAAAAGTTAGTAAAGAGAATGAAGCTAAAAAACACTCCTGCGAAATTATCCCAGTGGAAAAAAATTGTTCGAAAAATAAAAAATACAAATAAAGAAATTACCATTGGTTTAGTAGGAAAATATGTTCATCTTAAAGACAGTTATCAATCCATTCATGAGGCCCTAACTCATGGAGCTTTAGTTAAAAACACTAAGTTAAATATCAAATACATAGATTCAGAGAAAAATATATCCCTGGCCGATTTAAAACTATTAAATGGAGTTTTAGTCCCTGGAGGTTTTGGAGATCGAGGGATTCATGGTAAACTTAAAGCCATTCAATACTGTAGAGAAAAGGATATTCCTTTTTTTGGAATCTGTTTAGGAATGCAAATGGCAGCCTTAGAATTTGCTTTAAATGTTTGTAAAATTAAAAAAGCAAGGAGCCGTGAATTTAGTAATAAAGAGGATAGTTTAGAAAATTATATCATAGATTTTATGCCAGAACAAAAAAATATCACAAAGAAAGGCGGAAGTATGAGACTAGGTTCCTACTCCTGTCTTTTAATTAAAAATTCTAAAACTCAAAAAATATTTAAAAAAAATGTAATAGAAGAAAGACATCGTCATCGCTATGAATTTAATTTTAAATTTGCCAAAGAATTTGAAAAACATGGAATGAAGATTGCCGGAGTAAATAAAGACCAAAAAAAGTTAGTAGAAGTTTTAGAAATTCCCACACACTCTTGGTTTATTGGTGTACAGTTTCACCCTGAATTTCAATCTAAACCCACAAAACCCCACCCTTTATTTGTAAGTTTTATAGAAAAATGTTTAGAGAAAAAAGACTGATTTTTATCTTTTTATCTTATTCTTTTTTTGTCTCCACTGTTTCAGAGCTTGCTCTCTTAAATCAGCAACAGAATCCAATTCATCCACAATTTCAATGCCTAAAATGGTTTCCACAACATCTTCCATAGAAAGCAACCCTGTTAAGGAGCCATATTCATCTACAACAACAAAAACATGCTCTTTCCTTTTAATAAATTGATCTAAAGCCGCTGTAACAGACATGCTTTCTGGAACTGTATGAATGGGGTTTAAATACTGTTCAACTGTCAAATGATCACAACCTTGAGAACGAACTTCTAAAAGTTTATAACGATAGACAAGACCTATAATCCGATCTAAATCTCCCTCATAAACAGGAATTCTTGCAAAACGAAGGGGTTGGTTTTCTTTTAAAACCTGTTTAATGGTTTTATTTTTTTCAAAAGCTGTAATCACAGGACGAGGAGTCATAATTTCAAAAATTCTTTTTTTCTTAAGTTCTAAGATATTTTTTATTAAATCTCCTTCATTTTTATAAATGGCTCCTTCATTGACTCCCATTTGAGTGGTACCTAAAATATCCTCTCTTGTAATATATTTAGAGCGAACTTTAAAAAGTTTTTGAACAAAATGAGAAAGTCTTACAAAAGGATAACATATAAATATAAGAGCTTGAATAATATAAACACAACCAGGAAGTAAAACCTTCCAATAAGAAGCTCCTAAAGTTTTAGGTATAATTTCAGAAAAAACCAAAATAACAAGAGTTAAAAACATAGAAAATAAAGTTACAAAAGAACTTCCATAAATCTTATGAACTTGAGCTCCAACTCCTACAGCTCCTAAAGTATTAGCTACTGTATTAACTGTTAAAATAGCAGAGAGAGGAGTTGATATTTGATATTTCATCTTACTGAGTAAAGGAGCATAGCGTACCCCTTTTTTAGATAAAGTTTCAATATGAACATAAGAACAAGATAAAATAACAGATTCCATGAGAGAACATAGAAAAGAAATAATAACAGCTAAAGAAAAATAAAAGATAAGAAGAGACATAAATATTTTAAGTAGAATTATATAATTCTAATTTCCTATCAATAAAAAAATATAAAAACTTTTCTGAGAAACTTATAAAAGAAATAAAATAAGATATTAATATAGGCTTTTCCAAAGGCTCTTCTAGATTTTCTTCACACATATTTTTTATAACACTAGCACATATAATAGAAAATATAAAAGCTTTTTCTTTATTTTTAATAAAATATTTAAATTTACTAAAAAATCAAGTTAAATCTGTAATATAGCAAATCCGAAAAAATAAAAAGTCTTAGAATTAAGAAATAGTTCTTCAGCAACAGTTTAGTTTTAGATTTTTGAAGATTAAAAAAAACTTACTTGAATAAATATAAAAACAATGATAAATTGAAAATTCAATGAATAAAGGTTTTTCTTTAGTAGAGGTTTTAGTTGCTTCAGTGATCATGCTGATTGTATCTGCTGGAATAGTTAAAATGTTTTCAAACTTAAACTCAAGACTCACTCAAGCTGAGCAAAGAGTGAATATGACAGATTTAGTAAAAAGAATCTCTAGCATTATGGATACGGGGGGGGGGTGCAGAAATACTTTAAACCAAAAAAGCAGAGATTTACATAAGGGAAAAGAGCTTGTTTTTAAAAAAATCATAAATGAATCAAATCAAACT
>JACOND010000039.1 GCA_014323935.1 Bdellovibrionales bacterium
AACTCGGAACTTTTTTATCTGTTATTCGATTCTTTAAAGCCTTTGTGAAATTTGGGTTTTTTAAGATCTTGTTAATTTCAGTAAAAAAACTATTATCCATATTCTTAGCTAAATTCCATGTTTCATAAATATTATTAAATAAAAGCTGTATTGTTTCAGGATTTTGAGAAGATATAAGCTTATTTAAGGTTTCTTTAATCTGATCCATTGCTTTCTTATCATTCTTAGGGTCGAAATCAGTTAATTTTTGCTTTTGATTGATCAAATCACAACCAAGATCCTGGATGTCTTTATAGTCTTTATTACTGATACCTTCTAGGCTAACGTTTTGGCTACCAAGAGAAGCTTGGGCATTAACTGCCCATAATTCATTTGATTTATCACAGTAATCTTGTAATAAGGCTAATCCCTTTTTTAAAATTTCTGCATCAGAAGAATTTTTATTTGACAAAGAATCTTCAGCTTTTAAAACACTTAATGGAATTGAAATTAAGTGAGTCAGATAAAGATGCCACACTATAAACCTCATTTTAATTTATCACCAAATTTATAATCTCTAAATTTGAAGAACTTCATAAAAATTTAAAAAGTCAGATTTTTTGAATGACTGAAATCCTCCCCCTATTTTCTTATTAATAACAACCTCCTTAAGGCTGATTTTATGAAACTCAACTTTAAAAGCCTGAATTGAGGAAATAGAAAAAACTTTTATTTTTAAATTTAGGAGATTACTAAACCTTTATATTTAAAGGGTCTTAGTGAAAAACAAAAACTTCTTTCTTAGCTTAAATTCAAAAAGATTTATTTTATCAAAATGTAATTTCTTTACACGGGGATTCTTTTTGTTATACAGTTTTAACTTATGAAAGGGGCTTTTTCTATTTTAGGCTTTTTATTTTTTTTAGCTGGTCTCTCTTTTTTTATAGATTATGACCCTTATTTTATAAATTTAACCGAAAGCTTTGCTCTTCCCTCTTGGTCTCATCCTTTCGGTTTAGATGAAAATGGTCAAGGATTATTTCTTCAAATTCTTTATGGAATCCGAGTGAGTTTAATTATAACAACTGTTGTCGTTTCTTTAAGTTTTTTTATCGGTTTAATTGTAGGAACTGTATCAGGGTATTTAGAGGGTTGGATAGAGATGATTTTAATGGCTTTAGTAGATTTAGTTTTAGCTTTCCCTAAATTTTTAATGGCTTTAGCTTTAATTTCAATGCTGGAAAATTCTATTTTTAATTTAATTTTTGCTCTTACTTTTTCAACTTGGGCGGGATTTGCTAGACTGATTCGAACTGAAGTAAAACACTTAAAAAAAAGAGAGTTTGTTTTACAATCTAAAAGTAATGGAGCAAGTTCTATTTTTTTAATCTATAGACACATTTGGCCCAATCTTCTAGGTGTAAGCTTTATCCATGGACTTTTTCAAGTTGCTGGAGTCTTAATTGCAGAATCAGGACTTAGTTTTTTAGGCTTAGGAATCTCAATAGAAAAACCTTCTTTAGGAAGTCTGTTAGGAATGGGAAGAAATCATATTTTCTTAGCTCCCCATATTATTTTATTTCCAAGTTTGATTTTATTTCTGCTTTTATTTAGTGTAAATAAAATAGCTGATTCTTTAAAAAGATAAACTAATTATAGGTTTCATACTCTTATTTATCTTCACTTAAAGAATCCATTTTCTCTTTATCTTTTTTTTTATTTTCTTCTCCCTCATCTTCTTTAAGACCTTTTCGAAAACCTCTAATAGCTTCTCCTAGGGATTTACCTAATCCAGGAATACGTGCTGGTCCAAAAATAAATAAAACAATCAATAAAACGATAAGAATTTGCCATATTGAAGGTGCCATAAAATCCCCCTCCTTCTTTAAGGATATAAAAAATTAATTTAAAATGTCAATTGTAATTTAAAAGGAATTTCAATTTAAATAATCAATTGTCTTTTCAAACAGTTAAGAATTCTTATGTGAATCACTTTTGAAATTCCTTAGATACTAATTTGGATTTTTCTTTTTTTCTAAATCAAAAATGATATAATAAAAAAACCTTGTTTATTTCATATCTTTCTTTTAGAGAGATATAAAATAACAATGAAAGACTTAAACTACAAATTTTTTGGAAAAGGTAAAAAAACTCTTGTTTTTTTACACGGTCTATTAGGTTTCTGGAGAAACTTTTATAGTATCAGTCAAGCTTTTACACAAAACTACAAATGCCTTCTTTATGATCAAAGAGGACATGGCTTATCAAAGCATAAAGCACCTTATACCATTGAAACCCTGTCTAAAGACTTAAAAGCTCTGCTTTCTTTTTTAAAACAAGAATCTGTTATTCTTATAGGACATTCTCTAGGAGGCTATGTCTCTTCTTACTTTGCCTATAAAGAATCTTCTTTGGTTGAAAAACTTGTTCTCGTAGATTGTTGCCCATGGCCAAAAAAAGAAATCCAAGAAAATATTATTCATCTTCTTCAAATGCTTCCAGATAGTTTCAATAATAGAGAATCTGCAAAAGTTTTCTTTGATGAAAAAGTAAAACAAGGTCTCTTATCACAAAGCATGTCTTTTTTCTTAATGGCAAATTTAGAAAAAAAATTAGAAGAACCTATAAGTTTTTTATTTGACAAAACGGGTCTTTTAAATGTTCCTAAAACAGTGAGACAAATCAACTATGATTTTTTTTTAAAAGGTCTTGCTATTCCTACTTTGTGTTTAAGAGGTGAAAATTCCCATCATTTTTCAAAATCAGAATGGAAAAAAACAATTCAACTCAATCCTCTTATTCAAGGAATTGAAATTCCAAAAAGTGGTCACTGGGTTCATAGCCAACAAGCTAAGACTTTTATAAAAGTTCTCAAAACTTTTTTAAATAAAACTTAAAAGATTTTAAAAAAATCTGTTTTTTAAAGAAAAACTCTTGTGATTTAAAACAAAATCAGCCATAAATAAAAAAACATGATTTTAGAACCACTTATTTCTTCCTCTTCAAAAGAATTTAAAAGAAACCAAAAAGCTATGCTCAATAAAGTAGCTAAGCTCCAACAAACAAAAAAAGAAATAAAGCTTTTTACTGAAAGAGCTGTTAGAAAAAAAAAATCTGTCCGAAAAAGAATTGAGCTTTTAAAAGATTCTCAAACTGAATTTCTAGAACTGTCTTGTTTAGCAGGACATCAAGTGTATGGAGAAAAATCCCCGGCCGGGGCTGGTTTAGTTACCGGCGTGGCTCAAGTTTCCCAAAGAGAATGCATGATTATTGCTAACAACCCTGCCGTGAAAGGAGGTTCTTATTATCCTCTAACTGTAAAAAAACATTTAAGAGCTCAGGAAATTGCAACAGAAAACAATCTTCCCTGTCTCTATTTAGTTGACAGTGGAGGAGCTTTTTTACCCTTGCAGTCTGAAATTTTTCCAGATAGAGATCATTTTGGAAGAATTTTTTACAATCAAGCTAGAATGTCAGCTAAAGGAATCAGTCAAATATCCCTTGTTCTAGGAAACTGCACGGCGGGAGGAGCTTATGTTCCAGCTATGTCTGATGAAAATATCATTGTTAAAAAACAAGGTGCTGTCTTCTTAGGAGGTCCTCCTTTAGTAGAAGCGGCAACAGGTGAAAAAGTAAGTGCTGAAGACTTAGGAGGGGGAGATTTACATTGTAAAGTTTCTGGAGTCTGTGATCACTTAGCCTTTTCAGAAGAAGAAGCTATAAACAAAGCCCGCCTCATTGTTTCACGCCTTAAAGCACCTTTAAAAAAAGATTTCTTACAAACCAAAAGTAGAAAAATTTTATATCCTAAAGAGAACCTTTATGGCATGATTCCTCCTGATTTAAAAACTCCCTTGGATATGAGAAATATTCTTGCTTTTATTGTCGATGGCAGTGAATTTGAAGAGTTTAAAGCAGAGTATGGAAAAACTCTTTTAACCGGTTGGGCTTATATTTGTGGAACCTTAGTTGGAATTTTAGCTAACAATGGGGTTTTGTTTTCTGAAAGTGCTTTAAAAGGAACTCATTTCATTGATCTTTGTAGTAGCCGGGGAATTCCTCTTATATTTTTTCAAAATATAACAGGATTTATGGTAGGACAAGCTTATGAAAAAGAAGGTATTGCTAAACATGGAGCCAAAATGGTCACAGCCGTCAGTTTAGCTCAAGTCCCTAAATTCACAGTTCTTGTAGGGGGTTCTTTTGGAGCTGGAAATTATGCTTTATGTGGTCGTTCCTATCAACCTCAATTTTTATGGAGTTGGCCTTCAGCTCGTATTTCTGTTATGGGAGGAACTCAAGCCGCTCAGGTTTTATGGACCTTAAAAAAAGATACAGGGGTTGAAGAAGAAGAAATAAAAAAACCAATTTTAGAAAAATACGAGAAAGAAAGCTCTCCTTACTACGCAAGTGCTCGCTTATGGGATGATGGTTTAATTGATCCCTTAGAAACAAGAAAAGTTTTAGCTATGGGATTAAGTTTAGCAAGCGGGGCGGATTTTACAGATAGAAACACAAAAACTATTTATAGGATGTAACCTATGTCTCTTGTTAATATAAAAAGAAGTGAAAATAATAAAATTGTTCATCTAGAACTCAACTTAGAAGAAAAAAGAAATATTCTTTCTTTAAAAATGATTCAAGCTCTTACAGAAAATATAGAAAAAATCAAAAAAGAAGCTTCTATTCAGTGTTTGATTTTATCCGGAGCGGGAGATCATTTTTGTGCGGGAGGAGATTTAAAATGGATGCTTGTTAAAGATGATATATCTAATACAGAAAATATCAATCAAATTAAGAACCTTTCTAATTTATTTAACGCTCTCAATAATTTTCACTTGCCTATCATAGGAAATGTGCAGGGTTTTTCTTTTGGAGGAGCTTTAGGTTTAATTTCTCTTTGTGATATCGCTCTTTCTGATACAAAAGCTCAATTCTGCTTTAGTGAAATCAAACTTGCTTTAATACCTGCTCTTATAGCTCCTTTTGTATTAAAAAAAATACCAACTTCTAAAGCTCAAGAACTTATGTTATCGGGACGGGTTTTTACTGCACAAGAGGCTTTAAATATGAATTTGGTTCATTTCGTAGGAGACTTAAAAGAAAGACAAATCTATTTAGATAGCTTAACAAGCCGTTTGTCTCACTATGACAAAAAAGCTTTACAACACACCAAACGTTTTTTAAATATTCTTCCTCACTTAAAAGATTTAGAAATCCAAGATCACTGTATTCAAGCTTTAGCAGAAAGACGAAAAACTCTAGAAGCTCGAAGTAAAATTCAAAAATTTTTAAATTTAAAAAAGAAAAAGAAAGAAAAGTTTTCCTAAAACACTTTTATTTACAGATTTTTTAATCCTTTCTTTCATAAAAGGCTTATTGGTATTGTGTAATGCATTATAGTTAAACTTATGGAATTTCAGAGGTTTAAAAAAAATAATTCTGTTAGTCTAGTATTGATAGTTTAAAAGAGCTAAATCTGTTTATAATAACAATCATTATAGTAATTACTGTGATTTCAAAATAAAGTATTTAAAGAAAGGAGATTAAATGATTTTAGACCCCGGGTTAGAACTTACTTTAAGACCTATGAAATACCCTATTTTTTATGAAATGTATAAAAATGCAATAAAAAATACATGGACAGTTGATGAAGTAAATTTTTCTACAGACATAACAGATATTCAAAATCGTTTAACTTCTAATGAAGCTTTTCTAGTCAATCGATTGGTTGCTTTTTTTGCTACCGGAGACACGATTGTAGGAAATAATTTAGTTTTGAATTTATACCGTCATATCAATTCCCCTGAAGCCCGCATGTACTTAGGAAGACAACTTTATGAAGAAATGCTTCATGTTCAATTTTACCTCACCATTTTAGATACTTACATCCCTGATATGCAACAAAGATCAGAAATTTTTGCTGCTGTCAATAACATCCCTTCTATAAAAAAGAAAGCTGATTTTGGTTTCAAATGGATGGATTCTATTTTCGACTTAGATGTTTTAAAAACTAAAGAGGATAGAAAGCTTTTTCTAAGAAATTTAATTTGTTTTGCTGGTGCTATTGAAGGTTTATTCTTTTTTGCAGCTTTTGCTTATGTTTATTTTTTAAGATCAAAAGGATTATTAAATGGCTTAGCAGAAGGAACCAACTGGGTCTTTAGAGATGAAAGTTGTCATATTGATTTTGCCTATGCTGTTATTGACGTTATCAGAGAAGAAGAACCTTATTTATTTGACTCTTACTTCAATGAAAATGTCACAGACATGTTTCATGAAGCAATTGACTGTGAATTAACTTTTGCCAAGGAAATTCTAGATGCAGGTGTGACAGGTTTAAGTCTAAAAGATATGAAGTCTTACCTGCAATATATTGCAAATATCCGGTTAGAAAGACTCCATATTCCTGGTCCTTTTAAAGCAAAAAATCCTTTTGACTTTATGGCTTTGCAAGACACTCAAGAACTCACTAATTTCTTTGAAAGACGAGTGGTAGCCTACCAAAAAGGTGTTCAAGGAGAAGTCAGCTTTGATGAGTCCTTTTAAGTGTTGCTTGTTAAGTTAAAATTCTTTTTAGTTTTCTATGAGTGATATACTATAAATAGAAAGCTACTCTTATATTTTTTTGTAAGGATAAGAATACTGCTTAATTTAAAAGGATACTTTCCACAAAAAGAAAGCAAAAAATCATATAAAACAGTAAGAAAAATTCCGATAAAAAATCTTTAAAGCTTACTCTTTAAAATTTGCCAGCTCATTTGAAAGTTATAAGCTTAAAACTCCTTTGCAATCTGTTTGAACTTAAAATTTTTTACGGCAATTTTTTAAAGCTAAACAACTCATAGAACTCAAACTTTGTCTTTTTTCTCTTTCATAAAAAAGTTCCTAAAACCCTTATATTTAAAGGATTCTATAGCTTTGTGTAGATAAAGTATGTAATTTTATTTATTTTTTTATCAGTTTGGAAGTGAATTTACTGGTAGCTTTCATGGAGTGACTTTGACTTAATTTAAAACTAGGAGATAACAAATGAAACAGCAAAAAAACTATGTAAAGATGACAAGAGATGTTATCTTTAAAAAATTCTTTATAGACAAACCAGATATTTTAAAACATTTCTGAAATCAAAAACCCTAACATCCAAGATGCTAGAAGAAAGTAAAGAAAAAACTCAAAAGAAACAAAGCCTTGAAATTTTAGATAGCAATCTTCCTGTAGAACATTATAGGAGGGAAAAAAATTTCCTTAGATTTGAGAACTCTCTTCAGGAGAGGATAAGGAGCATTTAAGATAAGGATATGGAGGAAGTTATTTTTCAAAGTTATCAGAAGATGAGAGAATGCAAGAGTTAGCCGAGTTCCGCAGAAAGATGGATTATAGATTAGACAGACGGGTGAAGAAGGCAGACAAGCAGAAAAAAGGGAACAGGTCTTAAAATTACTGGAGTTAGGTGTGGATATTTCTACAATTGTAAAAGCAACAGGTTTTTCAAAAGTTAAGATTCTTGAACTAAAAAAGAAATAAAAAAATAGAACATCATTTTTTCAAATGACTGTGGATCAAGTAAAAAATAATCCTATGTTAC
>JACOND010000040.1 GCA_014323935.1 Bdellovibrionales bacterium
AAGTTTTCTTTTATCAGAATCATTCCAATAGTCCTTTTCAAATTGCTTGACATCTAAAGAAGATAAGCCCTTTTCTATATCTTCAAAAAATTGAGTTTCCTTTGAAGCAGCGTTTCCGTCTGTAAGACCAACTTCAGCTTGATCTATAACATCTGTTTTTATTTGTAATACCACAATATTATCTTCTTTAAATTCTCGAACAACCCTATAGAGCATAGGGTTTCTTACTGCAAAATATAAATTGACATAATCCCATAAAGGACGATTCTTGAATTTTTTGTTTTTTCTTATTTCAATAATATCTTCTGCGTGAATAGATTTTATTCTTTCACCTAGGAGAAGCTTCCATAGAGTAGTTTTATTCCTAGATAATATCCCTGTTTTTAAAATAGATTTAAGGTTGTCTTTATGAGTAATATAATAAAATTGTTTTGGTCTTTTCATAGAATCATATTCCGTTATAGCAATCTAGCCTACAATTTTACTTAACAACTCCAGCTTTTACAAGAATAATAAAATAATATCGAGTGTTTAAAATGAATTGGATATAGACTTAATTATAAACTCACCACCTCAAAAAATGTTTGTCCATCATAATTTATAAAATAATACAGATCAATCCTTAATGTTTTAAGCTTGTTTAAAAAAATATACAAAAAAGAAGATGTTTAAGAAAAAAAATTATTAACTAATTATAGAGCTTTATGCCGTCAATCTAAGTCTATCTTTTATAAATAATATTTTTTAAATTCTTTATAGTTTTTTATTTTTTGTATAGATTGAGGAACTCCATTTACAATTTTCTTTTCGGTGAGTTTTTTAAAAGGTATATAGTTTTTTAAATGCTTTATAAGTCTAAACTCTATGACTAATAATTTTTTTTTTGTCATTTCTTTAATTTTTGAAAAAGAATAAACAGACCTCTTACCTATATAAGAAACAACTTCAGGTAATTTATCAGAACGGAAAACTGATTCAATTATACCTATTGAAGTGATGGCTTGAATAGGATAAGATACATAAAAGAACAATAGATCACCGCATTTTAATTGATTTGTTTGAGCATGGCAAAGATACACTTTTTTTATCGTATTTCCTGGAACTTTCGGTTCGTCATAGTTTGTAAAAGATAGTTGTTCTTTTTTTTCTGGAAAAAGAACATCATAATACTTTTCTTGTATGGGAATAATGTATTTACCTACATCCTTACTATCATCATATAAAGGGGAATATTGAATGTGAAATTTTAGACTACTGAGTTGACAATTAGAGGGTTTAAAAAAAAGTTTTTGAAAAACCAGCTCTTTTCGTTCAGTCTCATCAATTTTTTTAAATCCAAAATCTTTTATAAAATCAATCAATACTTTATGTTTTGGAAATACTGTCATCCAACAAGATTGGTATTTATTTTTTACGGCATAAAGAAAAGCCTGCTTTAACATTAACTCACCTAATTTTTTACCCCTAAAAAACTGATCTACTTTAAAAGTAGAAAGTTTTAATGATTTTTTTGAAAGTTTATAATACTCTTCTTTTGTATTTTTATAAATGCATATAGCTTGAATTTTACCTGAAGCTTGTATATTCCATGATTTTACTTTTTCCTCAGAACATCTTTTCCACCAATCCAAAAAATCTGGATAATCTTTTTTTAAACTATTAAAAATAGTATCTTCTACTTCTATATTATATAAATAATTATGTTGAATATTAGGGAGAGAAATATCGATTTCTTTTGGGAATAATGTCTCCAACATATTATTTGCTTGATTGACAGTAAGGACTTGTTTTTTAAGTGATATTCCCTGAGCTTTTTTAATTAATATTCTACTGGCTCTCTGGTGTATTCTATTATCTTCTGTCACTAAAAAAGAAATAACATGTTTTTTTAAAACATATAGTAATTGACAATCAACTTTATCATTTTCATTTGTTATATTTCCAAATAAATCTTTTATTTGATTCTCATCTGCTATGGGAGGCTCTTGAATCATAGAATACTTATTAATTTTACTTAAGTTTGTTTGTTTTCGTTCTATATTTTTATCTTTTTCTAGTTCTTTTTTTGATAAAGGATGTATATAAACAGTAATAGCGGGATTTTGCAAACACACCTTATGAAAAGTGTTAAAAGAATCAGATATAATCTTATTATCCTCTAATTGTATAAAAACATTTGTGTCTATGAGAAATGAAATGTCAGCCATTGCAAAAATTAAGATAAAAAATTTTTATTATTTACGCAATCATATTTTCACAAACATATCTATAAGATTGAGGTGGATAAATGTTCATGCCAAACAGCTTTTTTAGAGATATTGGCTCTTTATATTCTAATGGATTTGTAAGATAGAGTGCAAAACCAAAATCACAATTTATAAAATATTTTTGAAATGATATTTCATCAATCTTAGCAAGCGAGCGAGTAATATTCCATAATTTCTTTATAGGAATTTTCTGAACATCTATCAAATCACATTTTCCAATAATTTTTGAAACAGGAGAGCAAGCATAAATAAAAATTTTTTTTCTATCTGTTTCTTTAAATAAAGGAAACTTCCTTCTCAACTCTACGGTTTTCTGACCTCTAACTATTCCATTAGCGTATTGAAGATGAATGCTCAATATCAAATTTTTTTTCATAAAAAAAAATCTCCAAATAAACCTTCAATTAAAAGTATATTCAAAATTTTCTATAGGATTAGTCATAGCCTGTTCTCTTAAATTTAAATCAGACAAAGCACCTGCTTTTAATTTTTTAAAGTTGAATTGACTTCTATTGTGGAAACTCTGACCTGCTATTTTATTAGGAACTAGTTCTTTATTTTTAACTTGACTAATTTCTAAACTTTTTGATTTTATTGATTCTAAAACACAATTTAGTCTTCTTAATACTATAAAAGGAAATATAAACTTTTTATATTCATTGTAAGGATGAGAATCATACAAAAGATATGCCCCTTGCCAAATAAAACTAACTATTTCATTAGGACCCATTTTACTTTTACTCTCATAAAATTATTTTCAAATTGCATAGAAAAGCCTCCCATAAATTTGAATGATTGGCTAGTCTAGTTGACTTCAGTAAGACGATAGTCTATTTTATCTATAATTAAAAAGCATTCAAGCAACTCAATAAGGTTTCAATATGAAAAATAATAAACAAAAGTCAAAGAAATTGATTTTACAGTCTATGAACATCAGAGAGGAGTAAAAGAAAAAACTAAAACAGACTTTTACGGAAGGAATAAAATTGACTGGGAAAATCTAAAACAACTCTAGAGGAAGAGTTGGACAGTGAGCAAGAGCGATCTAAAATGATTTGGCCCTGAAAAAAAATGTATTTCACATTATTTAAAAACTTAGTATTGCCACCTTAAAACCTTGACTTTGATAAAACACAAAATCTTTTTATTAAGCACGACATTTAGAGGTTTTACAAAAAACTTACTATAACAAAGTAAAAATGATTATATTGATCCTCCTTATAACACGGGAAAAGATTTTATTTATTTTGATAAATATCCAAAAACTTTAGAGACTTATCTTCATTACTCTAGTCAGAAAGATTTGGAAGGCAAAAATAGTTCTACTAATCAAGAGACAGATAGATGCTTGCACTCTAAATGGGTTAATATGATATATCCTTGCCTCCTTCTTTCACCTATTGTAGAGGAGCTGGAGTTATTTTTATCAGTATTGATAATAAGTCGCTAATTTAAGAAAAATCTTTGATAAAATTTTTGGAGAAGAGAATTTTATATAGGCACTTTTGTTTGGAGAAAGAAATCAGGAGCAAATAGTAAATTATTTTTTAGACAACATATATTGCTTTATGGAAAAAATAGAGAGCATAAAAGCACTCTTTCAACCTTTGACAAAAACACAAAAAAGAAGAATATAAGAACCCAGACAATGATTCTCGTGGTTTATGGGTAGAAACTGATTTAATAATATCTAGCGATAAAGATTCAAGACGTATTTATCAAGAACTCATTAAACAAAATATAATATGGTGGGTAAAAAATGGAGATAAAAAACTTAAAAGAAAACGGTTTTTAAAAGATAAAAAAGGTTTAACACCTCTTTCTTGGATAGTTATTGTTTTAACTTTGGAAGGAAAAAAGATTTAACATTTATCACTTAAGTCATTTATAATGATATTATAAACCTTTGCTTTTTAAAATATTTGTAATTTGAATTTGGCTGAATTTCCGGCTCGGTAGATAGCAAAAAACCCAGGCTAAGAAAAAAGTTCCTAATAATATAACTCCATAAGTGACAGGAACAAACACAGCAGGAATAGTTCTATCTTGATACATTTTAGGAAGAAGATTCAGATCATTATATTTTAAAAAAGTTACTATAAACAGACCTATTAAAGCCCCTAAAATTATTCCTAAAATTGAAAGATATAAACCTATTTTTGTAAAAATTTTAACAATATCTTTTTGACAAACTCCTAAAGTTTGTAAAATAGCTATATCTTCTATTTTTTGAGTCATGAGTAAAAGAAGAGAAGAAGATAAACCCAAACAAGAAATAAATAAAGCAATAATAAAAAATAAAACCATTATAAATTTTTCTAGTTTTAAAGCAAAAAATAAATAAGAATTTTGCTCCATCCAGTTTTGAACTTTATGTTTTTGAAAAAGTTTTTGATGTTCTAAAATTTGACCGGGCTTTTTTAATTGAATCTCAGCTTTATAACGGATATTAGAAAAATCTCCAAAGTCCATACTCCCCTGCTGATAATAAAGAGAAGTTAGAGAATCTCTATCTGATGGTAAAATTCCTGCAACTTCAAAAACTTTTACAGGAGGAGGAATGTAAAGAGGCAAAAGAAGTCCTCCTAAAGGTAAAATATTAATGCTATCGCCTTTACTCAGTCCTGTTTCTAAAGCAAGATCAGAGCTGATAAGCACATACTTTTTTTTATCTAATTCTAAACTAAAAGATTCTAAAGCAGGTTCTTTTAAGATAGGTTCTAGACTTTCTATAGAATAGAGTTTTTTTTCTTGCCAATGGAGTTTGTAATAACCTCTAGCTATAATTCCTTTAAAACTGTCTTTAAGATTTAAAATAACTTCTTGTGTTTCAAAAACCTGAGAATTTTTTATAACCTCTCTTTGCTTTTGATTAAAAAATCTTTTATCTATTTGATTGTTATTTATAAATAAACTTTTTTTTTTACTTTTCTCTTCGATTTGAATTTCTTTTTTTTTTGTCTCAAGAAAAGGAGAATTTTCAAACTCAACAGTTAAATGAGCTTGCTTATCTAAAAGTCTTGATTTTATAGCTTCACCAAAGCCTTCCATAACACTTATAATAAGTAAAAGGGCTGATATACTCACAGTTATACCGGCTAAACTCAATCGAGAGACAAGTTTAATTAAAGAACCTGAACGACGAGATAAAAAGTAACGAAGAAATAAATAAAAGGACATTTTTTTTTAATAACATAGCAAAAAGTTTTAAAAAAGCACTTTCTAAAATTTAAAGATTATTTATTTAAAATAACATGTTTTTATGAATATATTTTTTCCATTTTTAAATAGAAAATTGAATCAAGTTTATTTTTTTAATTCTTAGTCAAGTTTAAAACAAGAAGATTAAACATTCTAAAGAATCATTAAAGGTAAGATAAATTAAAAATCTAGACAAAATTAAAAAAATCACCTAAGTTGTATTAAGAATTAAAAAGGGGCTGTAGCTCAGCTGGGAGAGTGCAACGCTGGCAGCGTTGAGGTCAGGGGTTCAATCCCCCTCAGCTCCACCATTATATTTTGCATAGTCGCTAGAATATGGAAAGAATATTAAAAAAAGTTTTAAAGGGAAAGCTAAGAATTACGGCGACAGACAAATGAGCAGATATCAGGACATATACCCATCTTCACCTCAAGCTAGCAGTCAGAGTATTGATAGAACCTCTGTCTCTGATATTTTCACATTAGAGTATTTTGAAGCTGAACCTGCTGAAATGCCAATCAAAAAATTTGACCAGCACCATATCTTAATAAATTTTAAAGAGACACCAGTGCGTGTAGAAAATTGGCGAGACGGAGAACATAGAGATTTTATTTTTAATCAAAATGAGATTGTTGTGACCCCTGCTGGCGTAACTTCAGGATGGAAGTGGTATGAGAAATCTAAAGTCATTGTAGTCACTCTTGAACCAAAAAATTTTGAAGATTTTGCCTTAAAAGAACTGGGCCTTGTCTTATCCTCTGAACAGCTCAGAAACACACCTCAATTCAAAGATGAAGACATAGCAAACGCTGCAAAATTTATCTATGAAGCCATGGAGTCTAAAGACTTAGGATATCTTGTTCTTTATGAGTCACTTTCAAGAATCTTTTTAGTCAAATTGAAAAGTATGGTGAAAAGAAAATTGAAAACTATAGCGATAGAAAGGGCTTTGGAGCAGATAAATACAAAGCTGTTTTAAATTATGTAAAAAGCAACTTTTCGCAGTCTATTTCTATTGAAGATATGGCAAGCGTTGTAGCTATGAGTCCTTATCACTTTTCTCGCTTATTCAAAGAAAGCATTGGAAAGACTCCTATGCAGTTTGTTCAAGAACACAGAATTGATGAGGCTAAAGTCTTACTTAAAAATCTCAATCTCCCTATAATTGATATTGCAAACCGTTGTGGTTTCTCTGACCAATCGCATTTTTCTAAAGTTTTCAAAAAGGTGTCTGGTATGTCACCGAAATCATTTAGAAAATCAATATAGCAAAATCAGCACAAAATTGAGCAAGATTGTCCAAGAACAGTCTTAGACTTTCTCCGATACTAGAAAAGTTATTAAAAGGAGATTTGATATGAAACTATTAAGCTGTTTTTTAGTTATTGGATTTTTAGCTTCAGGCTGCGCTAGTACAAAGCTTTCACAAAGAACAGATGTTCAAGACACTGTCATTGCCATGGTGAACGCGATTGATACAAAAAAATGGAGTGATGCAACTCAATTTTTTGATGAAAAAGTTTTTGTGGACTATGAAAGCTTAAATGGACAAAAAGGCTCAATGGTTCCTGCAAAAAATTTAGTAGGAGGATGGGAGAAAGTTTTAACTAAAGTAAGAACTCAACATATGCTTACAAACTTTGTTGTAGATATTAATGGAGAAACTGCCGAGACTTTTTCTCATGTCTATGCTAGTCATTTAGCGAAAGGTTATCCTTATTGGGATGTTTACGGCAGATATCACCATAAACTGAAAAAAAACTTTAACAGAGATAATATAGATATCAGAGACATAAGAGTAATAAACTCTAAAGA
>JACOND010000041.1 GCA_014323935.1 Bdellovibrionales bacterium
TTTGTATAAATTTATTATAGAAGCTCATTCTATTAAAAAAGGAAATGAATTAAATGCAAGAGATAAAGATGGAAAAACCGCTCTGAGTTTTGTCCTTAAATATAAAAACAAAAATCTTGAAGGATTCTTAATAAAAAAGGGAGCAAATAATAAGATGGGTATTTTTAATAAGTCTAAAATTAAGTATAGAGGAATTTTTAACATTTAATAATTATGTAAAGAGAAGAAATTACTAATATGGTAAAAGTATAAAATTTAAGGAGGTATTTATGAAAAGGTTTAAATCCTTTCTTTTAAAAGAAAGTCTTTTTTTAATTGTGTTATTTGGAGTAAGCTTTTCTTTTGGAGATGATTCTAACAATAAAGAAGGAAATACAGCTCTTCATGTGGCTTCTCAATTTAATGATGTAGATGTTATAAAAGCTTTACTAGAATCGGGAGCAGATCCAACTGCAAAAAACAAATATAAGGACACCCCTCTTCATCTCGCTATTAAATATGAGAATTCAGACGTTGTAGAAGCTTTACTAGCAAACGGAGCAGATATAAATGCAAAAAATAACATGGGAAGAACTCCTCTCCATAATGCCGCTTCTGAAAATTCATATCTTCACTTTTCAATTCGACGATATATTAGCGTAGAATTTGTAAAATTCCTATTAGCAAACGGAGCGGATGTGAATGCAAGAGATAAAGAAGGAAATACAGCTCTGAGTTTTGCCATTAAATATAAAAACAAAAATCTTGAAGATTTTTTAAAAGCAAAAGGAGCGAAGGGAGATAATAAAAATAAGAAAGGGATGCTACTTATTATTAAAAATAAGTGTAGAGAAATTTTTTAACATTTAATAATATATAAAAAAATTTTGTTTGCTTAAATTATTTACTTTATTATATTACATAAAAATTTTAATTAAGGAGTTATCTATGAAAAGATTTAAATATTTCTTTTAAAAAAGGAAGTTTTTTTTAATTGCTTTATTTCTAATAAAGCTTTTCTTTTGGAGATGATTCTAGCAATAAATAAGGAAAGACTGCTCTTTATTTGGCTTCTCAATCTAATGATGTAGAACTTGCAGAATTTTTAATAGGATAGGGAGTGAATCCAAATGTAAAAACTAAATATGGAAGAATAGCTCTTCATATTGTTTCTGCTTCTCGACGTAAAAGTTTAGACTTTGTAAAACTTTTAATAGAATTTGAAATGGATTATTCAAATTTAGAACTTGGACAAAACGCTATTTATCTTGCGATTTGTTGACTATTATGATGTAAATATTGCAAACCTTTTACTAGAGTGGGGAGCAGATGTGAATGCAAAAGATATCTTTGGGAGTACTGCCATCCATTATGCTTCTTTTATTGGTAACACAGAAGTTGTAAAAGCTTTAATAGCAAGCGGAGTGAATAAAATCATAATGGAAATACAGCTAGGAATATGGCTATTGGAAGAGGTTACCTGGATATTTTAGAAATCCTTAAATAAAAGGAAAAAACAAAAATATAAAAAATAGTTTTGTTTTGAAAGATAAAAAGTCTCTTTTTCAATTTTAAAAAGCCAAGTTCCTTAAAAAAAAGTAGATTCTTCATAATTTTACTAATTTGTTTACAAAAAAGTGAAATTAAGTTTATGTATTAAGTAGGTGTAAATTTTTAAGGAAATTTCTATGAAAAGCTTTAAATCCTTTCTTTTAAACGGAATTCTTTTTTTAATTTCTTTGTTTGTAGCAAATTTGTCTTTTGCGGAAAATGATAAAAACTTCAAGGATTCCTTTAATAAAAAGAATGTAGATGAAACGTTTATTTTTGAAGATACAGATTTACATAAAGTTATTATACAGGCTCATTCTATAGAAAATTATTTAGAAAATAATGCAAAGGCTGAGAAAGAATTTTTAAATCATGTATTAGATCTTATAGAACAAGGAGTGGATGTCAACGTAAGAGATTCTTATGGAAACACTGCTCTGGATTATGCGACTCAATATGCAAACGAAGAGCTTTTAAAGCTCTTACTAGCAAGCGGAGCAGATGTAAATTCTGAAATCCATGGAAGAACGGCTTTGCATGAAGCCACTTTTTATAATAGCAAAGGAGTTGCAGAAATCTTACTAGCATCGGGAGCGGATGTGAATGCAAGAGATTCTTATGGAAATACCCCTTTGCATAGAACCGCTTCATTTTGCAACAAAGAAATTGCAAAACTCTTCCTAGCATCGGGAGCAAATGTGAATGCAAGAGGTTCTTATGGAAACACCCCTTTACATGAACTCTCTACATGTTTTTATGAAAAATATTCTGATGATAGAAAAGCTTTTGCAGAACTTTTACTAGCGTCGGGAGCGAAAATAAATGCAAAAAATAACAATGGATTAACAGCTCTCCATCAAGCCTCTATTTATGGTAACACCGCCTTTGCAGAATTCTTAATAGAAAGGGGAGCGGAGATGAATGAACCAGATCAAAATGGGAAAACCTTTTCTTCTCTTATGCTTTTTATTTTTATCATGAAAAAGTTGTTTTATTTGTTATAAACAATTCTTTAGGAATATAGAAAATGACGCCTATGGATTTAGCTTAGGATATCTATGAAGAGGATTTAGACAATTTATATCGTATTTTAAAAAGAATTGAAAAAAAAATTAAAACATAAAAAGAGGACTTTATATAAAAGAAACAGCTTCATCATTCACTTCTAGAAAAATTCATAAATGGTTTATGCCTAACTCATAGGGAAATAAAAATCTTATAGAATTCTTACTTAGAAATAAGCTTAAAAATTTAAGTGTAGAGGAATTTTTAACAATATATAAATCTTTTTAAAGGATAGGTAAATTTTACAGTTTTGTTTACGTAATAGAGAAAAAATTACTAGTATAGTAAAGTATAAAATTTAAGAAGTTCTCTATGAAAATCTTTAAATCCTTTCTTTTAAAAGGAAGTCTTTTTTTAATTACTTTATTTGCAGTAAATTTTTCTTTTGCTGAGGATTCTAGCGATAAAGAAGGAAATAAGGCTCTTCATTCAGCCTCTCAATCTAATGATGTAGACATTGTTGTAAAACAGATGTAGAAAAAAAATAGAACCCCCTCTTCATCTCGCTTCTCAATCTAATAATGCAGACATTAATTTAATTCTTTAGTCTAGGTTTAAACCCTTATAAAATAAGGTTTTTTTAATTATTTTAATAAAAAATAGTCATTTTTTCAGAGCTAAGTTATAAAAAAACAAGTAAAATTTTCATAACTTTACGAATTTATTTACAAAAGAGTGAAATAAATTTACGTATTAAGTAGGTGCAAAATTTTAAGGGGGCATTTATGAAAACGTTTCTTCTAAAAGGAAATCTTTTTTTTATATTTTTATTTCTAATAAATTTATCTTTTGCTGAGAGTCATACTTTATCCAAGGTTGAAGATGTAAATGGAATAACTGTCATTGGAAACAGAATTTTACATAATCTTATTATAGAGACTCATATTAAAGAAATTTATGCAGAAAATAAATCAAAAGATAATAAAGAGTTTTTAAACCGTGTGGTAGATCTTATCAAACAAGGAGCAGATGTCAATGCAAAAGATGACAATGGATACACTCCTCTCCATTATGCCTTTGAATATGGAAACAAAGAGTTAGCAGAACTTTTAATAGAATCGGGAGCGAATCCAAATGCAAAAAATAACTATGGACAAACTCCTCTCCATAATGCCACTCAATATGATAAAGCTCTTGGAGAAGTTTTAATAAAAAATGGAGTAGAAATAAATGTAAGGGATGTGGATGGAAAAACCGCTTTGCATTACGCCTCTATGTATAGTAACAAAGCCTTTGCAGAAGCTTTATTAGCAAACGAAGCGGAGATAAATGCAAAAGATAGTCATGGATTAACAGCTCTCCATTATGCCTCTGAATATGGGAATAAAGATTTTGCAGAGTTCTTACTAAGATCGGGGGCGGAGATAAATGCAAAAGATAGTCGTGGATTAACGGCTCTCCATTATGCTTCTGAATACGGGAATAAAGATTTTGCAGAATCTTTAATAAGTAAGGGAGCGAATGTCAATGCAAAAACGAATCATGGGATAACTGCCCTACACCATGCCTCTCTTGTAGGTTATGAAGAATTCATATTAATTTTATTAGAAGAAGAAGCGGAGGTCAATGCAAGAGATAGGAATGGAAAAACTGCTTTGCATTATGCCTCTTCTTTAGGTTATAAAGACGTTGTATTACTTTTAATAAAAAATGGGGCAGTTCTAAGTATAGAAGATAATTTTGGAGAGACGGCTAAACAGTTAGCTTATAAAAATAGTTACCTGGATATTGTAGAAATTCTTGAAGATAAGGAAAAAACTAAAATATAAAAAAAGTTTTGTTTTTTAATTCTAGAAAAGTTTATAAATATTTTATATTCTAAAATATGGAATTATAAAGGATGAAAAATAGATTCAAGAATTTTAGATGTTTCAACAAATTTATTGAGAGATGTTATTGATTTGAATGCTTATGTTTTTTTAAAGATAAAAAATTTCTTTTTCTATTTAAAAAAGCAAATTCCTTTGAAAAAATAAGTAAATTCTTCATAAATTTACTATTTTATTTGCATAAATAGAAGAAATTACTAACCTAGTAATAGTATAATTTTTTTAAGGAGGGGTCTGTGAAAAGTTTTAAAACGTTTACTTTTAAAAGGAAATTCTTTTTACTTGTTTTATTTCTCAT
Source organism: Bdellovibrionales bacterium (assembly GCA_014323935.1). Classification (GTDB taxonomy): domain Bacteria; phylum Bdellovibrionota; class Bdellovibrionia; order Bdellovibrionales; family UBA1609; genus JACOND01. The sequence goes on from JACOND010000041.1 coordinate 4,723, forward strand.
AAATTTTTCTTTTGCTCATAGTTTTAACTTGTTTAAGGGTAAGGAGGTAAATTCAAAAGATATGTCTCTAGATGTTGCCTCTATTTTGGGTGAAACAGAAATTGTAAAAAAATTATTAGAAAGCGGAGTGGATGTAAATGAAAAAAATGAAGAGGGAGAAACCGCTCTTCATATTGCTTCTCTAGTTAATAATGTAGAGATTGTAAAACTTTTACTAGAATCGGGAGCCGATGTTAATGTAAAAAATACATTAGGACAAACAGCTCTTCATGTCGCTTCTTCACCTAATAATGTAGAGGTTATAAAACTTTTACTAGAATTTGGAGCAAATCCAAATGTAAAAACTAAAAAAGGAGGAGCAACTCCCCTCCATTATGCTTCTATCTTTGGTAAGTTAGAAGTTGTAAAACTTTTAATAGCAAGCGGAGCAGATATACATACAAAAACTTATAGTGGAAAGACAGCTAAGGATATAGCTATTGAAAAAGGTTACCAGGATATTGTAGAAATTCTTGCAGATAAGGAAGAAATTGAAATATAAAAAAAGTTTTGTTTTTTAATTCTAGAAAAGTTCATAAATATTTTATATTCTAAATTATAAAATTGTAAGAGATGATAAAGAGGTTTATTGTAAATTTTTTACTAAGAAAGGGAACAGATCCAAATGCAAAAAAAAATCAATATAGAAAAACTCCTCTGCATACCGCCATTGAATATAATAATTTAAAAGTTGCAGACGCTTTACTAGCAAACAGAAGCGAAGGTCAATGTAAAAGATGTCTTTAAAGAAACCCCTCTCCATCATGCCCTTAAATTTGAATACAACAAGCTTTCAGAAGTTTTACTAAAAAACAAAGCAGATATAAATGTAAAAAATAAATATGGATTAACAGCTCTTCACCTTGCTTCTCAATCTAATGATTTATAAGCTATAAACCCTTTACTAGGATCGGGAGCGAATCCAAATGCAAAAGATAGAGATGAAGAAACTGCTCTGAGTTTTGCCATTAAATATGAAAATAAAAATCTTGAAAAAGAAAAGGGAGCAAAGATAGATGATAAAAATGAGAAAGGTATGCTTATTTATATTCAAAAAAAGTGTAGAGAAATTTTTTAACATTTATATTAAAGGAAGTTTTTTTTTAATTTCTTTATTTCTAATGAATTTTTCTTTTGCCAAGGATTCTAGGGATGAAAAGGAAAAATTGCATTTAGCTATTATAGAATCTCATGATAAAGGAAATCATCACACCTTGTATTGGACTTAATAAAAGACTTTATAAAAGAGGGAGGTAATGTAAATGTACCAGATATAGATGGACAAACTCCTCTGGATATTGTCTCTGCTTTTGGTTATAAAAATATAAAAAAAAACCTCTGCATTATACCTCTCCTGAACTATATGAACAAATCTCTCTGGATTATGTTTCTCAATCTGGTAGAATAAAGATTTTAAAGCTCTTACTAAAATCAGGAGCAGATGTGAATGTAAGAGATATTTATGGTCAGACCCCTTTATATTATGTCCATTGATATGGTAACGAATATCTCATAGGATTATTAACTAAGAAGCGAGCTAATCAAAATAGAAAAAATAAGTGTAGAGGAATTTTTAACATTTAAGAATATATGAAATTCTTTTAAAAAAACAGATAAATTTTACTTGACATTAAAGAGAAAAGATGCTAATATTATAAAAATTAATAGAGGTCTCTATAAAATCTTTAAACTGTTTATTTTTAAAAGGAAGTTTTTTTATAATTTCTTTATTTCTTATAAATTCTTCTTTTGGTTTTGATGTAAATCAAAGAAATGCAGAGGGAGAAACCCCTCTTCATGTTGCTTCTCGACGTGGTGATATAGAATTTGTAAAACTTTTACTAGGATCGGGAGCCGATGTGAATGCAAGAGATAGATATGGAGACACTCCTCTCCATAGCGTTTCTGATTCTAGAGGTGATGAATCAGAGGACGTTATAGAACTTTTACTACAATATGGAGCGGAGAGATAACATTGGAAGAACCCCTCTCTGTTGCTTATCAAAATGATACTACATACATTGTACGCCTTTTAAAAATATGTGGTGGGGAATGGGAATAGTTTTTAAACTTGAAAAGTAAGTATTGAGATAGCCTCTCTTTATATTGCTTCTTGACATAGTAGTTTAGACCTTGAAGAACTTTTACTAGCAAACGGAGTACAGATATAAATGGAAAAACCTATGAGAAGACAGTTAAGTATCTAACTATTGA
>JACOND010000042.1 GCA_014323935.1 Bdellovibrionales bacterium
AACAAATCAAAGGTCTTCCCCCTATTAAAGCAATCTCTTTTAAAGATTACTTTAAAGAAGAATTAAATTTTTATAAAACACAAAACAAATAGTTTTTTAAAAGGAAACTAAATTGATTTATAAACAAAGTTCTAGATTCACATAGATAAAGCTTTTAACTCAGCTATTTAAGCAAGGTATCATTTTCTTTTTTAAAAAATTAAATCTTTCCTATGTTTATTCCGATAAATTGATAAGGAACATGAAATTTTTCTTTATATTAGTGTTGTTTTTATTAAGTCTTTCTTGTACAAGAAATATCTATCAAATTTCTCCCTCTTCTCTTGCATCCTCTGATTCGTCTTTTGACACAAGATACAGAAAAACCAGTCAAGAGATGTGTGAAGAAATCTATAACAGAAGAGAAGATCACTTAAGATGTAAAGAGTTCTCAAACCGAGAGATTTCTAATTTATTTGAATTGTATAAGATTTTAGAAAATCCCAGAGACGATACTTTAAAAAAAATTGAATTTGTAAACTTTGAGATCTATTTGAATATTTCTTTAAAATCTTTTGAAAGATTAATAGAAGATTATGATTCCTCAGATGCAAGAGAGATTTTATCATGGTTAATCTCTTCTTATGAAGAACTTTATTTTTTTGTAGAAAGAGATGAAAAAAATGATTATAAACTTTCCCATAAATTGTTAGAAGCCTTTGAAAATAGTTATAGAAGTTTTACCTCTCTTCATAAAGCTTTTACTAAACATATTCGTGGACAAGCCTTGATAGAATTAATTATAGATAGAGGAGATGAGGTTTTTAAGTTATTTTTTTATATTATTAATGAAAATACTATTTGTGATGACAGGGAAACAAGAGATTGTTTTAAGATTTATTGCCAAATAGGAGAAGAACTTCATGAGAATTACCGACAAGATATGTTAGATATTGAGGTTTTTGAAGCTTATATCAAAGATATCATTGATGAGAAAATAAACAGTAGAAACTATCAACCAAGAAACGATGAAGACGGATACAATCCTAATGGTTGGCGTCATAAAGATAGTCCAGGAATCCATTGGAGTGAAATTGGAGATGTGAGGGATTTACATGACTGGGTGGATGACTTATGTCAAGATTTAGTTTAAGATAATAAACAAAAGATATTTTTAAAAACTTGTGTTTTTAGTAAAACTTTTTATTTCCAAACAGTTTCCAGAAGGATCTTTAAAAAACATAGTTTTATGTTCCTCATCTTTTTCCTTAAAGCGAGTTTGTGCTTTTATAAGAAATTTAACATGAACTTCTTCTAATTTTTTTCTGATTTTTTCAAATTGTTCTTCCTCTACTATGATTCCAAAATGAAAAATAGGAACTGACATATGATCCACTTGATTATAATCTATAGGGTTTATAGGTTTTGTTGTAAGATGACAACTGAGTTGATGTCCAAAAAAATTAAAATCCTGCCAAGATTTATGATCTGTTCTTCCTTCTTTAGCTCCAAGAAAATCCCTATAGAAAATTCTTGTTTTTTCCAAATCATTTACAGGAATAGCCAGATGAAAAGAATTTTTCATAAAAAAATCTCCATAGATAAAGCAGTTTAGCTAATCTTAAAAAAATTGCAATCAAATAAGAAATTTTCTATAAAATCATAGATAACTTGCTAAAGTTCTTATAAATGAAAAACTTAAGAAACAACTGATTCTTTTTAAAATCTTTATAATAAAATGATCTTATTAAGGGTAATTTATATTGAATAGAGATAAAAAAGATATTACCTTCTATTTTAAATTTTTCTTTATTTTTTCTATTAAATTTCTTATTCTATCTTGAGTTTCTTTTTCTAAATTTTTTAATTCTATTCCATTTTCAGAATTTACTTTTTGAAAAAATTTAAAAGCAGAGAGAGGTTTAGATACATTAAGTCTTTTCATATATTTACTATTTTTTTCTGAATCATCTTTAAATGATTTACTTTTTTTAGGTAAAATATATTTTTTAAAATCTTCTCTAGAAAAAATATCTTCAATCCCAGAACAATCATCTATCATTATTATTTTTAATTCTTGTTCATTTCCTAACATACATTCTTTTTTTAATTTTTTAGCAATATCTTTCCCTTTTTTATCATCATCTAGAATGACAGAAACATCTTTATCACCACCTGTTGCTGTTATAAAATAAGGTTCTTTATTTTTCATAAGTTAAAAAAAGCTTTCAAATAAAAATGACCACTAACTTCTTCTAATATAAAATTATTGTATCGTTTGTTGATGATAAAATTCTGATTCTATAGTGGCATAAAGAAGTAATAATGTATCATTTGAAGCTTGTCCTAGTTGGTAACAGAAATAAGTTTTATATTTGAAATCTGTTGTCTCTTCTTCTCTCTGGACTGCAATTAGCCTGTAAATAGAATTTATATCTAAAAGAAAAGGTGAATGTGTTGTGTAAACAATGTTTATTTTATCTTTTAAATCCTCAAATACTTTCAAAACATCTTTTTGAACTGTCGCATGAAGATTTCCACCTGGCTCATCTATTAAAATCATTTATTTTTATCATCTTCAAGAGAATTTGCTTTTATTTCCAAATAGAAGGATGTGAACACACCCCCTCCACTCCTTTGTTGAGGGTAAAGCTTTTCCTCTCCATCTCTCACCTAAAATGTTAAAAATGGTTCTCCTGAAAGATTTTCACTATTTGAATGATAATTAAATTCAATTTTTATTTTATTTTTTCCAATTTCTTGTGTCCAAAACTCTTTAAAGTTAATATTTCTATTAATTTTATCTATATATGCTTTTCTAAGTCTCTCATTACTTTCTTTTAATTTATTTATATCTAAATTTGTAATTTTAATAAAATTTTGAACAGCTTTAAATCCTAAGGCTTCTGTATTTCCATTTTCTATATCTTCTAGATTTATACGGTCAGGTAATATGCTAGTATTGTCTTTAAAAAAAGAGATTGTTAATTTATCTAAGATTTTTTTTATAGCTTCTTGTTTTTTACTCTTTTCTTCCTCTGTATCTTTTTCTTCCTCAAAGTATGGAAATTCATCATATAACAAGAATTTATACTCTTTTTCACTTACCCAAGATTTAGTTATACACATTTCTGTATCACCGAGAGCTATTTCTACTTCATTTGAATCAATTCCCTGAATCTCTGCAAGCTCTAAAAGACTTGTCTTAAACCAGCAAGATATTTCTGGCATGCTTTCATCAGATCTTAATACATCTTCCTTTAATTCTACCCAATTCCTAAAACAATCCAAAGCTTCTAAAACCGAAGTTTTTCCTGATTCATTTTGACCTATTAATCCTGTAATATTGTCTTCTGATAATTTGAAATGTATCTCTTTGATTGATCTAAAATTTTTTATTCTAAAAGCTGTAATTACGATAGATGTAGTACTCATAGATTTTCTTTATTTTATATACTTTTTGATGTCAAGTTTGTCAAAACACTAGATTAAAGGAATTTTTAATTTCTACTTTAAAATAGATAGTTAATCTTTAGTGTGTGGTTCTATAAACAAAAGGCTTACTTACCAAGCTCTTATAAAATAAAATCTTACCAGAGTGCAAAAACTCTTATCTTTTAGTTCTTTACTGTTAATTTAAAAAAGATGAATAAATATTTTTTAGTCAATGGAGACGCTAAGAAAAAAGCGATTGCCTGTCTTATTCTTAATATATGAGCTTTACAAAAAAATGGATAGAAAATTGTTTTTATTAGGCAAAACCAACAGCAAGACTTTGTATCAATGTTTCAATAGATAAAAATAAATTTGGTAAGCAAACACTTTGTGCAGACGTAACTACAATAGCCATGAAGTCTGGCTGGAAATATCATGCAACAATTTTATGGAATGAGGGTAATATTTCGCATGGAGAGGTGGAAATCGGCTTCAGCACCGCACATAATAGCACCCGTTGAAGTTATAATTGTACTTTACAAAGACGATAAATTACAAAAGGGGTTCAGATATAACAACCGAAGAGTTTAAAGAATGGGTTTTAGAAATTTGGAGCTTTAATGGAGAAAGTAGCAAAAGAATAGGACATGAAGCTCCTTTCCCTAGAGAACTCCCAAAAAGATGCATTAAATTGTTTTCTTATGTGGGAGACAGTGTTCTTGATTCCTTTACTGGAAGCGGAACAACTCTAATTGAAGCAATCAATAATAAAAGAAAAGCTTTTGGAATAGAAATTGAAAAAAAATATTATAATCTATCTAAAGAAAGGATAAACAAAGAATGCCAAACGTCGCAAACTTTTTATCAACAGGAAAAACAGCATCAATATACAATAATTTAATTGCTAGTATAGTTTGTCCACACGCTTTTATAAAAGATGCTTTTTTTCAAATATGAAAAAAAATGAAAATAACCCGAGTATTAACGGTAGAGTTATTGATATGTGAGTGCCTTTACAAAGAAAAAATATTATCTTTTTATTACCAAGCTTCTTTTGAAAGGGTGCCTCATTTTTATTTTTGACATTGTTTTTTATAATCCCACAAAACCAATCATTTTAAACATCATTAAGGCAGAGATATAAACAATCAGATTTTGAGGGGCAAGCTTTAAAGCAAGTTTATAGAAAATCTAAAACCTATCTTATAACTCTAAGCTAAAGGGCTTAAAAGTAAAATAGATCAAGGTGGTATTAAAGGTATAGATGGCTGTTTTCTAGCTCATAAAAAAGAGTTTGATAGTTTGCTAAAAACAATAAAAAAAGAAAATTTTATGAAAGCCAAAAAGATCCTGCCAATAAATGGCAAGATTATCTCTTAGTTTCAGTAACTATCTATTTCTTAGTTTGTTAAGTTTTTTCCACTTCTTTTTGTTCGGATTATAAGAAGTACCTTGTTGAAAAAATTGTAAACAAATAAGAAATTTTCTATAACATCTGATAACTTGATAAAATTCTTATAACTGAAAAACTGAGAAATAAATGATTCTTTTTAATATATTTTTTTGTAGAAAATTTGAATCACTTAACATTCTTGAAGCTTGGTTTGTTTTTCTTTGAATTAAAACAAAGTAAGATAAAGCCTACTTTGGTAAAATATACTTTTTAAAATCCTCTCTAGAAAAAATATCTTCAAGATCAGAACAATCATTTATCATTACTATTTTTTAGTTCTAATTCTTTTTCATTTACTAGGAAATAAGAATACCGGAGCTTATATGAAAATTTTTATTGTTTTGGTTTTTTTGTTAACAGAATTTGTTATAGCTAAACCATCTGTGTGTGAAGATTGTCTTAAATTTTGGCTTCTTATGAAACTGATACTAAAGAATCTTAAACTAGGGTTAATAAAAAATATAAACCAACTTTCAAATTTGCTAATTAATAATCTTTCACATCTTCTGCCAAAATTTGTTCTCACCCAAGGAAATTATATGAGACTTCTTACAGGATTTATTAAAGCAGATATTACAGAACTCATTTAAAAAAAAAACCTTTTACAAAATAAAAGGAGTTTATAAGTGTATTAATTAAGGTGTTGTGGGACAAATTACAAGACAAACTAACATCTAAAAAATTATCCTGATTATGTTAAAGATTTAATCCTTGTGGTAACTCATCCTCTATTTACTCAATGTTTTAAAGTAGAGAAAATTTATAAAGAATCAGTTATATTTTAGAAACAAAAAGAGAAGAAACACAAATTAACACTCCCTTTTCAACAATATAGAAAATAAGATTAAAAGCTCCAGATGAAATAATGATTAGCTTTGAAGATAAAGTAACAAGTTATAAAATTAAGATAAAGTCTAACATAAATCAATTTGATAATTAGGTGTTCTGATATATTTAAGTTATTCTTTTAAATGCTTTTTTTATTTTTAATGGTGTGGTTTGAAACATTTTTTTCATTCCCAAAACTTATTTATAGGAGAACAACATAATGGTGGAGGGAGTAGGATTTGAACCTACGTAGGCCTAAGCCAGCGATTTTACAGACCGCCCCCTTTAACCACTCGGGCATCCCTCCAAATATGGTGCTGAGTGAGGGACTTGAACCCCCAACCTGCTGATTACAAATCAGCTGCTCTACCAATTGAGCCAACCCAGCTCTTTTTTACTTTTCATTTTTTATCTTTTTTCGCTTTTTAATGCAAGTCCTCTTTTAAACGAAAGCTTAATTTAAAAATAAAGTTTTTAATTATTTTGGAAATTATATATTTGACACAATAGAATAAATTCTTAAAAGAACCGTATGAATAAGGAATTTACCACTTTTTCTAAACATTCCTGAAATTAGAGATTAAAACCCCTAACATCCAAGACGTTAGAAGAAAAGACATCTAAAGAAAAACCTCAAGATAAACAAACTGAAAGGATAAAACAAGTTGGTAAAAAAGAAAACCTTTGAATTTTTAGACAGCAATCTTCCCGTAAGAAAATCTAAGAGGTAAAAAAATTTCCTTAGATTTGAGAGTGAAACTCTCTTTAGGAGAGGATATCAATATAGAAGTATAAACCTGCCCTAAGCCAAGTTTTCTAAAGAGAGTGTTTTTATACTGGAGTAAACTTCATGCACAAAGTTTAAAAGAAGGAGATAATGATGATAAAATAACTCCAAGTTATTCTCTCGTCTTTACAGAATTTTCTGTTTTAAAAGAAGTAAAGGATTTTATATCTTGTTTTTCCATAAGAAGAGATAAAGAGCCTTATATTTTATTTAACAGGGATTTAAAAATAGTATGGAGGAAGAGATGAGTTATTTTATAAAGTTATCAGAAGAGATTATAAGAGTTAGACTATGATGAGTTCCGCAGAAAGATGGATTATAGATTAGACAGACGAGGTTAGATAGAAGAAGGCATGCAAAAAGGAATGCAAAAAGGACAGTAAGAGTGGTGTTATTTTTTAAGGAAGTCAGGGGAGTTAACAGGAGAGGATAAGGAGTATTTATCAAGAGATAAGGATATGGAGGAAGCGATGAATTATTTTACAAAGTTATCAGAGGATGAGAGAATGCAAGAGTTAGCCTATGATGAGTATCGCAGGAAGATGGATTATAGATTAGACCAACTGGATTCGAAAGAAGAGGGTAGAAAAGAAGGTAGAAAAGAAGGTAGAAAAGAGGGTAGAAAAGAGGGTAGAAAAGAGGGTAGAAAAGAAGGTAGAAAAGAAGGTAGAAAAGAAGGTAGAAAAGAAGGTAGAAAAGAAGGCATAGAGCGAGGTAGAAAGCAAGGCATAGAAGAAGGCAGACAAGCGGAAAAAAGGGAACAGGCTTTTAAATTACTGGAGTTAGGTGTAGATATTTCTACAATTGTGAAAGCAACAGGTTTACCAAAAAGTAAGATTCTTAAGCTAAAAAAGAAATAAAAAGTTATATAGAACAGTGTTTTCTTCATTCTTTTTTATTGGAAGTGTTGGCAAATAGCTTATAGGAACTAAAAATTTGTTTTTTTCATAATAAGCTTCTAAAACCTTTGTAATTAAAAGCTCCCACAGGTTTTGACGGTGTAAAATATATAACCGAAAATTTAAAAGAGTTCTAAATAACAGAGAAATAGTATTTGAAATCTGAATTAAGGAATAGAAACTAAATAAGCAATCCAACTGTCACAAGTTTCTGCTTTTTTAGTTTTTTTAAAAACACCGTTGCCTTCTCCTTTTTTGTCAGATTGTTCCCAATAAACATAAACTTCAGAAAAGCCAGCAGATAATAAAAGCTGTTTTAGTTCAGGGATTGTCCAGAGTCTCCAATTGTATGAAAATTGTTTGAGTCGTTTCCTTTCTCCTTTTCTTTTAAAGTGAATATGATAATGTCCTTCTCTTTGAATAGGATCAAAATAATCTTGATCCCAAAAATAAGTAAAGGTTTTATATTTTCTTTCTTCTTCTATAATTTTTTCACAATCCGGACCTCCCATAACATCAAGAATAAAAAGACCTTTTTTATAAAGACTTTTATGAACATTTTTAAAATACTTTAACATTAGATTTTGTGTTTTTAATGCAAAATAAGAGAAATTACTTACAGTAATGAGTTCAGCTGAAGGGAGTCGAGGAGTTAAAATATTTTTATTTAAAAAAGTGAATCGTTTTTTTTGAGAGGCATTGAGCTGGCAGAGATGATGTTTTATTCCATATTCAATAGGTTTTTTATCTACATCAATGGCGATAGCTTTGTTTAATTTATGATCTTGAACCCATTGAAAGGCCATATAAAAAGTACCACAAAAATCTTCACGAAATAACAGAGGAGTTTTTTTATAAAAACTTCTAAAAGTTTTTTTAAAAAAATCAAATTCTTTAGCAGGGTTCTGAACAGCTTTCTTGTAGTAAAAAAATTTATCAAAAGGAGGATGTTTCATAAATAAAGTTTAAATTTAAAAAAAAGAACCTACAATGTCTTTTTGTTTTTGTATCAGTTTTAAACCCGCTTGTTGAGCTAACTCCATCATTTGTAACATTTGTTTTTTTGTAAAATTTTGTTTTTCTGCTGTTCCTTGAATTTCAATAAATTCTCCTTTTTCATTTAAAACAAAATTCATATCTGTTTCACAAAGTTTATCCTCTTTAGCGTTTAAGTCTAAATAAAAAATTTGATTGTAAATACCAATGCTAACAGCACAGATATAATGTTTTAAAGGAATCTCTTTTATAATGTGTCGATCCTTTAAATTTTTTAAAGCCAAAGCTAAAGCTACAAAACCTCCTGTAATTCCTGCTGTTCTCGTTCCTCCATCGGCTTGTAAAACATCACAATCAATAAGGATTTGTCTTTCTCCTAGCCGAGATAAATCAATAGAGGCTCTCAAACTTCTTCCTATTAATCTTGAGATTTCTTGAGAGCGACCACTTTGAATAGCTCTCTCTCTAGAGATTCGAAAATCCCCGGCACGAGGTAACATAGCATATTCTGCCGTAACCCATCCTTGTTCGGGTTTGTTAATCCATGAAGGAGTACTTTCAGAAACACTCGCAGTGCATAAGACTTTTGTTTGCCCCATACAAATTTCTGTACTTCCTTCAGCCCAGCAGTTGATTTGACCTTTAATAGAAATAGGTCTTAATTCATTTTCAGCTCTATTTGTTCTTTTTAAAATCATTATGTCTCTTAAAAGGGCTTATAAACTATTTTTTAAATTAAATTTAAAGTCAAGTCTTTTATTTTGTATTTATTGAAAGTTATAGTATAAATAAAAAACAATTAGAGTTATAAAACTTAAATCAAATGAGTAAAAAATCAAGCTATCTCCTTAGAGGAATTTTAAAAAGACATCCTGACGGATTTGGTTTTGTAATCCCGGAAGATAGCAAACATCCCGATATTTACATTCCTTTAACTCAAATAGGTTCTGCTTTAAATAATGATCAAGTTGATGTGCTTGTTTATGAAAAGAAAAAGAAATCAACTCGTGCCTTTACAGGGTATATTCAAGCTATTGTCAAAAGAGACAGAGAACATGTTGTGGGTTTTTTTGAGTTTCAAAAAAATAGAGCTTTTCTTGTTAGGCATAATTTAGGATTTTCACAAGCTCTCCCTTTAATATGTCCAAAAAAGATTCCTGTTAAAGCAGGAGATTTTATAAAAGCTCGTATTCTATTTCATGAAAAACCCTTTATGCAACTTGGAAAAAGGCTTAAAAAATCTCAAAAGCATGTTAAAGGATTTGAAAAGAACTTAAAAATTCTTCGATCAGCTTCTTTGAATCAGAAAAGCTCTGAAAGTCAAAAAACATTAGATTTTCCTTTTAAAATAGAACTGATAAAAAATTTAGGGAGTTTAAGTTTTTCTGCTAAAGATGATATTAAAAGAATTATGGCAGAGTATGATTTGCCTTTTGAATTTCCTTCTGAAGTTTTAAATTCTCTAAAAGCTCTTCCTAAGACAGTTAGAAAAAAAGATTACGACGATAGAAAGGATTTAAGATCTAAACCTTTTGTCACAATTGATGGAGCTACAGCTCAAGATTTTGATGATGCTATTTATGTGGAAAAACATCCTAACTTTTATAAGCTTTACGTAGCTATTGCCGATGTCAGTTATTATGTTCAAGAAAATTCTCCTTTAGATCAATGTGCTTTTGAAAGAGGAAATAGTTATTATTTTCCTAATTTTTGTATTCCTATGTTACCTGAAAAATTAAGTCATGATTTATGTTCTTTAAAAGAAAAAGAAGATCGTTTGGTGATGGTTCAAGAAATAGACTTTAATTTTCAAGGTCAAATCATTCAAAAAGATATTTACCCTTCTGTTATAAAAAGCCAGAAGAGATTAACTTATGGTCAAGTTCAAGATCTTTTAGATAAAGAGTGTTTTTCTGAACCTTATAGAAATTCTCTTAAGCAATCAAAAGCTTTAGCTCAAATTTTAATTCAAAAGCATAAAAGAAAATTAGGTTTTGACCTAGAGATTCCAGAAACTTTAGTGCTTGTAAATGAAGAGGGAGAGCCTGAAGACATCTTAAAAGAAGCTCGTCTTTTTTCTCATAAAATGATTGAACAATTTATGTTAGCTTGTAATCAAGTTGTGAGTGCTTTTTTAGAAAAGCATAACATTTCTTTTACTTATCGTATTCATGAAGCTCCTGAAAAAGACAAATTAGCGACTTTAGAAAAATTTGCTAGAAGTTTATCTTTCTTGAAATCTTTTAAATCTAGAAAGAACATTCTTCATTTTTTAAACCAATACAAAAATCACAGTAAAATCTCTTTAATTCACAAGCTCTTTTTAAGATCTATGTCTCAAGCTCGTTATAGCAGTTTTAATAAGGGACATTATGGTTTAAATTTTAAAAGCTACACTCATTTTACCTCTCCAATCAGACGTTACAATGATTTATTAATTCATCGTTTGGTTAAAAAAGTTTTAAATCAGAAGTCAGGACAATTTAAGGGAAATTTACTACAAAAAGAGTTGGAAAAAAAAGCTGTTTACTTAAGTGCAAGGGAACAAAAGTCAGTGAAAGCTGAAAGAAAAATTAAAGACATCAAATCTGCTCGATTTTTAAAATCTTATGTGGGAGACTGTTTATCTGGTTCTATTTCTTCTCTAACTCCTTTTGGAATTTTTATTACTCTTAAAGACTTTTTTGTGGAAGGACTGATTCGCTATCAAGACATGAAAGGATTTTGGGAAACTGATGAGACTTGTCTTTTTGCTAAAAATAGAAAGACAGGATTTAAAATTCAAATGGGTGATTCTGTAGATGTTTTAATAAAAGCAAGTCATATTCAAAAAGGTCAAATAGATTTAAAATTATTAAATCATAAAGGAAAAGAATTTTTCTACTAGTGGATAAAGTTGTAATTAATAACTCGATTCAACTATAGAAAAATGTTCTTCATGATTTTTAAGCTTTTTGTTAATAATTTGAATCTTTTGCTGAATCTCATTTTGAAGGGATTGAATTTGCTTCATATGAGTCCCTATTTCATAACCTCTTAGATATTTGACTTTTAGATTGTCTGGACAAGCTGACACTTCTTTTTCCATTTGAGATAAACTGTAAATATAGCCTGTTTTAAAGTTACAATAACTTGTTAAGCCAAACAGGAAACCATTTTCATAAGCTTTTGCATAAATGGATTCGGATTTAATAAGGCACATTTTTTGTCTCTTAGCAAAGCTTTTTTCTTTTGTAAGACCTTTTGTGCTATCTTGCCGGCCGAGTTCATACCAGTTGATTTCAGAGCAGGTCTCTTTGAGATGAGAACATGAAATTGACATAAAGACAATAAAGATAAAAAGAAAATGTTTTAAAATCATAATAAAAACCTAAGCCTATAGTGATTTTAACATAAAAAAAAACAGGTTTATATAAAAAAATAAAAAAGTGGAAATTTTACAATACTAAATTTATAAAAGAACTTGCAAGGACATAAGATTTTTGATTTTCTATAATAGAGCGTCCGTAGCTCAATGGGATAGAGCACTAGACTTCGGATCTAGGGGTTAGGGGTTCAAGTCCTCTCGGGCGTGCCATGTTCGGGTCGTTGTCATGTCTTCAAAATTTTTTATTAGTTTATTTGCTTTTTTTAGTTTTTCTGCTTGGAGTTTTAAGTCCGTATATCTTTCTTTTTATACTCCAAAGACTTGGACTTGTGTGAGCTTTGGAATCAATCATTTGTGTCATTATAAAGATGAAAACACAAAAAAGATTCTTTTTGTTGTTGTATCAGCGGTAATGACTCTGGAAAGTGATAAAATTGAAAACTATATTCAAGATAGTAGTAAAACACTTACTATCAACTCTCACAAATGGCTTGATTTTTTACCAGATACTAATTCTAGAGGAATACTCGAAAGAAGGCAGATAGCTATTTGTTGTCAGGCCTTTGATTATACTTTCCGGGTCTCTGTGGCTTTTTATACTCCTTTAGAACTTTATTCTCAGTATTTGAGTTTAATTTTACGAATGATTAATTCTTTTAATTTAGATAAGAACAATATGCAAGGTATTAGAAATTCTTTCCAAAATCAGAAGTACTCAGACATTGTAAATTTACAAAAATATCTTCAAAGTCTTTTTTCTGAAGAAAATCCTTTTACTAAAAAGAATAAATTTTTTTTAGGAAATTATTGGATTTGGCTTACTGTTGTTATATTTCTGCTTTTTGTTTTTTTCATAAGAAGAAGATACAAAAAAAGAAAATTAAAGGAAAAAATCTTTTTAAGAAAATATGTAAAAAAAAAGGAATAGATTCTTTTTAAAGTGTAATAAGACAAAGCTTTATAGTTTATTTCTAGAAAAGTCCATAAATAGTTTATGTCCTACTAAAAAGATAGGTAATTTTTACAATTTTGTTTACATAAAGAGAAATTACTAATATGGTAAAAGTATAAAATTGGAGGTTTTTATGAATAGGTTTAAATCCTTTCTTTTAAAAGAAAGTCTTTTTTTAATTGTGTTATTTGGAGTAAGCTTTTCTTTTGCAGATGATTCTAGCAATAAAGAAGGAAAT
>JACOND010000043.1 GCA_014323935.1 Bdellovibrionales bacterium
TAATAATTTATTTTTACAACAAGAAGTCACAAGATTTTTAATTCAGATAATAATTTCAGTTTTTTGATTCTATTTAAAATAGTGATCATTTTTTACGTTTTTATGATAAAAGGATTTAATTGATTTTAAAGAGAAGTGGTGTTATTTTTTAAGAAAGTCAGGAGAGTTAACAGGATAGGGAGTATTTTGCAAAGTTATCAGAGAATGAGAGCTTACAAGAGTTAGCCTATGATGAGTTTCTCAGGAGGATGAATTATAGATTAGACAAACAGGGTTGGATGGAAGAAGGGTTTGAAAAAGGCAGACAAGCGGAAAAGAGGGAACAGCTTTTTAAATTACTGGAGTTAGGTGTGAATATTTCTAAACTTATAAAAGTAACAGCTTTCTCAAAAATTAAGATTCTTAAATTAAAAAAGAAATAAAAAGCCAATATAACAGCGTTTTCTTTCATCAATTCTTTTTGATTGGCAGTGTAACTTATACGAACTTAAACTTTGTCTTTTTTCTCTCTCAATAAGAAACTCCTAAAAAAAACTTATACTTAAAGCTTTGTGTGGTGTAAAATATACAAATCCAACTTCTGTTTTATTAAATTTTTATTAAAATCATTTTTAAAAAATAATTAAAAGCTCAATTAAAAAAAGTCTAATTAGCTTAAAATTAAATCTAGAAAAATAAAATTTGACAAAAAATTATGAAATACTATAAATATAGAAAAAAGAACAGTTTTCTTTTGAAGATCAGATTTTAAGACGTTTGTCTTATTAAGAAAACTCATTAATTTTTTCTCAATGCCTTCTATTCCTGCTTTAAATTATGGAGATAAAATAGGAGTTTTTACAGCTTCTGACCCTATTATTGGGACAGAAGCTCAGGAATGGGTTCTTCGAGGTCAAAGCTCTTTAAAAAAACTGGGTTTTTCTGTTTTAAGAGGAAAGACTTTAAGTCTTCAAACGGATCATACAGCAGGAACAGATCAGGAACGATATAATGATTTTTTAAGTTTTATAAAAAATCCAGAAATTAAAATGATTTTAACAGCTATGGGAGGAGAAAATGCTCATGATATTCTTCCTTTAATGGATTTTGAAGTGATTGCAAAAAATCCAAAAATTATTATGGGATACAGTGATGCTACAGTTTTTCTAAATCCTATTTTTAAATTTTCAAAGATTACGACTTTTTATGGATACCACTTAGCTTCTTTTGATCAAAAGTGGGATTGGTTTGGAGAGTATGATAAAAAATGTTTTAAAACTTTATTTTTAGAAACTCAACAATCTTTTGAAGTTCCTGCTTCTAATAAGAGAGAATGTTGGAAAAAAGGAGTTTGCGAGGGGTTTCTTGTAGGAGGATCTTTAACAGATTTAGCAAAACTTATAGGGATTCCCTGGGAACCCAAATGGAAAGATTCTATTCTTATCTTAGAAAGTATGAATCAAACTTTTCAAAATATTGATGTTTACCTGACCCATTTTAAACAAGCTGGTATTTTTAATAAAATTTCAGGTCTTTTACTTGGAACATTTCATAATTGTAATCATGGACCTTTTTTAAAATCTAAAAAGACTTTAAAAGAAATTTTTTTGAAGAATTTATCTGATTTTAGTTTTCCTATTTTAAAAACAGTAGACTTTGGTCATTTTTCACATATGTGTCCCTTAGCTTTAGGTTCACATTGTCATTTGAATTCTATTAAAAAAACAATTCATATTTTAAAACCTTTGTCTTTAAAAAAATGAAAAATGAATTAACAATAGAAAAAGTAAAAAACTTAAGCTACCCTGAATTTATTGGTATTTTAGGCTTAGAAAACACAGCTAATACCTTTGCCGTAGATTATTGGATGCATAATTCAAAAATCAATAAAAAATTTAAAGTCTTAGAAATGGCTTTTAGTACAGGTTTTAATATAAGAAATTGCGTTTTAAAAATTAGAGCTTTTGGAATAGGAATTGATACTTCAAAAGAATCAATTGAATCTGCTAAATTTAAAATTCAAAAGGATACAATAAAAAATAATATTCAATTTAAATTTGAAAATGCTGAGAATTTATCCTTAAAGAAACGACTTTTAGAAATACAGCTCACTATTAATGAAAATGCTCTTTATCAAAAGGGAAAGCTTCAAGTTTGGAACTTAAATAAATCATTTTTTTGAAAAATGATTTTATAAAAAAAGGTTTTAAAAAGGAAGAGTTTAAAATCTCAAAAAATATTCAATATTAAATTAGTTTTTATTTATTATATAAAAAATAGTTTATTTGGATATAACAGATAAAAAAACTCTTTTAAATTTCCTATTCAGTATAATTTTTTCCTATTACAAATGCAGTTACCTTTGAGATATTTGGCATCTGTTCATTTATTAAACTTTTATATTTTAAAACTTGAGTTAAATCTTCTAGCGATATAATGATACTAGGTCGTTTAAATTCTATAATAACAGCATCAAGTTTCTGATTTGAATTTTCTTGACTCAAACAAACTAAATCTGGTTTTAATAACTGTTGTTTTTCGAATTTTTTATCTAAATATTCTCCCATAATAGTTTTTATGTATCTAGAACTCATTTTTAAAATTTCTGCTTAGATGGCTTTCTAAAGGATAATTAAAAGTTTTAAGACTTTCTTGTTTTATTAAATGAGTTAGTCACTTTAAGAATTTGAAAAAAATTAAAAACTATAATAATATAATTAAATTATGAAAGCAACTGAAGCAAAATTACTAGATTTTCTTAAAAAATCTCCTCAGTTTGTTATTCCAATCTATCAACGAACTTATTCTTGGACTGAGAAAGAATGTCAGCAACTTTGGAATGATATTTTGCAAACAGGAAAAAAGAAAGATATTTTTGCTTATTTTATTGGTTCTATTGTTTATATTGAAAAAGGTCTCTATCATGTTTCTAGTCAATCCTCTCTGCTTGTTATTGATGGGCAACAAAGACTCACCACTGTATGTTTAATTCTTGAAGCTTTAGCCCGGCAAATAGGTGATACAGAACCTTTAGATGGATTTTCTGCAAAAAAGCTACGTAATTATTATTTACTGAATCCATTAGAAGAAAAAGAGCTTCATTATAAGTTACTTCTAACAAAAACGGATAAAGAGAGTCTTCTAGCTCTTTTTGATCAAAAGGATTTACCAAAAAACCATTCTATTAAAATAAAAGAAAATTTTGAATTTTTTAAGAAAAAGATAAAAGAGCTTGGCAGTGATATAAAATTTTTATGTGAAGGTCTTGCAAAACTCATCATAGTTGATATTGCACTAAACCGTGATCAAGATAACCCTCAACTTATTTTTGAAAGCATGAACTCTACCGGCAAAGAACTCAGTCAAGCCGATCTGATTCGTAACTTTATTTTAATGGGTTTAGAGCAGAATCACCAAGAGAATCTTTATAAAAATTATTGGCGACCTATGGAATTCGCTTTTGGACAAGCTGCCTATAGTGAGCATTTTGATTTTTTTATGAGAGATTATCTCACTCTTAAAACAGGAGAGATTCCTAACATTAAAAAAGTATATGAAGTTTTCAAAAATTATACTCATAGATCAAAGAAATCCATGGAAGATCTTGTAAAAGATCTAAAGGTTTTTTCAAACTATTATTGTTCAATAGCTTTAAATCAAGAAGAAAATAAAGCTTTAAAAGAAGCTTTTAGTGATTTAAAAGAATTGAAAGTCAGTGTTTCTTACCCCTTTCTTTTAAAAGTATATCATGATTATAAAAACGGTTTATTAAATGTTCGGGATTTTGAGTCTGTTGTTCGCTTTATTGAAAATTATGTATTTCGCCGGGCAATTTGTAACATCTCAACAAATTCTATGAATAAAACTTTTGCAAAATTTAGTCAAGCTATAAGAAAAGAAGCTTATTTAGAGAGTATTAAAGCTGATTTCTTATTACAATCTTCTTATCGTAGATTTCCAAAGAATGATGAATTTTTAAGAGAAATCCAAATTCGTGATCTCTACAATTTTCGTAGAGGAAGTTATTGGCTAAGAAAGTTAGAAAATTATGATCGTAAAGAGAGAATAGATGTTAATGATTATAGCATTGAACATATTTTACCTCAAAATGAAAATCTTTCTCAAGAATGGAGGCAAGCTCTTGGGGAAAACTGGAAAGAGATACAAGAAAAATATTTACACACTTTAGGAAATTTAACATTAACAGGATACAACTCTGAATATAAAGATCATTTTTTTACAAAGAAAAAAGAAATAAAAGGGGGCTTTAAGGAAAGTCCTTTACGTTTAAATAAAGGACTAAAAGAATTAGAAACTTGGAATGAAAATACTATAGAAGAACGAGCGAAGCAAATGGCTCAAAAGGCTGTCAATGTGTGGTTTGCTCCTTCTCTATCTCCTGAAATATTAGATAAATACAGACCACCAAAACAAAAAAAATCGGAATACACTATAGAAAATTATGAACATCTTAGCAAAAAGGATATGAAAAAATTATTTGAAGCTTTTCAAAAAGAAGTGTTAGCTCTTGACCTATGTGTCACAGAAAAATTTCTTAAGAGTTATATTGCTTATAAGGCTGAAGGCAATTTTGTTTGTGTTAAACCGCAAGCAAGAGGACTAAGTCTATCACTTGGCTTGAAAATGCAGGAACTTCATGATCCTAAAGGAATAGCTAAAGATATTAGTAATATTGGGCGAGCTGGAACAGGTGATGTAGAAGTTGTTTTAAGTTCAGAAGTAGAACTTCGTTATATTATTGGTCTTGTCCGGCAAGCTTTAGAAAAACAAATAAGTAATGATATAGAGTGAGGTTTTTTACTTTGAAATAATTAAATTTATTATAAGTTTATATGATTAGTTAATTGTATTTAAGAAAAAATCTTTCTGTTGTTCATGCTATTTTTTTAGATATAAAAAAATAAGAATGACTCAAAGAAGGCGTGCAAAGTCTGTTCCTTTTTTGATTCCAGAAATAGGAAAGAAAGTTTTTTCTCTTTTCTTAAGAAACTACATGTTTAGGAAAAAATTCTTATTAAGAAATGTTTTATTTTATCCTTAAATAAAACTCATGAAAAAAAAATTATTAAATTCAAATCCATAAAAGAAAGACTGTCTTTTTTTCATTGTGATTAGAGTTAGTTTTAAAAAAATAAGGAGAAGTTAAAATCTTTATAATTTTAATTAGAATGACATAATTACAGATTTAGAAAAACATAAAGAGATTGAACAAAAAGATACAAAAGAAAATTATAAAAAATGGGGATTATAATTTAAGATTCATAAATCAAAATCTTCTACTCTAAAAGTGAAAATAAAAGAATCTAAAATTTCTATATTATGAAAAATACATACAAGAGGTTGAGGTAACAAAAAAGAAATGTGATATGTCCTAAAATGAAATAATAGCTTTTTAAAGAATTATTCTTTAATTTTTTAAAGGAGAGGGATTATAGGTTGAACCCAAACTATCTGTTGTATCATGAGTTTTTGGATTAAAAATTGATAATCAAAAAAATGTATTTTTAATTTCTCCATTTTGAAAAATATTATTTTTTTAAGCATATTATTAAGTAGATTTATATATTTTACACCGTAGAATAAAGCTTTAAAAGAACTGTATGAATAAGGAATTTACTGTTTTTTTAAAAGGATAGCTTCCTATAACCTGATAAAAAGAAAGCGAAAAATCAAAAAAAACAAGCTAAGAAAAATCCTGATAAGAAATATTTAAAGTTTGCCAGTTCATTTGAAAGCTGTAAGCTTAAAACCCCTTATTACAGAATATATAATTAAGTCTAAATTTAATTTAAAAGGTTTGAAATGCGTTTTACACTCTGTTAATTATTAAGTCGTAAGTTTAAATTGATGTAAAAAACAAATCCCTAAAGGAGATATAAAATGAAAAAGCAAAAAAACTATGTAAAAATAACAAGAGGTGTCGTCTTTAAAAAATTCTTTATATATTATTTAACAGTGATTTAAAGATAGTGATTGTGGAATTCTCTTAAGTTTTTTTTTAAAGAATGTTAGAAGGAAGAGAAAGTAAAAAAAGCTTCTTTAAGTTTATAGATATTGTGTATCATTATTCTTACATCTCACATCTTTAGTACCATTGTTAATGTGTTTTTTCACTGAAATCATTTTTATTAAAAATTATACAAATTCTATGTTTTTTATTAGAAATAAACTCCTTGATGAATTGAGATATTCTATATAGGTTATGAAAATTTTCTTCTTAAAAAACCTTGATATTTAGTTGAATTCTTTAACAAATGATAGACTTTTCTAGAAAAGCTTTCAACCCGTAATTTTATTCTGGGTTAAATAAAGATTGTTATGAAGAACTGTTTTTTTAGATTGAGGAAGTATCTGATGAGAATTTAGGGATTAAAAATTTGAATTTAGTTTTTTTTACAAAATCTTATTTAGAGGAGCTGTTTTCTTAGAAAAATTAAAGGATGCTTCTTAATAAAACAGTTCTTCTTAATTGTATTTGGTAAAAAAAAGAGTCTCCTCAATCTTAATATATTTTAATTAGATATTAATAGGGGTTTGTTAGGATTAAAAAAAGAGCTTGCCTTTTTTAATTATTTCTTTTAAATAATCAAAAACACATCTTGAGTTTATGAAAAAACAAACTATTTCAGTCATGATACTTTCTTTAAGAGTTTTTACTCAGATCCTAAACTCAGTAAAGAATTACTTCAGCTCATCTTTTCAAAAGAAGAACTTGAAATCTATGATTTAGCTAAAAGTAGAAAAAGACACTTTTGAAGATAAGAGAGCAGATCTTGTTTTATCCTTTCCTTTTAAGGCTTTTCCTAAAATCAGAT
>JACOND010000044.1 GCA_014323935.1 Bdellovibrionales bacterium
TCAACTAATCCCCATATTTTTACATCTAAATCCGTATTATCTAATAAATACTCCCATATGCTTAACACTGCCGTCTTTCTAGCTTCTCCCTTTAAAGGCTTCAATACCTCCTTAAAACCCAAGTAAGTTTCTATGACCTTTGAAAAATTTGTCCTCTTCTTTAATCTCCATATCTCATCTAATAACTTTATAACACTATATCCTTTTAACTTTTTAGACGCCTTTCTTATCTCCGGGTCCTTCGTGTTTATTATCTTTGGTTCATAATTTAACATATTCTTTCTTGATTCTCTAGGAATTTTATTAAAAAAAACCTTAAAATCTTCCTCTTGAAGAGACCTTTTCCACTTGAATGGTCCTTTTCCATGATAGAAAAGCACAGGAATGATAGGTTGAACATAGCCATTTTGTTGAATCATGAGTTTTCGAAGTAAAACTTGATAATCTAACAATTGATCATAAAAGTTCTTATCGTAAGAACTTTTATGTTCTAAAAGTATAAAAACTCTTAATCTGATTTTAGGAAAATCTTTAAAAGGAAGAGATAACACAAGATCCGCTCTCTTATCTTCAAAAGTATCTTTTTCTATTTTTAGTTTTTTTAAATTATAAGCTGTACACTCTTTTTTTGAAAAGATGAGTTGAAGTAATTCCTGACTGAGTTTAGGATCTGAGTAAAAGTCCTTGAAGAATTTATCATGACTGAAAAAGGAGTTTTTTGTTTTTAAAGTTTGTTTTTTCATAAACTCAAGGTGTTTCATTATTTTAAAGAATTTATATAAAAATACAAGCTCTTTTTTTAATTGTGTAAATTCTATATTTAACAATATTGTTTATAAATCATGATTTTTTATATTTTCGTAGAATCGACTCATTTCAACAATTAAACAACAAACTGATTCAATATAGCAGTAGTAGATGGAAATAATGGAGCTTGTTTTGCTGTCATATTAGACAGCGGACCTGTTGCTGGTAAAGGACATCTATTTGTATAACCTTTATTAACAGTGGAGGAATACATAGTGGTCCACACTTTGATGGTACGAATTCTAAAACAGGTGTATGTAACAACAATTCTTTAGCTTGTGAATAAAACTAAAGAAATAAATAAAAATCTAGAAGAGAGCTAAGTTAAAAGTTAGTCCTCCTTTTTTACCTTCTTAAATTCATTTTCAAGTCAAGTAAAAACTAAATTGTTCTTTTTTTAATATGTATTATCTTAATCACAACATAGGTCCCTAAAAGTATTAAGATCTAATTGATAGCTTATAGAATATAACTACTAAATCTAATTAAAAAGAGTTGTTAAAAAGCAAATAACTCAAAACAGCTTTAAATTTCATCCTTTTTTTTAGAAAATACTTCTTTCTATAAGATAGATATAGTAAGTTTTGTTTCAAAAAAATCCTTATATAAGTAAGCTAATAAATTTATCCAGAAAAGATATAAAATGTAGCTTCCATACAAAGAGGTCAACAGTAAGTTCCAACAACACCAGCTAACTTGAAATTCAAAACCTCTAAAATAAAAGAAAAAACTTCTTTATTTACAATAATCTTCTACTTTATCTTAAAGAAATTGATTTTAAGAAGAAAATTAAAGTATTTTCAGTCTTCTACATAACAGCAGTCAATAAAAGAACTAACTTCTGATCAACATAATTAGAGATGGAGTAAAGATAAAGGATAAGTTAAGGAAACACTTTTCTATCTAGCTCTTTATTTCTTTTTTAGTTAAAGTATCTTATTTTTTGGAAGACCTGTTACTTTCATATTTGTAGAAATATCTAAACCTAACTCCCAGTAATTTTAAGACCTATTCCTTTTTTTCTGCTTGTCTGCCTTGTTCTATGCCTTCTTCTATCCAATCCTGTTTCTCTAATCTATAATCCATCTTTCTTCGAAACTCATCATAGGCTAAATCTTGTAAGCTCTCATCTTCTGATAACTTTGCAAAATAACTTATCGCTTCTTCCATATCCTTATCTCTTGATAAATACTCCCTATACTGTTAACTCCCCTGACTTTCTTAAAAAATATTAAATCCTTCCTATCCTTTACCAATTTACTTAATTCCACGACCACTATCTTTAAATCACTGTTAAATAATATATAAAATCTTTTACTTCTTTTAAAACAGAAAATTCTGTAAAGACGAGAGAATAGCTTGGACTTATTTTATCATAGTTATCTTAAACTTTGTGCATGAAGTTTACTCCAGTATAAAAGCACTCTCTTTAGAAAGCTTGGTTTAAGGCAGGTTTCGATATTGATATCCTCTCCTGAAGAGAGTTTCACTCTCAAATCTAAGGAGACTTTTTTACCTCCTAGTTTTTTTACGGGAAGATTGCTGTCTAAAAACTCAAGACTTTGTTTTTTAACAGCTGGTTTTATCCCTTCACTTTCTTTAAATTATTCTTTTAAATAAAGCGATAAATTTCTTATTCATAAAGTACTTTAAGGTTTTATTCTAAGGTGTAAAATATATAATTCTAAAAAATGTTTTAAAACACTTGATTTCTATTTAAAGTGTTGTTAAAGACTTTTGTCAAAGAGGTTATTTTGGAAGGAAAAAGTAAAAAAATACTATTTGATTATAAAGATCCCTTGTCTTTATATCCTTTTATAGAAGGAGCAAAAATTATACCTGCACGTAATAATGGTTTCACAAGTAAACAACAAAAAAAGCTTAGAAATGCGGTTAAAAAAGCAAGAAATATTGGCTTAATTCCTAATCATTTTCAATCTTATGATGACTTTGCTCGTCCTTTTCCTGTTTCTCCTAAACCCTTTAATTATAAATAAACTAGAGGTATTTGTAACAGTCCTCTGATAAGAGACTCCATTTTAGTAGGAGGGATTTGTTTTTTGTATTGTTAGGAATTAAATTGATAATTTGTTTTTCTAATTTTTTATAACTATTTCTTCCATATTCAAACAAGTACTTTGATTTTATTTGGCAAAAAAGTGATAAATCAGTTTTTGTAAGCCAGTTTATTTTACTGAGATGGCCTAAAACGACCTCTTCTCTCCAAGCTAAAGCCGTCATGAGTGTTAAGGCTTCTGCAAAAGTTTTCTTAACTTTAGTATCAGCAAAGATTTGAGGCTTACATTCATTAGATATAAGTTGTAAATCTTTTAGTATTTTTTTAAGTAAAAAAAAATAATCGTGACAGGAACCTTGAGAATTTCCCTCTTCGCAATTTTTTTTCTTTCTTTTTAAAATCGATTTATTTTTATGAAAATCTTTACTGTTATTATATATAAATCCTTTTTGATTTTGTTTAAAATTTTGTATTTGTGTATCACAAAGAGTATGAGGAGGCTCTGATACAATAATAAGAAAAACAGCTCCCCCTATAAAGATAAAAGCAAGGATGATTTTAGGTAATTTATATAAAGAGGACATAAAATTATCTTAGATAAAAAATATCATACAAAGTTTAAATTTAAAACCTTTATTCAATTAAGATTTAATTTTTAGTAAGTCTAAGCTAGATGAGATTCTAAAAATAGGGTTTTATATTAAGGAGAGTATCTATTTTTTAATAAGGATTTAAGGGACTATAGCTTTTATTAAAGCTAGAATAAAAAAAACTTGAAAAATTTATTAAATAATAGTTAAAAGGAAAAGTATAAATAGCTAATAATTTAAAGGAGAGAGATGAATATCTGTGAATATATATGGATAGATGGTGCTTTACCAACAAGGAAACTGAGATCTAAAATGCGGGTGTTGAATCTTAATAAGCCGTTTAAGGATGTAAGACTTGAAGATTTTGAAAAATGGGGTTTTGATGGATCCTCTACTTATCAAGCTAGGGGAAGTGATTCGGATTTGATTTTAAAGCCTGTGAATTTTATAAAGGATCCTCTTAGGGGAGAAGGACATTTTTTAGTTATGTGTGAGGTTTTCAATTCTGATGGCACAGCACATCCTACAAATACAAGAGCTCATTTGAAAAAAGTTCTAGATGCGGGAGCAAGTCAGGAAGATCCTTGGTTTGGAGTGGAGCAAGAGTATACTTTATTTAAAGGTCGCAGTCCTTTAGGTTGGCCTATTAAAGGTTATCCTGCTCCTCAAGGTCCTTTTTACTGTGGAGTGGGAGCTGATGAAGTTTTTGGAAGAGAGCTTGTAGAAGATCACACAAGGGCTTGTATTGAGGCAGGGATTATGATTTTTGGTGTGAATGCTGAAGTGATGCCTGGGCAATGGGAATTTCAAATTGGTTATCGAAATAGGGAAAATGAAAAAGCAGGTCCCTTAGAGGTTGGAGATCATACTTGGTTAGCTAGATGGTTACTTTATCGTTTAGGAGAAGACTATGGGATTATGGCAACTTTAGATCCTAAACCTGTTCGTGGAGATTGGAATGGAGCTGGTCAACATACGAATTTTTCTTTAAAATCTATGAGGGATCCAAAGACAGGTAAGGAAGTTATTGAAAAATCTATTAAATTGTTATCAAAAAAACATAAGGAGCATATAGCTGTTTATGGTCATCGTTTATCTGAAAGGTTAACAGGTTTACATGAAACTTGTCACATTGATGAATTTAAGTATGGCATAGCAGATAGAGGTGCTTCTATTCGAATTCCTTTACATGTTTCTAAAAAAAATTACGGGTATTTAGAAGATAGGAGACCAGGAGCCAATGCTGATCCTTATGAAGTGTCTGCTATTATTTTGAAAACAATATGTGAAATCAATTAAAAAATTTAAAATATCTTTTTAGTCTAAACTGTTCAAATTTATTACAGTTTCTTCTAAATTTTTCATAGATCTATGAAAAATTTGTTGATAAGGAGAGATGAAATGGAATTTATTTGCAAAATATGATAAAAGAAAAATCTAGGCAGATAACGAAAATTGTAGGGAGGTTTTATGTTAAAGGTTTTTTTTCTATTTAGTTTTTTAATAAGTATAAATGAAGGAAGAATAGAGTTATTTTCAGTCGCTTATTCTAAAGAAAAAATTATCGATGAAGAGACAGTATTTCGGGCAGTTTGGAAAATAGAAGATAAATCTGGTAATGGGACGGGTTTTTTTATAGGACCAAGAACACTTGTTACGAATTTTCATGTTATTGATGATTTGTCTAGTTTAGAGGACATGAGAATAACTCAAGAAGGGACTTCAAGGGAGTTAAGAGTTAAAAAATTAGTGAGTGTATCAATAGAAAAAGATTTAGCTCTTTTAGAAATAGAAGAAAGTGTTTCTGATTATTTAATTTT
>JACOND010000045.1 GCA_014323935.1 Bdellovibrionales bacterium
AGATATGGGGAGCAACTGAGAAGCTACTTATAGAAGAAGGGATATTAACAAGAGGAGGACTTATGCAAGATGTAATAGGAGTTATAAAAGAGGAAGGACTTCAAGAAGGAATGCAAAGAGGCATGCAAAGAGGCATGGAAAAAGGCATGCAAAAAGGACGTCAAGAAGGACGTCAAGAGCGAGATAAAGAAATTGTTTTAAATATGCTGAAAGAAGAAGTAGAGATGGCTTTTATATCTAAGATTACAGGTTTTTCAAAAGAAGAAATTGAAAAATTAAAGAAGAATTCTTAAAAAAAGGTTAATGAGTCTTTTATTTTGTTGGGGTTAATTTGATTTACATTCTACGGAACAGCTGATATTGACCCGGTGGTTTATTTAAACTCCTTAGGTTTAAAAGTAAAATAATTTATTTTTATAAGAAGTCACAAGATTTTTAATTTAGATAATAATTTCAGCTTTTTGATTCTATTAAAAATGATGATCATTTTTTACTTTTTTATGACAAAAGGTCATGACTATAAAAGACGAATTTTAGAAAAAGAAAAGAACTTTTAAATAAGCTTTTATTTATAGATTGTAGAGAGATTGGCTTTTTTTCAAAGATGATCAAAAGTGCAAGATAAAATCTTATCATTTTTAGATGACAGACCTGAACTTTCAGAGATTGTAGAAGATATTGAAAATTTATATAAATTAGTAAACGACATAAATAAAAGAAAAAATAAACTTGAAAAAGAAAGAAAACAATTATTAAAAATTCCTGAAGCTCAAATTATGGATTAATAAAAATGAAAAAAAATCCATAACTATTGAGCTTTTTTCAAAATTAAGTATCTTAAAAAGTTCTACTCAATGATAACAATTAGAAGATCACATTAATTAATGTCTTATACATTCATTTAAAGAAAAGCATTGCATCCTGTTGATAAAGTTTGTTTAGGAGAATAATCAAGTTTAAACTAAAAATTTAAACAGCTTTGTTATTATATTTAGTTACTGTCATTTTAAGTTCAAAATTTCTTTAGAAACTTCATTGAACAAACTATCCAAGATATAGGTTTAATTAGTTTGTTTTCCTGTTAGATTCTTCATTATTGTTATTGTTTTTTATGAGTGGAAGTAAATTTGCTATATCTTTTACTGACAGGAAAATAAATACTTTTTCAAAATATTATGCAGGTTTACAAACTTTGTTTTTACTTGTTTAAATAATTATAATATTATAAAAGAAAAAGGGAATTTTTTCCTAGAACAACTTAAAGGAGAAAAAATGTCCAAAAACACAAAGACCATAAAATATAGAGACTTACCCTGGGACCTAAGGAATCAAGTGGATTTTACTTATGGTCATATCCAAAAAGCTCAAAACCCTACAATAAAACACATTGTAAATAGATTAAAAAAATTTGAAAAAACGTATTTAGAAGAAGGTGCTAATGTTTCAGCTAAAGAAAAGCGAGAAGCTATAAAGCAACTGGAAGATTATATGTACTCAGTGGATCTATCTTCTTAATTAACAGTGTTATATTGGAAAAAGAGTTATGTTTTAGAAGAAAATCATGTAGTTAAGAATTATTATGAAAAAGAATAAAACTATAGAAATTTACAATTATAAAACAAAAAGGAGAACAAATAATCCTCAAGTGGGATCTGTCAATTCTAAAACTGATAGTCCAAAAGTTAAGACAAAAAGATATAAGTATGATCCTCACTTAGGTCCAGAACTTCAATGGGCTGGAAAAAAAGAACGATTATCTTTTGAAGTTCCTACTGTTTCTTTGCATATTCATGAAAAAATAGATTCAAGAAGTATCATTGAAACTGTTCGATCGAGAAACTCTGTAGATTATGAACAGATGTCTTTATTCCATGATCCAACAGAAAAAAGAACCTTAGAAAAAGAGATTGAATTTTATAAACATGAAAAGCTCTGGAGTAATCGTTTAATAGCTGGAGATTCTCTTTTAGTGATGAACTCTCTTCTTCAAAAAGAGGGAATGGCTGGTAAAGTTCAATGCATTTATATGGATCCTCCTTATGGAATTAAATATGGTTCTAACTTTCAGCCCTTTGTGAATAAAAGAGATGTTAAAGACAAAAAAGATGAGGATTTAACAGCAGAGCCTGAGACGATCAAAGCTTTTCGTGATACTTGGGAACTTGGGATTCATTCTTATTTAACTTACTTAAGAGATAGGTTATTTCTTGCAAGAGAGTTGCTTACAGAAAGTGGTTCTTGTTTTGTGCAAATCTCTGATGAAAATGTTCATCTCGTTAGAAATTTAATGGATGAAGTTTTTGGAGTTAAAAATTTTGTTCGAATGATTATTTTTTCTAAAACAGGTGGTATGATTTCTAATGTGTTAGGAAGAACATGTGATTATTTAATGTGGTATGTAAAAGATAAACAAGGTATAAAATATAATCCTTTGTTTAAAACAAAATTTCCAGATAATTTTTATAATAATGTAGAGCTTGTTGATGATTCAATTAGGAAAATTACAAAAGCAGAAAGTATAGATCCTTTACTTTTACCTTCAAAAGCTAAGGTTTTTCGACTGGTTAGTTTAGAAAGTCCAGGAACTTCAAAAGAAGACACTCCTTTTAACTTTGGAGGAGAAACTTTTCGACCAAATTTAAATTCTTCTTGGAAATTACAATATCCTGAAGGTATGAATGCTCTTTCTAAAACAGGTCGTATTGTAAAAAGTGGAAAAAAGATTAGGTGGAAATATTATATTTCTGATTATCCAATAAAAGCATTTTCAGAAGTTTGGAGTGATACATCAGGGTTCAATAATAATCAAAAATATGTTGTTGAAACAAGATCAAAAGTAATTAAACGTTGTCTTTTAATGACCACAGACCCAGGTGATTTAGTTTTAGACCCTACTTGTGGAAGCGGGACAACAGCTTATGTAGCTGAAAAATGGGGACGTCGTTGGATCACTTGTGATACTTCGCGAGTTGCTATTGCTCTTGCTAAGCAAAGACTTATGACAGCCCACTTTGACTATTACGAATTAACAAACGAAAAACAAGGTGTCAGTGGAGGTTTTAAATATAAAGAAGTTCCTCATAATACTTTAAAATCTATTTCTGAAACTCCAAATATAAAGGAAGGTATGACAAAACAAGAAATAGAGTCAGCGATAGCCCGTCATGCTCCTAAAGAGAAATTAGTCGATCAACCTGATATAGATAAAAACAAATTTCGAATTTCTGGTCCTTTTACTGTTGAGGCTATTCCTGCTGTTAAAGTAGAGACTTTATCAGGAGAAGTATTAAACGGATCTGAAAGTCAGACAAAGCAAGATTGGTTTTGTTCTCTTAGAGAAAATGGAATTAAAGGAAAACAAGGATTAAGTGAGGACATTGAATTTACAAGATTAGAAATCATAAGTAGCACTCAATATATTTATGGAGAAGGAGAGATCAAAGAAACAGGAAAAAAAGCAATTATCTGTTTTGGTTCAGAGTATGCTCCAATGGAACAAAGACAAGTGGAAGAGGCTTTAAAAGAAGCCAAACCTTTTCGCCCTGATATTGTTATTTTTTGTGCTTTTCAGTTTGACCCCGAAGCTAGTAAAGATGTGGATGAGCTAGACTTAAAATGGACAAAAGTTTTAAAAGTTCAAATGAACAGTGACCTTTTAACTCAAGACCTAAAAAAGAAAACAAAAGGAGAAAGTTTTTGGCTCATTGGACAGCCAGATGTTCAGCTTAAAAA
>JACOND010000046.1 GCA_014323935.1 Bdellovibrionales bacterium
CTTACGATAAAAATCTTTATGATCAGTTATTAGATTATCAATATTTCCTTCGAAAGTTTTTGATTCAACAAAAAGGCTATTTTCAACCTATCGCTTTTTTATCATGGAAAAGAGCCTTTCAAATGGAAAGGCTCTCTTCAAGAGGAAGATTTTAAGTCTTTTTTTTCAAAAATTCCTAGAGAATTGGAGTATGTTAAATTATGAACCAAGAATAATAAACACAAAGGATTCGGGAATAAGAAAAGGGGCAAAGAAGTTAAGATGGTATGGAGTTATAAAGTTATTAGATGAGATATGGGATTTAATTTCCTTTAAAGGTGTTAGAGGCGTGTTCAGAATTTAAAAAAGTAATAAAGCGTTTAAGTAAGGAAGCAAGAAGGAGAGTAGAATTAATCAATACTAGAGTATTTGAGAGGGAATACGGATATAATGAAGATATGGGGAGCAACTGAGAAGCTACTTATAGAAGAAGGTATCTTAACAGAAGGAGGGATTATGGAAAATGTGAGAGAATCTATAAAAGAAGAAGGACGACAAGAAGGCATGCAAAAAGGACGGCAAGAGCGAGATAAAGAAATCGTTTTAAATATGCTGAAAGAAAAAGTAGAGATAGCTTTTATTTCTAAAATCACAGGTTTTTCTAAAGAAGAAATTGAAAAATTAAAGAAGAATTCTTAAAAAATCTAGTCTTCTAATCCGAGTGATTTTTATAAAAGAGCGGGAGATACAATTTCTTTTCAAGTTATTCTCAAGATTATAAAGAGGGGAGGGGGTATTCAAAATAGAGATCTCTCTCATTTAGATTTACCTTCAAAGAAAGGAAAAAGTCCTGTCTTTTAAGAAAGGAAAGAGGAAGGGATATAAAGAAAAAAAAGGTTTAAATAATTTAAATAGAAATCTAAAGTCTTTAAAGCTGGCGGTGTATTAGGAGCTTTTGCAAGTTGTTTAAAAATTTTATCAAGCAAAGTGAAGAATTTCTTTAAAAAGAAAGATTATTCGATATCTTTTAAAAATTTTAAGTTTCCTGAAGGTTCCTCTAAAGGAGATTTTTTTTCTTCTGAGGGTTATACGGGAAAGAATCCCTCAATTGGAATCAATAGTGAGCTAGAGGAAAGGGGTGAAGAGTTTGCAAAAGAAGATGTGGATTTATCTGAAGTTCAAGATTTACTTTATTACTATGTGTGTGATTTAAATAAAGATTTCAATTGTGATACACTTAAAAGCCCCGTCCTCCTAAGGAAGGTTAATTGAGTTTTACAAATCAAACTGAATTGTATAAAGAAAAAAAAAGAAGAACAAAAGAAGGCAGAAAAAGGTAGATCAGGTCTTGAAAGAACTAAGAGATCAGAAGCTTTAAAATGAGATTACAAGGGTTCAATTTGAGAGATGTTTTTTTATTTGATTTTTAATAGAAAATTCTATAAAAAATCTTTATGTCTTATTGGTTAATGAAATCAGAACCTTATTCTTATTCTATTCAGGATTTAAAAAGAGATAAAAGGGCTTTTTGGGATGGTGTAAGAAATTATCAAGCCAGAAACTTTATGATTCAAGATATGAAAATAAGGGATAAGGTTTTATTTTATCACTCTAATGGAAAACCTTCTGGTATTGCAGGCTTAGCAAGGATTTGTAAAAAAGCAGAAGTTGATAAGACAGCTTTTGATAAAAAGTCTAAATATTATGATCAGAAAGCAAGTCCTGAAAATCCTCGTTGGAAAGCGGTTACGGTTGAGTTTGTACAAATCTTTCCTCACTTTATTTCTCTTTCTGATTTAAGAAAAGAAAAGACCTTAAAAGATATGCTTTTGTTAAAAAAAGGGCAAAGACTTTCTATTATGCCTGTGAAAAAAAAAGACTATGATTATATTGTGAAAATGTCAAAAAAACAAATGTAAGTTCATGTCTTCAAACAAGTCTTTTTCTCAAAAAACAGCTATTGAAGGGGTTCGCCATATTCTTGTTGTAGGCTCTGGAAAAGGAGGAGTTGGTAAAAGCACTCTTTCTTTAAATGTATCTGTTGCTTTAGCAAAATTAAATTTAAAAGTGGGATTGCTGGACGGGGATCTTTATGGACCTTCTTTACCCCGTTTAACAGGAACTCTTTATTTAAAACCTGAATTGAATCAAGATAAAAAACTTCTTCCTCTAAGAAGGTATGGAATTAATTTATTGAGTATGGGGCATTTGGTAGAAGAAGAATCTCCTTTGGTATGGCGAGGACCTATGTTGTTTAAAGCCATAGAGCAATTTTTTAGAGATGTATCTTGGGGAGATTTAGATATTTTAGTTATTGATTTGCCTCCAGGAACAGGAGATGTTGCTTTAACAATTGCTCAGAAAGTTCCTGTTTCTGGGGGAATTGTTGTAAGTACGCCTCAAAATTTATCTTTAGTAGATACCAAGAAAGCTTTAAATATGTTTCACCAAATTGAAATCCCTGTTTTAGGAGTTGTTGAAAACATGTCCTCTTATAAAGAATCTTCAGGAAAGGACGTATCTCTTTTTCCAAAGGGTCAAATAGATATTTATTTAAAAGAAAAAAAAATTGATAAATTAGCAGAAATATCTTTTCATCCCCATATTGCTTTAAGCAGTGAAGCAGGGGTTCCTTTTTTAGAAAGCCAAGTGGATTCAAAAGAAGCTCAAAGTTTTTTTCAAGTTGCTAGAAAAATTAAATCTCATCTATTTAGCTCAAATTAAAGGGCCGTGTAGCTCAGAAGGATAGAGCAAGAGTTTCCTAAACTCTAGGTCACAGGTTCGAATCCTGTCACGGTCACCAACTCAAAAAAAGAAAATGTTTCAAATTTTATCTTAGGAAATTATACATTTGAATGTTGTAAGTGACTGTAAAAGGGAGCTTTATTAAAAAGCCATAGATTTAAAAAGCTTATTTTTAAAGTTATGTATTTTTTCTCTAATTCTTCAGATCAAGTGAGAAACAAATTTTCTTTTTCTAAAATTCATCTTTTATAGTATGATCTTTTATCATGAAGACATAGAAAATAATCACAATTTTTAGTAGAATCAAATAAGCTTAAATCATTATCTAAATTAAAAAACCTTGTGATTAAAAATAAAATCTTTTATTTTTAAATCTAAGGAATTTAAATGAACCACCGGGTCAATCATCAATTCTCCCGGAACATTTCATTGCCACAATAAAGTAAAATACGAGTTAGCCTTTTTTAAGAATTCTTCTTTAATTTTTCAATTTCTTCTTTTGAAAAACCTGTAATTTTAGATATAAAAGCCATCTCTACTTTTTCTTTCAGCATATTTAAAACAATTTCTTGCCGTCCTTTTTGTATTCCTTCTTGCATGCCTTCTTGACGTCCTTTCTCTTTTATTACTTCTCTTACATCCATAAGTTCTCCTTCCTTTAACATATTTTCTTCTATAAGCCTCTTCAACTAATCCCCATATTTTTACATCTAAATCCGTATTATCTAATAAATACTCCC
>JACOND010000047.1 GCA_014323935.1 Bdellovibrionales bacterium
GACGATTTAAGGTACAAGGTGTAGAAGAATTAGACCCAGTTGCGTTACAATTTTTAGTGGAATTAAAAGATTCTTTTATCAAACTTTTATCTCATAAAGATCGGAATGTAGTCTTAGAAGCATTAGAAATAACAGAAGAGTCAGGTTTAAACTATCCAAAATTACACAGACCTTTAATAAATCTTTTATCTCATAAAGATCCGGTTGTAGTCTTAAAAGCGGTAAAAGTAATAAAACAATTTAAGGTACAAGGTGTAGAAGAATTAGACCCAGTTGCGTTACAATTTTTAGTGGAATTAAAAGATCCTTTTATCAAACTTTTATCTCATAAAGATCGGAATGTAGTCTTAGAAGCATTAGAAATAATAGAAGATTCAGGTTTAAAAAATGTACCAGAATTACACAGACCTTTAATAAATCTTTTAGATCATGAAGATTCGATTGTAGCATCAGAAGCGATAGAAATAATAAAACAGGTAGATGATTTAATATTACTCTAAAGAATATTCAGAACATTTAGCCATAGAAAAAAAATTAAATGATTTTTTCATAAATAATTTATAATAATTTTAACAACAGTAGATAAAATAAATAATTTTAAAAAAATATTTATCAAATTCCTTTTGTTTTTGTAAAATTTACCTATTTTTTAATTTATATTTGATATTCTCATTATATCTTTTATATTATTTTGATTATTATTTAAAAGTAGAAAAAACATAAGACATGAGTTTAAAAATAAAAAAAACTATTAAGAGTTATAATTTTAATCGTTTACAAACTATTCCTATGCTACAAGGAGTTGTAAGGATGTATTTCATTCTCCTCAAGGTATACTTATTCAATTACTTCGAAAAAATGATTCTTATAACTTAAAAAAAATTCAAAAGATTTAAGATTTATTCTCAAAATTAGAAAACTCAGAATTTGATAAATATATAATAATTACTTTTATAAAAGATATCTACTTGAGCAAGATTCCCTCAGAATAAGAGCAGGAGTTACGAGGTTAAGGTATTTTAATAATAAGGAGCTATTAACACAAATTGAAATACAAAATTTCTTATCTCATAAAGATTCTGATGTAATTATAGAAGTGTTAAAAATAATAGAAAGTTTAAATTTAAAAAATTTACAAGGATTAAACAAAGCCTTGATAAACATTATATCTCGTGAAGATTTCCATTTCATAAAGATTCTTTATGACAGTTATTCCTAAAAATTGTTATAAAATTATTTTACTTTTAAAAATATATTTTAATACTATTCTCATAAAGCTTTTTTATGTAGTGAAATAAGGAATTATTTGAAGAAATTGATAAGGAGATTTCGTCTTTAAAAAATGAAGAAAGGGAGTTTTATGAAAGAATCGGAAAAAAATACCAATGGATTGCTTTTCATAAGCTATTAGCTCATTTAGTAGATAATGTTCACTATATTGTGATGATGCAAAGGACCTTGGCAACTTTATAAAAGAGATATTGATCCTACTTGTTATTTTCATAAGTTGAAGAACTCCTCAGAATGTTGGTGGCAAGCTGATGTCACTCAATTTCCTGAAGATGATATTGAAAAATAAGAGGTATGGTTAAAAAATATTGATTTCTCTTTTAAAGATCTTTTTCAAGTAAAAGATCTAACAAACAATAGTTTTTGGACAGCTCTTCATAGTTCAGTAAATAAATCAAAAAAATTATCTTTTGATAAAAAAGAAGAAGGGCTTTATGAACCTAGATACTGGTTGGGAATAAATGCTATAATTATATCTAAAAAAGATTATAATATTCTTTATAAAAGACTAAAAAATAAAGATATTTGTAATCAGAATATCTTACAAACAGGAATAGTAAGTAGCTTCCTCAAAGAGTATCCATGTTGTGACAAAGAATATAACTATAATGATGGTTGGGAAAATAGTTTATCAGGAAATAATGTTAGATTAGATATTAATCATCTTTGCCTTATTATGGAATATAGTTGGGAGTCTGAAAATATAGGTGATTCCATGGATGAGACCATTCTTTTTACCTACTGTCTAAAGCTTTAATCAATAAATTAAATTTAAAATGTCCTCCTAGACAGTTTGAACATTGGGTGAATAACAAGAAGATTCCTATTTTTAAGAATCTAAGTACTCCATTAAAAAATTCTTCCTGTGTTTTAATAAAAACAGAGGTATTAAATTCATGGTTAAAAGAAGATAAGTTATGTTTGGTTTGGCTTATTGGTGGTGGAAATCTGCTTTTTGGAAAAGACATTATGAGGAAAGGAAAAGAAGATAGATTTAGTGGGATTTATTTTACAAATGGTGATCAGATTGAAGGTGAGATATCGGATTTTGATGTATTGAGCTGGGGAAGATAAATTTTTATTCAAAGTTGATCATTTTTAAAAGGAACTACAGGAGGAGGTTATGGCAGTAGCAGAACAAATTAAATCTCTTATACTATTGGGTGGGTTTTTTTCTATTAATAAAATTCTAGCAGTTAAAAAGCTTAAGTCTTTAGAAAAATAAACAGGTTTCTTAAAAAAATAAGAAAGATTTCTTTTAAAAAAATTAAAATTTTTATATTCTTAAAAAATTGACAAGACATTATAAATGTCTTATTTCAAGACAATACAAGTTATAGTTCCGTGGCTTACTTAAAGGCAGAGGAAGAGTCGAGTGAGATATTTTGAAAAGCAAGCTTTATTTGTAATAAGAGCAATAGGGAGAGTAGTTCGAATCTAATCAACAAGAAAAATTTTAAGCCAAAAGTTTTTTCTTAATTTTTTGAGAAATACATTTGACTATAGTAAGCTTAGTAAAAAAAACTATAAAAGAAATGAAATTTAGTTTTTATCATTTATAAAATAACTTACCAAGTCAAAGTAGAGTTTTCGTATATCAAACAAAACCAAATGTAAACCTTAAAAAAAAGCTTTGAATCTCTATAAATTTGCAAAATACCACCAAGTTCTTTTTCTATAGATTTTTTTAATTGTTTGTAGTATTCTAATTTTTAAAGAAAGGGAGATTTTATGTCAGTTTCACCACAAGTTAAAGAGATTTGGGATCTTATTAAAGAGAATCAAAAAGGTTTAAAGGAACTTCGTGAAAGCCAAAAAGAAACGAGTGAGCAGATGAAAAGAAATTCTTCTGAAGTCAGTGAGAAGTTAAAAGAAACAAGTGAGAAAATAAAAGAAACGAATGAGGGTTTAAAGCAAGCGAGAGCTATTTTTGAGACCCAGTGGGGTAAGCTTATGGAAAGTCTTGTTGAAGGGGATCTTGTAAAAATTCTTAATGAACAGGGGATTAAAGTGATAAACACCTACC
>JACOND010000048.1 GCA_014323935.1 Bdellovibrionales bacterium
GGGTTTTTCTAAAGAAGAAATTGAAAAATTAAAGAAGCATTCTTAAAAAAAGTCTAACAAGTCTTTTACTTTGTTGGGTTAAATTAATTGACATTCTACAGGAGAGCTGATGATTGACCTGGTGGTTTATTTAAACTCCTTAGGTTCAAAAGTATAATAATTTATTTTTACAAGAAGTCACAAGATTTTTAATTCAGATAATAATTTCAGCTTTTTAATTCTATTTTAAATAATGATCATTTTTTACGTTTTTATGATAAAAGGATTTAATTGATTTTAAAGAGAAGTGGTTTATTTTTTAAGAAAGTCAGGAGAGTTAACAGGAGAGGGAGTATTTTGCAAAGTTTATCAGAGGATGAGAGATTACAAGAGTTAACCTATGATGAGACCGCAGGAAGATGGATTATAGATTAGACAGACGGGATTTGATAGAAAAAGGCAGACAAGAAGGTATAGAAAAAGGCAGACAAGCAGAAAAAAGGGAACAGGTCTTAAAATTACTGGAGTTAGGT
Source organism: Bdellovibrionales bacterium (assembly GCA_014323935.1). Lineage (GTDB taxonomy): Bacteria > Bdellovibrionota > Bdellovibrionia > Bdellovibrionales > UBA1609 > JACOND01. Next base: position 513 of record JACOND010000048.1, read on the forward strand.
TTGGATATTTCTACAATTGTAAAAGCAACAGATCTTTCAAAAGTTAAGATTCTTAATATAAAAAAGAAATAAAAATCTAGGTAAAACAGCATTTTTTCAAATGACTGTTATAAATTAAAAAATAACCCTATGTTACGAGGCAGTTCGTATTTCAAGAATTTAAAGGATGTTTAAAAAAGCGTTTTTTTAAGATTTTGAAAACCTTTAGTATAAAAGTTTCAAAATAACCAAAACGTCCAAAATAACTAAGAACAACATCCGTCTCTAAATTCACCTCTTTTAAATCTGCTTCTATAAACTGAACATCTTCTATATTAGACCCTTTAAAATTAGCTCCCCTCAAATTTGCATTATTAAAAATAAAACCTATCCCAGTTATCTGTTTCAACTACAGAGTTTGTATTTATCATTCCTCTTTTTTCTGGAAATCTAATACCTCTGCCTCCCAAAAACATCCAATGAGTCCAATGAGGATACACCCTATAACGAGTATCATAAGTAGCATTTTCTAATTTAGAAGTACCGTATAGTATAAAAGTTTCAAAATAACCAAAACGTCCAAAATAACTAGAAACAATATCCGTCTCTAAATTCGCCTCTCTTAAATCTGCACCCCTAAAATCAACCCACCAAACGACAGCTTTTTTAAAACTAGCCCCTCTCAATTTAGATCGATTAAAATCAGCTTCATATAAGTAAGCATAATCAAAAATAAACCCAGTTAAATCTTGACCAGAAAAATCAAAAGCTTCTAAATCACAAGCAGTTAAATTAGGAACATATTTTTTATAATTTTCAGCAGTACAATATTCCCCTCTTTTTTTTCTCATTTCACCCTGTATAAATTTCTGTATACCTATCATTCCTCTTTTTTCTGGAAAAGATATACCTAATGGAGAATGAGCTCTATAGTAGTGTTCCAGCAAAGGATCATAAATAGCATTTTCTAATAAGGCATCTACAAAATTAGCCCCCCAAAGCTGTCCCTCTAAATTCGCCCCTGTTAAGTCAGCTTCTATAAACTGAGCATCGTCTATATTAGACCCTTTAAAATTAGCTCCCTTCAAATTTGCATTATTAAAAATAAAACCTCTCAAATCTTGATTTGAAAAATCAGCTCCTGCTAATTGACACCCTTTTCCTATACATTCTTTGTCCTTACAACCTGTCTCTCTAACGATTTTTTCTACTTTCCAAAAATCATCCACGAATTCTTTATAATTTGTGATATTACATTTCGACTTATCTTGAGCTGATGAAAACTGAAGCTTAGAAGACTTTCCCTCTAAAGATGAAGTCTCAAGTTCTGAGGTTTCTTCTTCTGAGGATGAAGACTCAAGTTCAGAAGACTCTTCTTCTATTGATGATAAATTAACTTGAGATACTTCCGGTTCAATGGGAAAATCTACTTCAGGAGATACTTGCTGACAAGAAAGCACAAAAGCTAAATTTAAAAGTATTATCTTCAAAAATACTCTCATTTCTCTTTCTTTCATTTTTTATTCCTTTTGCTTTGTTTTTTAATATATAATTTTTTTTTCAGAATTCAATAGTTTCTTATAAAAACAAGTAAATTTTTCCTAAAAATTCTATTTTTTAAACTTTATTGGGAATTATATATTTTACGTCGCACAAAGCTTATAGTAGCCTTTAAATAAAGGGTTTTAGGATAGAAATAGATTTGAGAGTGAAACTCTCTTCAGGTATCAAAGTTCAAATCTGCCCTAAGCCAATCTTTCTGAAGAGAATGCTTTTATACTGGAGTTAGGTGTAGATATTTCTACAATTATAAAAGTAACAGGGTTACCAAAAAGTAAGATTCTTAAGCTAAAAAAAAACTAGATAGAACAACGTTTTTTCAAATGACTGTGGATTAAGTAAAAAATAATCCTATTTTAATAGGAAGTTCGTATTTCAAGAATTTAAAAAATGTTTTTTTCAGATTTTGAAAAGCTTGCCTTTTCTATCCTAAAATTTTTCATTTTAAAAAAAAATAAAATAAGAAAACAAAATATTAAACTTTAGTTTTTAAAGCTCCGCATCCCTTAATTCTTTTTGTTTTTTCGAGAAGGCCCAGGCCCTCTCTACCCTTTTCTTCCTTCTCTTTTCTGCTTCTTTCTCTCTTCTTCTCTTGATACAATTCAGGTCAGTTTGTAAAGCTCCTAACTCCATTAACCTTCCT
>JACOND010000049.1 GCA_014323935.1 Bdellovibrionales bacterium
AAACATGTTCTGCAATCCATTGAAGAACCTCGCCCTCTCCTTTTTCAATAAGCCTTTCTACAAGCTCAGGGTGGTCTTTATAATGAGGTTTCGATAAAACATGTTCTGCAATCTTTTTAAGAACACCGCCCTCTCCTTTTTCAATAAGCCTTTTTACAAGATCAGGGTGGTCTTTATAATGAGGTTGTGATAAAATATGTTCTGCAATCTTTTCAAGATCATAGCCCTCTCCTTTTTCAATAAGCCTTTCTACAAGCTCAGGGTGGTCTTTATAATCTTTATAATGAGGTTTTGATAAAACATGTTCTGCAATCCATTGAAGAACCTCGCCCTCTCCTTTTTCAATAAGCATTTTTACAAGCTCAGGGTGGTCTTTATAATGAGGTTGTGATAAAACATGTTCTGCAATATTTTTAAGAGTATTGTTCGTTCCTTCTTCAATAAGCCTTTTTACAAACTCAGGGTGATCTTTATAATGAGGTTTTGATAAAACATGTTCTGCAATACTTCTAAGAACATCTTCGTCTCCTTTTTCAATGAGTAATTTTACCAATTCAGGGTGATCTTTAAAATGAGGTTGTGATAAAACATATTCTACAGTATCTTCAAATGTATAATAATCTCCTTTTTGGATGAGTTTTTCTACTAAATGAGGATAGTTTTTTGAAATTTCAAGAGCAAAAAAACTTCTTAAAATAAGAGAAAGATTTTCTTCTTTTGTTTCATTTACTTCTTTATTGATTATTTTTAAAACACTTTCTATCTCTTCCTTTTTAACGCTTCCATTTAAATCCTGGTGATGAATTTTATTTCTTAACTTTTCTAGTAAACCTTTTTCTTGACTCCAATCTATTTTTTTATCACTTAAAATTTCAAAATACTCTTTAAACCCTATGTTTAAACTTTCTGGAATGACTTTTATGGATCTCTTATTTTTGATAAGAAGCACATTTTCATTTATAACTTCAAAATCGATCCCTTCTCTAGCTCTAGGGTCTACTTCAAAACGAATGTTAAAACCAGAGCCTGTACCTCCTACTGTTCCTCTTTGTGTGTAAAAACCTTCTCCAAAAGCGGCTGCTTCTCCTACTTTATCACGTCTTGAAATAAACACATTAGGCTCTCCTTTGTATGACCTTGTTATGATCTCATAAATTTTAAAGTTAGAAGTCGAGTGAGAGACTATGCTTATTCCAAGCTCTTTGGCTGTTTCCCCTTTTCCCTCTCCTAAAGGCTTCGATCTCAAAGGCTCTTTATCTAAAAGCCAAGCTAAGGAGCTTTCTTGCGTTTTATCTCCTAAGTTTATAAGCTTTTCTCTTAAACCTAATTCTTCTAACACATCCCAAGACTTTTCCACATCTAAAGAATGAAACATAAGTTTTTTGCCGTTTTCCTCTATCCATTTTTTTGCATAATTTGATTTAAGATCACTTTCTGAAAAACTATCAATGATACCTTTCATTTTTATAAGAGCCTCTTCCTTTATATCTAAGTCATATTGAAACACTTTTGTTAAAGCTCTTATGACAGAAAAGATCTCAGGGTTGATGTCTTGTTTATAACGCTCGGTTTCTTTATGTTTTGTTGAGTGATAATAGGTGAGCTCTCCTTTTAAAACATCTGCTAAAAAGTGGGGGTTTTTACTTTCCCAATCTCTTAAGTCCTTAATACTTTGTTCTCCTTTTTTTGATGTGAGTTCAATAAGGCCTGTGGAGTGGCTATCTGTGTGTTGGTTAAAAAAGTCTTTGTTATGAAGTAGGGCTTCCTTAGTGCCTATGGATTTTCTTAAAAGCCTCACCTCCCAAGCACTTTTATTTCCTTGAAAGTAGGGAAATTTTGAGCTTAAAAGCTCTTCCATCCTTTGAGCTTTTTCTTCACTTCCATCCATCACTAAATCCATATCTTGGGTAGAGCGATAAATGTCTGTGTAATCATAGCCAAACTTCTCACTTTGAAATCGTGTGTCACCTCTCAGTCTTAAGAGATCATTTTTTACGTAGTGAGCATAACTTGCTGCCGTTCCTCCAAAAAGATAAACTCTCACCCCTAACTCTTTGGCTATTCTTTTGATCTCTTGAAATTCAGGGACTTTTTCTATGTTTTTTTCTATAGCCTCTATGAGTTCTTTTTTTGTAAGTTTTAGTTCAGAATGAAAGGAGCTTTCAATACCATGAGTGTTAGCATAGGCTTTTGTTTGAAGAAAAAGCTTTTGTATTCCTATTAGAGTTACAAAAAAGCTTAAGAAAAAAGAAAAAAACTTAAAAAATTTAAAGTGCTTCATAATCTCCTAAATCTCCTAAAAACTTGCTTCCTTTTCTTTGTAACCTCAAAATAAATACCTACAGGTGAGTGGTTGATTGTTTTCTAAGGTTTTTTTGTAATTTTTAAACTCC
>JACOND010000050.1 GCA_014323935.1 Bdellovibrionales bacterium
GAAGCGATGAGTTATTTTACAAAGTTATCAGAAGATGAGAGAATCCAAGAGTTAGCCTGTGATGAGTACCGAAGTAAAGATGGATTTATAGATTAGACATACAGGATTCGAAGGAAGAAGGTAGACAAGAAGGCATAGAAAAAGGTAGACAAGCTGAAAAAAGGGAACAGGCCTTAAAATTACTGGAGTTAGGTGTGGATATTTCTACAATTATAAAAGTAACAGGTCTTTCAAAAGATAAGATTCTTAAACTAAAAAAGAAATAAAAAGCTAGATAGAAAAGCACTTCCTCAAATGACTGTTGATCAAGTAAAAAGGAATCTTATTTTAAGTTTCATTATTGTTTTATAACACTTTTTGATCTCTTAATTTTTTGTGTGAATACAGGTATTGTCATATCTAAATAGGCAGTTCGTATTTTAAGAATTTAAAGGGAAGGGTATAAAAGTACATTTTTTTCAGAATCCTCTAAAAAAGTCTTCTGGCTTTTTTAACAGAATTTCTTTTTGAATAGTAAGGTTTAAAAAAGAGTATATATTTGAGACCGCAGAATAAAGCCTTAAAAGAGACGTATGAATAGGGACTTTATCGCTTTCTTAAAAGGATACTTTCCAATAAACTGAACAAAAAAAGCAAAAATCCCAGAAAACAGGCTAAGAAAAATCCCAATAAGAAGTCTTTAAAACTTGCCTTTAAAATTTACCAGGTCATTTAAAAACTGTAAGCTTGAAAATCCTTTGCGAACTTGAAAACTCTTTACGGCAATCTTTAGATTGATAAACGTATATACAGTTTTTTCTTTCAGCAATTCTTTTTGATTGGCAGAACTCATAGAAACTAAAACTTTATCTTTTTTCTCTTTACATAAGAAACTCCTAAAACCATTATACTTAAAAGCTACTATAGGCTTTGTACGGTGTAAAATATATACATACTTTTGTATCAGTTTGGAAATAAATTTGCAGGTAACTCTCAAGGAGTGATTTTAACTTAATTTAAAAATAGGAGATAACAAGTGAAACAACAAAAAAATCATGTAAAAATGACAAGAGATGTCGTCTTTAAAAAATTCTTTGTAGACAAACCAGATATCTTAAAACATTTTCTAAACATTCCTGAAATCATGAAATTAGAAATCAAAAACCCTTACATCCAAGATATTAGAAGAAAAGACATCTAAAAAAACCTCAAGATAAACAAACTGAAGGGACAAAATCTTGAATTTTTAGATAGCAATCTTCTTGTATAAAATCTATGATTCCAAAAACAAACATAAAAAACTATTATTTTATAATATAGAAATATAAGCATAATCCATGTCTAATATGCATTTCCATTGCACTCATAAAACCTCCTAGAATGGAATTGTAATAGATATACCACAAGTGATACCTCCAATTAGAGATTCTAAACTTGTCAAGGCTTCAGCATTTCTCTGAGCTTGTCTTGTAGCATAATATTGATCTCTATCTAAAAGACCTTTTTTGTATTATCTTTTATCCCACTCTACATGATTAGAGGGTTTCTTTTTTTTAAGAATAATCCTGATAAAAGTACTACACACCCATGGGGTAGTTACAATTCCTGCATATTCTAATTCAAGTTGTTCTTCTTCAGGTGTTATAATCACACCTGCCATATCATTTAGGAACTCTATCCATACTTAATGATAAAATAAATATCATTTTTCCTCTTTGTTATTTTAAAATTGACTCTTTTTTTTAGTCCCTAATATCTAGCATTCCTTTTTCTTTTGGATCTGTAATACCTGTGGATCCGAAAATCCTGCTAATAAGATTAGGAGTCACTTTCAAACGAGAATCATAAGTCGCATTTTCTAATAAGGCATCTGTAAAATAACTATAAATAAGGTTCGTCTCTAAATTCGCACCTGTTAAGTCAGTTTCTATAAACTGAGCATCGTCTATATTAGCTCCTCTAAAATCAGCTCCCCTCAAATTTGCATTATTAAAAATAAAACCTCTCAAATCTTGATTTGAAAAATCAGCTCCTTCTAATTGACATCCTTTTCCTAAACATTCTTTACCCCTACAACCTGTCTCTCTAACGATTTTATCTACTTTGCTAAAATCATTCTCATTCATCAGATAGTCTTTATAATTTGTGATATTACATTTCGACTCATCTTGAGCTAATGAAAGCTGAAGCTCAGAAGACTCTTCCTCTAACTCTAAAGATGAGGTCTCAAGTTCAGAGGTTTCTTCTTCTAAGGATGAGGTCTTAAGTTCAGAGGTTTCTTCTTCTGAGGATGAGGTCTCAAGTTCAGAGGTTTCTTCTTCTGAGGATGAGGTCTCAAGTTCAGAGGT
>JACOND010000051.1 GCA_014323935.1 Bdellovibrionales bacterium
CCTCCGACCTTGATCATTCGACGGTCTTTACTATCTTGAAGTTTGTGTTTACGAATGTATTCCCAAACTTTTTTAGTAGCTTCAGGTCTAGAAACTGAAGAAACTCCAATCACTTTTTGAAGATCAGAAGAGACTTTCATTTTTTTCATAAAAGCACTATTAACTTTTCTCTTTGTTTTTTTAGCAGGTGTTTTTTTTACTTTTTTCTTAGTCGTCTTCTTAGAAGATTTAGTAACTTTTTTAGTAACTTTCTTCTTTTTTGAACTTACTTTTTTCTTTGTTTTTTTAGCCATAGTAGCCCTCCTTTTGTAATGATATTTATAATATTATAGGTTGAGTAAGAAAAGTTTTCAAATAAAAAATTTAATTTTTTTATTTTTCAAGAACTTTAAAGATTTTTTAAAAGTTCTAAAACAACAAGGACTCTGGTTTTTTCCTTTTTAAATTTTATATTTATATATTATAGTTAAGATTTTTTTATAGTATTAATTTTCTAAGAAAAACTAAAGAATTTATTTCTTTTTAGCACAAGGAGGAGATTGAGGAAGAGTTCCTCCTCTTTTTTTAAATTCTTCAGGGGTTAAAGTTTGTTGAGAAAAAGCATGAATTTTATTTTTAATTTGATCTTGAATAGCTTTATAAACCATTTGATGTCGTTTAATGAGACTGACATTGTTAAATTTATCGGAAACAACTAAAACTCGAAAATGGCTTTCACTGTTTTTAGGCACATTATGCTGAGGACTTTCATTAATCACTTTCAAAATAAGGGGAGAAAAGTTCTTTTTTAAATTTTCTTCAATTTCTTTTTGAATTTTCATATTTTATACAACTTTGATTTTTCATAACATAGGTTTATAGTCTTTGCAATTAGGATTTTTAATTTATAGTTCTTTCTAAATTTGCTAGCTCATTTGAAAGCTGTAAGCTTGAAACTCCTTATTATAGAATATATAATTTAAGTTTAAATTAATGTAAAAAGTTTGAAATGCGTTTTTCACTCTGTTGATTATCAAGCCTTATAAGTTTCAATTGATGTAAAAAAACAAATCCTTAAAGGAGATATAAAATGAAAAAGCAAAAAAACTATGTCCAGATGACAAGAGATGTCGTCTTTAAAAAATTCTTTGTAGATAAACCTGATATTTTAAAATGTGTTTTAAAACATTTTCTAAACATTCCTGAAATCATGAAATTAGAGATCAAAAACCCTAACATCCAAGAAGTTAGAAGAAAATAAACAAAAACCTCTTAAATATGCTGAAAGAAAAAGTAGAGATGGCTTTTATTTCTAAAATTACAAGTTTTTCTAAAGAAGAAATTGAAAAAATAAAGAAGAATTCTTAAAAAATCTAGTCTTCTACTTTTAGAGATATTTCTTCACAATTTGGAGAATAACTTTTATAAAAATATTTAATAAATTAATCTCCTCCCCACCCTATAAATATAGAAAAGATATAGTCTATAAATTTAGGTTTTGAATTTCAAGCAAGTTGGTGTTGCTTTTGACCTTCTTTGTATGGAAGCTATGTTTTAGATCTTTTCTGTATAAAATTATAAATATTTTATTTTAAACAAGGCTATCATCTCTAAGAGGTTTTTCTTTTGTGTGTTAAAGACTTTTCAAGAAGTAAAACAACAATTTTTTATTCAGAGAAAAATTTATGATGTGAGAAGAGAAAATGGTAGAAAAAAAAACTTATTTTATGAAAAGAAATTCTCTTTCAAGGTCTTTTATTGAAAAGAATGAAACTTTATTCCTTTATAAAATAACTCACTTAGTCAAAGTGAATT
>JACOND010000052.1:0-1618 GCA_014323935.1 Bdellovibrionales bacterium
TATTATAAGGGTTTGGGAACAGAGAAGGATTTAGAAAAGTCAAGAGAATGGCTTGAAAGGTTTGCAATTTTATCTTGTCAAGAAGATATTATTTGCGTTTCTAACTTAATCACAATAGAAATTTCGAGGCTTCAGGGTAAGTATTAAGAAAAACAAGAAAATGTTTTGAAGAGTCTTCAAATCAAGGATATTCAGCTCAACAGTGATTAAAGAGAGTCTCAAGAATTAGAAAATAAACTTTGAAATATCTTTTTAGTTTAAACTGTTCAAATTTATTACAGTTTTTTTTAAATTTTTCATAGATCTATGAAAAATTTGTCGATAAAGTAGGGATGAAGTGGAATTTATTTGCAAAATATGATAAAAGAAAATTGCTTGCTGGGTGGATAACGAAAATTATAGGGAGGTTTTATGTTAAAGGTATTTTTTTTTCTATTTAGTTTTTTAATAAGTATAAATCAAGGAAGAATAGGGTTATTTTCAGTTGCTTTTTCTAAAGAAAAAGTTATCGATGAAGAAACAGTATTTCATTCAGTTTGGAAAGTACAATATAAATCTGAAGCAATAAAAATAAATGGGACGGGTTTTTTTATAGGACCAACAAAATTTGTTACGAATTTTCATATTATTGAAGCATTGTTTAGTTTAGAGGAATTAAGAATAGTTCAAGAAGGGACTTCAAGAGAGTTAAGAGTGAAAAAATTAGTGAGTGTATCAATAGAAGAAGATTTAGCTCTTTTAGAAACAGAAGAAAGTGTTTCTGATTATTTAATTTTGAAAGAGGAAGAGTTAGATTCGCCTGAGCCTTTGTATGTTGTAGCTTATTCAGGTGGAAAGTTTAAAAAGATAAATCAAACAGGGATTTTAAAATGGAATTCTTTTTTTTCAGATAATTCCAATAATAATGGAGTAAGTGGCAGTCCTGTTTTAGATAAGAATCATAGTTTGGTGGGAGTAGTATATGAGGGAAATTTAAATCTACTGTTTTTTATAGAAATAGAAGATTTAAAGAAGTTTTTAGAAGATAAAGATTCTTTATGTAAAGAGCTTAATTTTAAAGAATGTATGAAACAAGTCAGGGAAGATTTTTACAGATATTTACAAGGGGAGAAAGTGCCTCAAGATTACTATAAAATAGGATCGGCATTTAAGATAGAAGGATTAGGAGTTGATGAGAATTTAATTCAAGAACAAGTAAAGAAATGGTTTGAAATATCTGCAAATCAAGTTAATGCTCTGGCTCAATATGAATTAGCTGAGATGTATTTTGAGGGTCTAGGAACAGAGAAGGATTTAGAAAAGGGAAGAGAGTGGTTTGAAGAGTCTGCAAGACAAGGTTATGCTCTCGCTCAATATAGGTTAGCTATTATGTATTTTAAGGAGCAGGATTTAGAAAATTCAAGAGATTGGTTTGAAGAGTCTGCAAAACAAGGCTACGCTAAAGCTCAATATAATTTAGCTGTAATTTATTATAAGGGTCTAGGAACAGAGAAGGATTTAGAAAAGGGAAGAGAGTGGTTTAAAGAGTCTGCAAAACAAGGCTTCGCTCTGGCTCAATATGAATTAGCTAAGATGTATTTTAAGGAGCAGGATTTAGAAAAGTCAAGAGAGTGGTTTG
>JACOND010000052.1:1676-2501 GCA_014323935.1 Bdellovibrionales bacterium
GAACAGCTCAGGATTTAGAAAAGGCAAAAGAGTAGGCTCGAAGAGTTACAAGTTTATCTTTTCAAGAAGATATTGCTTGCTTTTCTAACTTAATCACAACAAAAATTTGGAGTTTTTAGGGTAAGTGATTAAAGAGAGTCTCAAGAATTAAAAAATAAACTTGAAATATCTTTTTAATCTAAACTGTTCAAAATTATTACAGTTTCTTCTAAATTTTTCATAGATCTATGAAAAATCTGTCGATGAGCTAGAATGAAATGGAATTTATTTGTAAAATATGATAAAAAAAATAGGAGAAAAAATCTTAATGAAAGCCGAATAACAAAAATCTATAGGAGGGAGTTTATGTTAAGGGTATTTCTTTTTTTATGTGGTTTTTTAATAAGTATAAATCAAGGAAGAATAGAGTTATTTTCAGTTGCTTTTTCTAAGGAAAAAATTATCGATGAAGAAACAGTATTTCGGGCAGTTTGGAAAGTACAACATAAATCTAAAGCAATAAAAATAAATGGGACGGGTTTTTTTATAGGACCAACAAAATTTGTTACGAATTTTCATGTTATTGAAGCATTTTTTAGTTTAGAGGAAGTAAGAATAGTTCAAGAAGGGACTTCAAGAGAGTTAAGAGTGAAAAAATTAGTGAGTGTATCAATAGAAGAAGATTTAGTTCTTTTAGAAACAGAAGAAAGTGTTTCTGACTATTTAATTTTGAAAGAGGATGAGTTAGATTCGCCTGAGGATTTGTATGTTTTAGCTTATCCAGATGGAAAGTTTAAAAAGATAAATCAAACAGGGGATTTAAAAGAGAATTATTTTTTTTCAGAT
>JACOND010000052.1:2630-4079 GCA_014323935.1 Bdellovibrionales bacterium
TATATGGCACATTTTAATCTACTGTTTTTTATAGAAATAGAAGATTTAAAGAAGTTTCTAGAAGATAAAGATTTTTTATGTAAAGAACTTAATTTTAAAAGATGTATGAAACGAGTCAGAGAAGATTATTTAAGATATTTACAAGGTGAGAAAGTCCCTCAAGATTACTATAAAATAGGATTGGCATTTCAGACATATGAGGAACTAGGAGTTGATGAGAATTTAATTCAACAACAAATAAAGAATTGGTTTGAAAGGGCTACGAATCAAGGTCACGTTCTTGCTCAATATAATTTAGCTAGTATGTATTATAAGGGTCTGGGAACAGATCAGGATTTAGAAAAGGCAAGAGAGTTGTTTAAAGAATCTGCAAATCAGGGCTATGTTCTCGCTCAATATGCATTAGCTGAGATGTATTCTAAGGTTCTAGGAGAGCAGGATTTTACAAAGGCAAGAGACTGGTTTGAAAGGGCTACAAATCAGGGTTACGTTCCGGCTCAATATGCATTAGCTGAGATGTATTCTAAGGTTCTAGGAACAGAACAGGATTATACAAAGTCAAGAAAGTGGTTTGAAAGGGCTATAAATCAGGATATTCCTCTCAACAATGATTAAAGAGAGTCTTAGAAAATAAACTGAAAGCATCTTTTTAGAGATAACTGTTCAAATTTATTACAGTTTCTTTTAAATTTTTCATATATGAAAAATTTGCCAATGAGGGGAGAAGTGAAATAGAATTTATTTGTAAAATATGATAAAAGAAAATTGTTTGCTGGGTGGATAATGAAAATTATAGGGAGCTTTATGTTAAGGCTATTTATTTTTTTACGTGCTTTTTTAATAGGTATAAAACGAAGAAGAATAAAGTTATTTTCAGTCGCTTCTTCTAAGAAAAAAATTATTGATGAAGAAACAGTATTTCATTCAGTTTGGAAAATAGAAGATAAATCTGGTGGGAATGGGACGGGTTTTTTTATAGGACCAACAAAAATCATTACGAATTTTCATGTTATTGATGATTTGTCTAGTTTAGAGGACATAAGAATAACTCAAGAAGGGACTTCAAGAGAGTTAAGAGTAAAGGAATTAGTGAGTGTATCAATAGAAGAAGATTTAGCTCTTTTAGAAACAGAAGAAAGTGTTTCTGACTATTTAAATTTGGAAAAGGAAAAGTTGGATTCGCCTGAGGCTTTGTATGTTGTAGCTTATCCAGGTGGAGAGTTTAAAAAAATAAATCAAACAGGTGTTTTAAAATGGAATTCTTTTTTTTCAGATAATCCCTATAATTTTGGAGCAAGTGGTGGTCCTGTTTTAGATAAGAATCATAATTTGGTGGGAGTAGTATTTAAGGTACATTACAATCTACTGTTTTTTATAGAAATAGAAGATTTAAAGAAGTTCCTAGAAGATAAAGGTTTTTTATGTAAAGAACTTAATTTTAAAGGATGT
>JACOND010000053.1 GCA_014323935.1 Bdellovibrionales bacterium
CAAGAAATAGCTTTAAATCTTTTGAAAGAAAAGACAAATATAGCTTTTATATCTAAAATTACAGGCTTTTCAAAAGAAGAAATTAAAAAATTAAAGAACAGTTCTTAAAAAGTTAGTCTTTTAGTTTTAGAGATATTCTCTTTTTTTAGAAAATCTTTATTCCTTTACAGTTTGGAGATAACTTTTATAAAAATATTTAACAAGGTATCCCCCCCCCCTCCATAAAATATAAAAGCTATAGTCTATAAATTTCGGAAAATTATTTTCTATTATAATATATAAAGAAATCAAATATAGAAAATAAAAGAAGATATATAGACCATTTATATTCTTAATGAGTACCTGTTTTTTTATCTTTATCATTGAGCTAATTCTCTAACATAATTTTTTCTTAAAATCAGAAATAAATATTTTTTGATTTTTTATATCAATTAAGTCAAAAGCTTTGTGAAATTCTATCTATTTAATCCCTGCTTGAATTTTTTTCTTCTTTATGAGATTTCTTATTATCAACAGTCTCAGCTCTAAGAAAAACACTTCCTTCTGATAATTCTATTTTATTCTCTTAAATTCTCATTATACTCTTCTTCAAGAGGTGAAAAATCCTGTAAAGTAAAATCTTCACTACTGTTAGGCTGAAACTGCTTTAGTAATCATCTTAAAATCAATGTTTTTTTCATTATAAGATTTTAGAAGATTTTTCTTTTATTTTGTAGAAGTTTTGAATTTCAAGCGAAATGGTGTTGCTGTTGACCCTTCTTTGTATGGGAGCAATATTTTAGGTCTTTTCTGGATAAAATTATAAAGATTAATCTTCTATATTCTTAAATATTTAGAACTCATAAATGTTGTATTTTAAACAAGGCTATCATCTCAAAGAGACTTTTCTTTTGTGTGTGAAAGACTTTTATCCAAAGGATAATGATTAAGCAAGTAGATAAGGAAAAAGAAGTAATTTTATTTTTTAAATAGGATTTTAAATCTATACCCCAGAAGAAAAGAATTTATTAAAATTCAGATTTTACTTTAATTTAAAACTAAGTCTAAAAGACTTGAAAAAAAAGGACTAACTTTTGAGTTAGCCCTCTTTTTCAAATTCAATAAATCTATGAGTTATAATAATTAAAAAAACACAAGCAGTCTAGTTACAAACAGAAAAAATAATGTTTTACTTTATCTTAGTTTTTGCTTTGACTCTTTTTGATAAGAATCCAATTTTCTTTCAGCATATTTAAAACAATTTCTTGCATTCCTTCTTTCCTGCCTTCTTGTCTGCCTCTTTGCATGCCTCTTTTTAAGCCTTGCTCTATGCCTTCTTGGATTCCTTCTTGTCTACCTTCTTCCTTCGAATCCTGTTGGTCTAATCTATAATCCATCTTTCTGCGGTACTCATCATAGACTAACTCTTGCATTCTCTCATCCTCTGATAACTTTCCAAAATAAATCATCGCTTCCTCCATATCCTTATCTTAAATACTCCCTGTCCTCTCCTGACTTCCTTAAAAAAATAACACCACTTCTCTTTAAAATCAACTAAATCCTTCTTATCCTTATCTAATTTACTTAATTCCACGATCACTATCTTTAAATCACTGTTAAAT
>JACOND010000054.1 GCA_014323935.1 Bdellovibrionales bacterium
AAGAGGAAGAGTTAGATTCGCCTGAGGATTTGTATGTTTTAGCTTATCCAGGTGGAAAGTTTCAAAAGATAAATCAAACAAGTGTTTTAAAATGGAATTCTTTTTCTTCAGATAATTCCAATAATCATGGAGCAAGTGGTGGTCCTGTTTTAGATAAGAATCATAATTTAGTGGGAATAGTATATATGGTAAATTTCAATCTACTGTCTTTTATAGAAATAGAAAATTTAAAGAAATTTCTAGAAAAAGATTCTTTATGTAAAGAGCTTAATTTTAAAGGATGTATAAAACGAGTCAGAGAAGATTTTTTCAGATACTTACAAGGAGAGAAAGTGCCTCAAGATTACTATAAGATAGGAATGGCATTTCAAAAATATGAAGAGCTAGGAGTTGATGAGAATTTAATTCAAGAACAAATAAAGAAATGGTTTGAAATATCTGCAAAACAAGACAATGCTCTGGCTCAACATGGATTAGCTGAGATGTATTATAAGGGTTTAGGAACAGAACAGGATTTAGAAAAGTCAAGAAAGTTACTTGAAGAGTCTGCAAAACAAGGCTATGCTCCCGCGCAATATACTTTAGCTAGAATAGAGAAGGATGTTAAAAAGTCAAGAGAGTGGTTTGAAATATCTGCAAAACAAGGCTACGTTCTGGCTCAATATAAATTAGCTGAGATGTATTTTGAGGAGCATAATTTAGAAAAGTCAAGAGAATGGTTTGAAAAGGCTATAAATCAATGAGTATTCAGTAGAAAATAAACTTGAAATATCTTTTTAATCTAAACTGTTCAAATTTATTACAGTTTCTTTTAAATTTTTCGTATACAACTGGAAAATTTTTCAAGGAGTGATAAGTGAAGAAAATTTATTTGCAAAATATGATAAAATAAAATCTAGGTAGGTAACGAAAATTATAGGGAGGTTTATGTTAAAGTTATTTTTTTTTCTATTTAGTTTTTTAATAAGTATAAATGAAGGAAGAATAGAGTTATTTTCAATCGCTTCTTCTAAAGAAAAAGTTATCGATGAAGAAACAGTATTTCGTTCAGTTTGGAAAATAGAAGATAAATCTAGTAGCGGGACAGGCTTTTTCATAGGACCAAGAACACTCGTTACGAATTTTCATGTTATTGATGATTTGTCTAGTTTAGAGGAAGTAAGAATAGTTCAAGAAGGGAATTTAAGAGAGTTAAGAGTTAAAAATTTATTGAGTGTATCAATAAAAGAAGATTTAGCTCTTTTAGAAACAGAAGAAAGTGTTTCTTACTATTTAAATTTGGAAAAGGAAGAGTTAGATTTGTCTGAGGCTTTTTATGTTTTAGCTTATCCAGGTGGAAAATTTCAAAAGATAAATCAAACAGGGGATTTGACAGAGAATTCTTTTTTTTCAGATAATTTCTATAATTTTGGAGCAAGTGGCAGTCCTGTTTTAGATAAGAATCATAGTTTGGTGGGAATAACGTATATGGCACATTT
>JACOND010000055.1 GCA_014323935.1 Bdellovibrionales bacterium
GGGATATGGAGGAAGCGATGAATTATTTTACAAAATTATCAAAGGATGAGAGAATGCAAGAGTTAGCCTATGATGAGTACCGCAGGAAGATAGATTATAGATTAGACAAACAGGATTGGGAGGAAAAAGGTAGAAAAAAAGGTAGAAAAGAGGGCATGCAAGAAGGCATACAAAGAGGTATAGAAAAAGGTAGAAAGCAAGGCATAGAAGAAGGTAGACAAGCGGAAAAAAGGGAACAGGCCTTTAAATTACTGAAGTTAGGTATAGATATTTCTACAATTATAAAAGTAACAAGTCTTTCAAAAAGTAAGATTCTTAAACTAAAAAAGAAATAAAAAACTAGATAGAACAATGTTTTTTCAAATGACTGTTGATCAAGTAAAAAATAACCCTATGTTCCTAGGAAGTTCGTATTTTAAGAATTTAAAGAGGAAAATATGTTTAATTTTGATGATTTTACAGATATAGCTTTTTTGGTATTAGCATGCAATATATTTAGTTTTATTGTCCATTAAAATAAAATATGAAAACTTAAAAAAATTAATAAAGGAGAAAAAAAATGATGATAAAAATTAAAAGTTGTAAGAGAATAAAAAAAGAATTATTTGACTAGTTAAACTTTTCAGTATTTTAAAATTATAAGAGATGAAAATGAGTCTTTATAGGGGATATATATTACAAAACTTAATTCATAAAAAAAGAAGGCTTGGATATTTAATTATTAACTATAAACGATAATTAGAAGGTAAATTCAAAGAAGCAATCACTTTAATCTTTATTCCGATCGGAGTTTTTAATATTTTTTTTAGACTTTTTCTTAGTCTTAAACCTATGATTTTATTATCACTATTTCAAACTCTCTTAATGTACCATTTATGGTTATTTAAATATATAAATCCCATTATTTTTAACTTTTGTATCAATCTGGAAGTGAATTTGCATGTAACTATAAAGGAGTGACTTTAACTTAATCTAAAAAAAGGAGTAACAAATGAAAAAGCAAAAAAACCATGTGAAGATGACAAGAGATGTCGTCTTTAAAAAATTCTTTGTAGACAAACCTGATATCTTAAAACGTGTTTTAAAACATTTCCTAAACATTCCTGAAATCATGCAATTAGAGATCAAAAACCCCAACATTCCAGAGTTAGCAGAAAGGGAAGAAAAGCTTCAAGATAAACAAAGCCTTGAATATTTAGAAACAAATCTTCCTGTAGAACAACATCTAGGAGGTAAAAAAAGTTTCCTTAGATTTGAGAGTGAAACTCTCTTCAGGAGAGGATATCAATATAGAAGTTCAAACCTGCCCTAAGCCAAGCTTTCTAAAAAGAGTGCTTTTATACTGGAGTAAACTTCATGCACAAAGTTTAAAAGAAGGAGATAACTATGATAAAATAACTCCAAGTTATTCTCTCGTC
>JACOND010000056.1 GCA_014323935.1 Bdellovibrionales bacterium
TATAAGTGTATGTGGTTTCTAGACCACTGGGATAATCCATAAGCACTCTTCTTCTTTCTCTGTCATACTCTATGTCAGTAAAGTAAGGATCAGAAGCTGTTCGATGTCCAAACCTTATAAGATCATTGTTTTTGTTACTAATATTTTTTCTTATTTTTAACATGTATCTCTCTTAAATTTATTTTTTTATACAAAGTGAAAATTAAAAAAAGAAATAAAGTTAAAAATATTTGATAAAATGGTTTAAACTCATGCTTTTATTACAATCTTTAAATCTTTTAAAAACAAGCTTTTTTTAATTAAAAAGAAAAAAAATAAAAAAAAAGAAATTTAAAAAAATATTAAGATGAAATTCTCTTACTAGGAGCATAGTCTCTTAACACAGAGCCATGAAGAATTAACTTCAACTCACTTCGTGTTAAAGAAAAACGACTCAAATCATTTACACTCATAAACCTCTTCTTCTCCATCCTCTTTGTCATAAGTAAAAGACCGGAACCATCAAAAAATAAACCTTTTAACCTCTTTCTGTTAAAACCTAAAAAAAGAAACAGATCCCCATAATTCACATCCTCTCCCATCTCCTCTTTGACTAAAAAACTCAGCCTCTCAATACCAAATCTCATATCGATGTTCTTTTTGTAAACCAAAACTCGACTTCTTGAAGCCAAAAACATCACAGCTCACCTACTAACTCACATATCTCTTCTAAACTTAAACCGCAAAGAACAAAAACTCGCTTCTTTCTTTCATCCCTCAAAAACACAGACTTAAACAGGGGCTCTTTTTTAACAGCCTTAGATGATCTTTTAGAACCAAAAAAAGCTTTTTTCCAAGAGTTGACTGTAGAAACTTTAAAACCTGTACTCTTACAAAACTCAGAAACACTCATCTGTTCTTCCTTTAAAAAAGATGCAACCTCACTCTTTAAGCTCTCAGAGTAATGGATACGCTTCTTACCAGCATTTTTTTCTTTGTACTCTTCAATTTTAGACTTTAATAATGAAAACTTATCTTCCATACAAAATCCCTCCCTTACAAAAAGCTTTGCACAGATAACTAAACATAGATATGGCTAGTAGGATACCGAGTTACCAAAAAGCTTTGCACAGATAACTAAACATAGATATGGCTAGTAGGATACCGAGTTACTATCTTCCTGACTACAACCTCTTCATTTAAGCTCAAAAGCAAAGGATATATAGGAGGGCTCTTTAGCTCTTCTCTCAAA
Organism: Bdellovibrionales bacterium; assembly: GCA_014323935.1. Taxonomy (GTDB): domain Bacteria; phylum Bdellovibrionota; class Bdellovibrionia; order Bdellovibrionales; family UBA1609; genus JACOND01. The sequence goes on from JACOND010000056.1 coordinate 1,232, forward strand.
ATCACACCCTCAGAGATTGAGCGAGAAAGGAAAAAAACCCACTCTCCCCTTTTTAAAGCCCTAGCTCC
>JACOND010000057.1 GCA_014323935.1 Bdellovibrionales bacterium
TCAGAGGATGAGAGAATGCAAGAGTTAGCCTATGATGAGTATCGCAGGAAGATGGATTATAGATTAGACATACAGGATTCGAAGGAAGAAGGGTTTGAACAAGGTAGAAAAGAAGGACAACAAGAAATCGTTTTAAATATGCTGAAAGAAAAAGTAGAGATAGCTTTTATTTCTAAGATTACAGGTTTTTCTAAAGAAGAAATTGAAAAATTAAAGAAGAATTCTTAAATCTAGTCTTCTAATTTTAGAGATATTCTCTTTTAGAAAATCTTTATTCCTTCACAGTTTGGAGAATAACTTTTATAAAAATATTTACTAAAAATATAAAACTAGAGTCTGTAAATTTAGCAAAATTATTTTCCATTATAATGTATAAAGCAAATATAGAAAATAAAAGAAGATATATAGACTATTTATATTCTTAATGGGTAACTGTTTTTTTATCTTTTCATTGAACCAACTTTGTAACATAATTTTTTCTTAAAATCAGAAATGAATATTTTTTGATTTTTTATATCAATGAGTCAAAAGCTTTGTGAACTTCTCTGATTTATGTTTCTTGGATTTTTTTCTTCTTTCTGAGCTTTCTTATGATAAACGAAGAAGAAAAAAAGAAACAATCACAAGGAAATACTGTAGAAAGACTTGCTAGAAACCAAATAAGAATATAATTATCAGCTAAATGGGGAATTATATATTTGACAAAGTAAAGACTTAGAAGAGTAGCCGTATGAAAGAATTTACCGTTTTCTTTAAAAGGATACTTTGAACAAAAAGAAAGTGCATTTTACTTTGAGTGAAGAGTAGACGTGGTCATCTAATAAACATGTATCCACATCCTCACTCTCATCAGAACTCTCATTTATTTCAGAACAGAGTTTAGGCTTATTTGATAAAGAAAAGTTGCTATAAAACGAAATTACAAGTATAAGAAAAAATCTAAAAGAAAATAGATTTTTTAATTTAAAAAATGTAGAAAACATGACAAAATAAACATTGGCAGACTTTTAAAAAAAGTTTAGAGTTCTTTATTTTTAGATTTTTAAGTTTTTTTGAAGTTTTTTCATATTTTTTTTAGGAAATTGTAATTATTTATGTTATGAGAGAATTAACATAAGGGGGGGGGTAATATGAAATTATTAAACAAAATTTTTAAAAGTAGTGCTGTATTACTATTTTTAGTAAGCTTTCACGTGAGTGCTGAAGAATTCATAATTCATTCGACTTGTAATTATGGGAGAGAAGTTGATTTAGCAATGGGGGAGGCACATTTAAATGACTTAGAACTTTACAACAAAATAACCGGTGATTTTGATGATATAGTTTGTTCAGAAGCCTTACAGATGGAAGAAGAACTCCTTTCAAAAAAAGGTTATGAGTGTTCTTTATCTTTAAATTTTGAAATGAGAGAACCAGCAATATGGAGATGTAAAAAATAGCTTTTAAAGCTCTTAGGAAATTAAAGTTCTTTAGCTGTATAAAGATTCTATTCCTTAAACAGTTAGAGACTTTATTTTTATGTCAATTTTTTTCTTTGAGTTTTTTACCGCTCTCTTTTCATAATAGATTCTACAAGTTAGAATTAAAAAACAGGTTTTTTTCCTTGAAATGACTTGTGTATGGTTTAGAACATGGATTGAGTCAAAAATAAAAATTTATTTTCCTATGATCATTAAATCAGGAACTAAAAAAGAAGATGTGTTTGTAGAAGAGCTAGAATGAGTCGTATTTTCTATTT